>NZ_VNIB01000008.1 GCF_008124615.1 Geothermobacter ehrlichii
AAGAAATCGGACTTCATCCTGGCGATCAACACCGACCCTGAAGCGCCGATCGGCGAGGTGGCGGACGTTCTGGTGGTGGCGGACGTCAAGCAGTTCGTGCCGGCGCTGACGGAGCGGTTACAGGGATAACATAACGCCATTCCGGCAAGACCAAACCGGAGGCAAAGTAAATGAATAAGGCGATATTAGGTTGATCTGCTAATTAAACAAATGGAGCATTCTTTGACGACAAAGGACTTTACATATTTTCGTGCCATAATTGAGGAACAGATTCCTTTTCATCGGCTCCTCGGCGTTAAAGTGCGTTTTTTGGGGGAAGGGGTATGCACCCTTTACGTCCCCTTTCGAGAGGAACTTGTTGGCGACAGCATGAGAAGTACACTTCATGGCGGTGTTCTATCGACACTTATCGTCACTTGCGGTGGATTTGCAGTCTGGTCCATGTGCAATTTTAACGACAAGATTTCTACCATAGACATGAGGGTGGATTATCTGAGACCTGCATTTGACAGTGATTTGGTTGCAGAGTCGCGCGTGAGATTTGTTGGCAACAGGGTGGGTAATGCCCATACTGTAGTTTATCCTGATGGAGCTCCGGATAATATCCTCGCCGAAGGCCGGTCCGTCTATAACATCAAAAGGGAATCGCCGCGGTAATCACGTAAGCTTCCCCATCAAGCAGACAGTTGAAAAGTAGAGTTTTCAGCGTTCTTTGACATGTATTCGGCAGGCGTCAGATCCCCCAGGGAATCGTGAGGACGCTGCTCGTTGTAATCGATCATCCACCAGTAAGATGCTTTCCGGACTTCAGCCGGGTTGCGTATGCAACCCGGCCTGACTTTTTTATGTGACGTGGTACGCTCTTGGTGCGCTTGGAAACGAAATCTGGTGCCGAATGTGTGGGTTGCCGGCAGGATATGGCATCAGCGGGTAAGCGCGGGATTTGGCGGGATGTCATTTTGGTTAAAGCGGTGACGCCGGCCGGTCGATAAGATGAATGTGAGCCTGCATGGGCAGGCGACCGATAGGCTGGCATCTGGCACTCTCGAGGATTTGTTGGTGAACCCGCATTTGCAGATATCGTCGACTGGTGAGATGGTGGAGGCAGATTTCGGGACTTCGTCCGGGCCCGGGGCGTCCATGTCTGCCCGGGACGAGGAACAGGACCGTTACCGCCTGCTGGTCGAGGCGGCCAGTGACGTCTTCTACCAGATCGACGGCGATGGGGTCTGGATCTATCTCAATCCGGCCTGGGAAGAAGTGACCGGATTTCCCGTCGCCGCCAGCCTCGGTTCGCCGTTCCGCGACAGCGTCTATCCCCCCGATACCGCCAGGGCGCAGAGCCTGCTCGAGACGGTCCTGGTCGGCGAGGTGCCCTGCATCAAGACCGACCTGCGGCTGAAGACGGCCACCGGCAGCTACCGCTGGGTGGAGATGGTCGCCCGTCCCTTCGGCCGGGTGGGGAAGGGGATCACGGGCGTCGCCGGAACCCTGCGCGACGTGACCGCCAAGCGGCTGGCGGAGGAGGCTCTGCGGGAAAACGAAGAGCGCTACCGGCGGATTTTCAGCAACATCCAGGACGTTTACTTCGAGTCGAGCATGGGCGGGCTGATCATCGAGGTCAGTCCGTCGGTCGAAAGGGCGCTCGGTTTTCGGCGCGACCAGCTGATCGGCATGCCTTTCGGCATGCTGTGCGACGATCCGAACCAGGCGGCGGAAATCCGCAAGGCCCTGCTGCAGGAAGAACGCCTGAAGGATTTCGAGATCAATCTCCGGCAACGGCGCGGCCGGGTCATCGCCTGTTCGATCAACGCCAGCCTGGTGCGCGACGAAAAGGGCAAGCCGCTGAAGCTGGTTGGCTCCATTCGCGACATCACCGAGCGCAAGGAAGCGGAACAGGAAATCCGCAAGCTGGCCTACCACGACATTCTCACCGGCCTGCCCAACCGCAGCCTGTTGCGGGACAGGCTGCAGCAGGCCCTGGCCCAGGCCCGGCGGCACAAGCGGGCCCTGGCGCTGCTCTTTCTCGATCTCGACCGCTTCAAGGATGTCAATGACACCCTGGGGCACGATGCCGGCGACATCCTGCTGCAGATGGTGGCCGCCAAGCTCAACTCCTGCGTTCGCCAGAGCGATACCGTCGCCCGGCTCGGAGGGGACGAGTTCGTGATCCTGCTCACCGCGGTGAAGAACGAACGCGACCCGGCCATTGTCGCCGAAAAGGTGCTGCGGCTGCTGAGCGAGCCGTTCGAGCTGAACGGCAAGGAAGTCTTTACTTCGACCAGCGTCGGCATCTCCATGTTTCCCTACGACGCAGCCGACGCCGACAGCCTGCTCAAACATGCCGACATGGCCATGTACGAGGCCAAGGAGAAGGGGCGGGGCAATTTCCAGTTCTTCTCCGAAGAGATGAACCGCAACGCGCTCGACCGCAATGCGCTGGAGCACAAGCTGCGCCGGGCCATCGAGGAGGAGCAGTTCGAACTCTACTACCAGCCGCAGTGGGACATGCACAGTCGCACGCTGATCGGGGTCGAGGCGCTGATCCGCTGGAGGCATCCGCAGGACGGCCTCATCTCTCCCGGCCGTTTCATCCCGGTGGCCGAGGATACCGGCCTGATCCGTCCCCTCGGCGAATGGGTGCTCCGGACGGCCTGCGCCCAGGTCAGGGCCTGGCAGGACCAGGGTTATCCTCCGGTGCGGGTGGGGGTCAACATCTCCGGCCGCCAGTTCCGCCAGCCCGACCTGGTGGAGATGATCGACCGCATCCTCGCCGAGACGGGCCTCGATCCCTGCTACCTGGAGCTGGAGCTGACCGAAACCTACCTGATGGAAGATGCCCGGTCGACCAGCCGGATCCTGGAGTTTCTCAAGGTGCGTGGCGTCGAGCTGGCCATCGACGACTTCGGCACCGGTTACAGCTCTCTCAACTACCTGAAGCACTTCCCCATCGACCGGATCAAGATCGACCAGTCCTTTGTCCGCGAGGTGACCAGCAGCCGGGATGACGCCGCCATCGTCGAGGCGATCATCGCCATGGCCGGCAGCCTGGAGCTGGACGTCATCGCCGAGGGGGTGGAAACGGCGCAGCAGCTCAAGTTTCTCAAGGCGAAGGGATGCCGGGAGATGCAGGGCTACTTTTTCGCCCGGCCGATGCCGGCCGACGAGATGTCCCGCTACCTCGAGGAGCACCGCGAACGACTGCGGATTCCGCGTCGTGGCCTCAAGGATGACCTGTCCGAGCTGTCACTGGAAGTCGAGTACGCGCCCCGCCTTTTTCACTGATTTCCGCCGCCGGCCGGACTGCTTGACTCGCGCCGGCAAAAGCCTTTACAGCCACAGGGCCATCGTGTATGCTACGCAACCTGCGGAGAGGTGACCGAGCGGCCGAAGGTGCACGACTGGAAATCGTGTGTACCGAAAGGTACCGAGGGTTCGAATCCCTCCCTCTCCGCCAGTTCAATCAGCAACGCGAGTCCCGGGGAGGGATTCGAAGCGCAGCGAGCGCGTCCAGTGGACGAAGAGCGGCCAGTGATGGCCGCGGCAGCGAGCGGAGGGGAGCCGACGCAGGAGCCGCCGTGATGGCGGCAACGAAGTGGGCGAATCCCTCCCTCTCCGCCAGTTCTAAGTAGATACAGAGCGGGTTCCGGCAAGGGAACTCGCCGATTCCTGCATCCAGGTCAGGCGTCGAAGGGGGCCGTCCCTTGATTTCGACCCTTCCTGCTTGCCCTCTTCGTGGCGGCCGGCCTTGCCGTCAGAAGTGACAGCCGGGTCCCGCGCAACGGGCGGTTGTGAACCCCGTCAGGCCCGGAAGGGAGCAGCGGTAGCAACTTTCCCCGTGTGCCGCGGGGGTGCCTGGCTGTCACTTGTGCCGGCAATGTCCAGCCGGATTCTGCACGGAGAAACCGCATGTCCTATCTGGTCCTGGCCCGCAAGTGGCGCCCGCAATCCTTCGCCGACCTGATCGGCCAGGAACACGTCAGCCAGACCCTCGCCAACGCCATCCGCTCCGGCCGGGTGCACCACGCCTTTCTCTTCACCGGCGCCCGCGGGGTGGGCAAGACCTCGGCGGCCCGCATCTTCGCCAAGGCCCTCAACTGTGAAACCGGCGTCACCGCCGAGCCGTGCAACCAGTGCTCTTCCTGCCTCGAGATCGCCGAGGGGAACGGCACCGACGTTCTCGAGATCGACGGCGCCTCCAATACCGGCGTCGACGACATCCGCGACCTGCGGGACAATATCCGCTATCTGCCCTCGAAGTCGCGGTTCAAGATCTTCATCATCGATGAAGTGCACATGCTCTCCATCAATGCCTTCAACGCCCTGCTCAAGACGCTGGAGGAACCGCCGGAGCATGCCAAGTTCATTCTCGCCACCACCGAGCCGCACAAGATTCCGATCACCATCCTGTCGCGTTGCCAGCGGTTCGATTTTCGCAAGATTCCCCTGAAGCGGGTCGTCGATCGGCTGCGGCAGATCGTCGACGCCGAAGGGATCGACATCAGCGACGGCGCCCTGGCCATGATCGCCCGGCGGGGTGAGGGGAGCATGCGCGACGCGCTGTCGGCCCTCGACCAGGTCATTGCCTTTTGCGGCGACCGGGTACCCGACGAAGACGTGCGCGGCCTGCTCGGATTCATCGACCGCCGGCTGCTGTTCGAAACCCTTGAGGGGCTGATCCAGCGTGACTGCCCGCGGCTGCTCGACCTGGTGCGCCGGGTCGACCATCTCGGCTACTCCTTCCGCCAGTACTGCCGCGATCTGGCCGAGGCCTGCCGGTCGCTGGTGTTCTGCCGCATTCTCGATGACCCCGAAGAGGCTCTCGACGTCACGCCGGAAGAACTGGACGAGCTGAAGGCGCTGGCCGGGCAGACCAGCCTCGAGGATCTGCAGCGGCTGCAGGGCGCGCTGCTCAGGCTGGAGCCGGAGGTGGCCGCCGCCTCGATGCAGTACCTGGCGGTGGAAAGTTCCCTGCTGCGCCTGGCGCTGCTGCCGCCGGCCGAGGATGTCGGCACCCTGCTGCGCAAGCTGACCGACCTGGAAAAACGGCTGGCGGGGATGGTGGCGTCCGGCCCGGCCGGCGGCGTGCCCCGCCCGGCTTCACCGCCCCCTTCACGCGACCGACAGGAGCCGGCTGCAAAAAAGGCTGAGGCCCCGGTCGCCCCGATGCCCGCGTCGGGCGGGTGGCCGGGGCTGATCGAACAGGTCCGAGGCACTCGTCCCCTGCTGGCCGCCATCCTGGAAAAGGCGAGTCCCCTCAGGCTGGAACCGCCGGAGATCGAGATCGGCCTGCCGAAAGGCTCCTTCGAACTGGTTCAGCTCGGCGACCGCGACATGCAGCAGGACGTGGCCCGGCTGGCCTCCGACTATTTCGGCTGCCCGGTGAATCTCAGGGTCCGGGGTATCGAGCCCGACCGGGAGCCGGCGCCGCCCTCGCTGGCCGAGGAGAGGCGGCGGCAGGAGTCGGATCGCAGGCGGCGGCTGCGGGAGGACGCCCTCGGGCATCCCCTCATCCGCTCGGCGCGGGAGATATTCGGGGCCGAGGTGCTTGACGTGCGCCCCATCGACAAGGAGTTCGTCTGAACCGACATCAATCGCCCGCAAGGGCATGCGGAGGAAGAAAATGGCAAAAGGACTGGGCAACATCATGAAGCAGGCGCAGCTGATGCAGAAGAAGATGATGCGCCTGCAGGAGGAGCTGGCCGAACGCGAGGTCGAGGCCTCGGCGGGCGGCGGCATGGTGACGGCGGTGGTCAACGGCCGCCAGCAGCTGCTGTCGCTGACGATCGACCCCGGCGTCGTCGACGCCGAGGATGTCGAGATGCTGCAGGATCTGGTGCTGGCGGCGGTCAACGAGGCGCTGAAGAAGAGCCAGGAGATGATGCAGGAAGAGATGGGCAAGCTGACCGGCGGGCTCAACATCCCCGGAATGTTCTGAACCGGCTTTGCCAACGCCTCCCTTCGCGGGAGGCGTTGCTGTTTGGGAGGGCCAAAGCGTCTTTTGGTGCCGACGAAAGTGACGATAAAACCTTGATTCCTGGTGCGAAACCGTGGTATTACAACTGGGCTGGCCTGACCAATTTACCGGCGGCTTTTAAGGTCGTTGTAAAGTTTTTTTGGTGATCCTATAAAAATAAAACGGCGTTCCATATTGTTGGATTTTTGCGAAATCTCATGCTAGACTCCATCCCGTCTTTCGCCCGGCTGGTCGCCGAACTGGCCAAGTTTCCCGGTGTCGGCAAGAAGACGGCAACCCGGTTGGCTTTCTCGCTTCTGTCACGTCCGCAAGCGGATGCGGAGGCCCTGGCGGAGGCCGTTCTCGACCTGCACAGAAATATCGGGTTTTGCTCGGTCTGCTTCCACATGACCGAGGTCGATCCCTGTCCCATCTGCCGGGATCCGGCGCGGGACGAGCGGCTTCTGTGCGTGGTCGAAGAGCCGCAGGATCTGCTGGCCATCGAGCGCAGCCGGTCGTTCCGCGGTCGCTATCACGTGCTGCAGGGAGTGCTGTCGCCCCTTGACGGTATTGGCCCGGATGATATTCGTATCAGCGAGCTGATACGCCGCCTGCGGAAGAGCGCGGTGGAGGAGGTGCTGATCGCCACCAATTTCACCGTCGAGGGGGACGCCACGGCGCTCTACCTGGCGGAGCAGATCCGACCGTTGAACCTGCGGGTGACCCGGCTGGCGCACGGGATACCCACCGGCAGCGATCTCGAATTCATCGACGACGCCACCGTTCATCGGGCGGTGGAGGGGCGGCGCGAGCTCTGACTGTTTTTTTTCTCTTGTGGTGTATACTGCATACCGTACGCTCCTGTCGCGAACCAGCTCGAAACTCCGCCGCTCATTGGGGAGAGTGACGGACAGGACAGGTTGACAACCAGTCATCAAGCCAAAAGGAGGACGTATATGTCACGCAGGATGGTCTGTATTGACGGCAACACGGCGGCGGCACACGTTGCGCATGCCACCAACGAAGTGATTGCCATCTATCCCATCACCCCTTCGTCGGTGATGGGCGAAATCTCCGACGCCAAGAGCGCCAGGGGCGAGAAGAACATCTGGGGCACGGTACCCAGGGTGGTCGAAATGCAGTCCGAGGGCGGTGCCGCCGGTGCCGTGCACGGCTCGCTGCAGGCCGGGGCCCTGACCACTACCTTTACCGCCTCGCAGGGGCTGCTGCTGATGATCCCCAATATGTTCAAGATCGCCGGCGAGCTGACGCCGACCGTCTTTCACGTGTCGGCCCGCGCCATCGCCGCCCAGGCGCTGTCGATCTTCGGCGACCACAGCGACGTCATGGCCTGCCGTTCCACCGGCTGGACCTTCCTCTGCTCGAACAATCCGCAGGAGGTCATGGACTTCGCCCTCATCGCCCAGGCCGCCACGCTCGAGTCGCGGGTGCCGGTGCTGCACTTCTTCGACGGTTTCCGCACCTCGCACGAGGTGCAGAAGGTCGAGGAACTGACCCACGATGACATGCGGGCCATGATCGATGACGAGCTGGTCGCCGCCCATCGTGCCCGGGCGCTCTCTCCCGACCATCCGGTGCTGCGCGGAACCGCCCAGAATCCCGATGTCTACTTCCACGGCCGCGAGTCGGTCAACCCCTATTACCAGAAGGTGCCCGGAATCATGCAGGCGCAGATGGACAAGTTCGCCAAGCTGACCGGCCGCCAGTACAACCTGGTCGACTACGTCGGCGCCGCCGACGCCGAGCGGGTGGTGGTGATGATGGGCTCCGGCTGCGAGGCGATGGAGGAGCTGGTCCTCTACCTCAACTCCCAGGGCGAGAAGGTCGGTCTGGTCAAGGTGCGCATGTTCCTGCCCTTCCCGGTCGAGCAGTTCTGCAAGGCGCTGCCGTCGACGGTGAAGAAGATCGCCGTTCTCGACCGCACCAAGGAGCCCGGCTCCATTGGCGAGCCCCTCTACCAGGCCGTCCGTACCGCCATCGGCGAGGGCATGGTCGACGGCATGACCTCCTTTGCCGGCTATCCGACCATCGTCGGCGGCCGCTACGGTCTCGGCTCCTTCGAGTTCAACGCCGGCATGTGCAAGGCGGTGCTCGACAACCTGCTGCTCGACAAGCCGAAGAATCACTTCATCGTCGGCTTTGAGGACGACCTGCTCGGTCTGAGCCTGCCCTTCGACGAGAACTTCAAGGTGCCGTTCAAGGGCTACGCCGCCATGTTCTACGGTCTCGGTTCCGACGGCACCGTCGGCGCCAACAAGAACTCGATCAAGATTATCGGCGACTGCACCGACTACAAGGTTCAGGCCTACTTCGTCTACGATTCCAAGAAGGCCGGCAGCATGACCACCAGTCACCTGCGCTTCGGTGACGAGGTGATCAAGGGGACCTACCTGATCTCCGACAACGAGGCCGACTTCGTCGCCTGTCACAACTTCTCCTTCCTCGAGAAGTACGACATGCTGAAAAACGCCAAGGAGGGCGCCACCTTCCTGCTCAACGCCCCCTACGGCAAGGACGAGGTCTGGAGCAAGCTGCCGAAGAAGGTGCAGCAGCAGATCATCGACAAGAAGCTCAGATTCTTCGTCATCGACGGCGTGCACCTGGGCGAGAAGATCGGTCTCGGTCCGCGCATCAACGTCATCATGCAGACCGCCTTCTTCAAGATCTCCGGCATCATCCCGCTCGAGCAGGCGGTGCGCGAGATCAAGGACGCCATCGTCAAGTCCTACGGCAAGGCCGGCGAGAAGGTGGTCAACATGAACAAGCAGGCGGTCGACATCGCTCTCGAGAACGTCTTCGAGGTCGAGGTGCCCGCCAGTGCCGACAGCACCATCGAAATGCAGGTCGGCAAGTGGGAGGGCACCCCGGAGATGGTGCGCAAGACCCTCGGTCCGATCATCGACGGTCTCGGCCACAAGCTCCCCCTGTCGGCCATGCCGGCCGACGGCACCTTCCCCACCGGCACCGCGGCCTTCGAGAAGCGCAACATCGCCGTCAACGTGCCGGTCTGGAAGGAAGATCTCTGCATCCAGTGCGGCATCTGCTCCTTCGTCTGTCCGCATGCCACCATCCGGATGAAGATCTATGACCAGTCCGAGCTGAAGGGCGCGCCCGAGGCCTTCAAGGCGGTGCCGGCCAAGGGTAAGGACATGGACGGCAAGATGTTCACCCTGCAGGTGGCGGTCGAGGACTGCACCGGCTGCGGCGCCTGCGTCTACAACTGCCCGGCCAAGAGCAAGACCGAAGAGGGCGTCAAGGCGATCAACATGGAGCCGCAGTTCCCGCTGCGCGAGAAGGAGCGGGTCAACTGGGAGTTCTTCCTCGGTCTGCCCGACACCGACCCGGCGCTGATCAACCGCGCCTCCCTCAAGGGAAGCCAGCTGCTGCCGCCGATGTTCGAATTCTCCGGCGCCTGCGCCGGCTGCGGCGAGACCCCCTTCGTCAAGCTCTGTTCGCAGCTGTTCGGCGACCGGATGGTGGTGGCCAACGCTACTGGCTGCTCCTCCATCTACGGCGGCAACCTGCCGACCACGCCCTGGACCAAGCGCAAGGACGGCCTGGGTCCGGCCTGGAGCAACTCGCTGTTCGAGGACAACGCCGAGTTCGGTTTCGGCATGCGGCTGGCCATCGACAAGACCACGGCCTATGCCCGCGAGCTGCTCGAGAAGAACATCGAGTGCGGCTGCAAGGCCTGCGAAGGCACGGCCGATCTGAAGCGTGAAATCCTCGCCAGCGCCCAGGACAGCCAGGAAGAGATCGAGGCCCAGCGGGGCCGGGTGGCCGGGCTGAGCAAGATTCTCGGCGCCTGCACCCACGAAACCGCCAGGCCGCTGCTGGTCAACATCGACTACCTGGTGGCCAAGTCGGTCTGGATCCACGGTGGCGACGGCTGGGCCTACGACATCGGCTACGGCGGCCTGGACCATGTTCTCGCCTCCGGCGCCAACGTCAACGTCCTGGTGCTCGACACCGAGGTCTACTCCAACACCGGCGGCCAGGCTTCCAAGTCGACGCCGCTGGGCGCTGTCGCCCAGTTCGCCGCCGGCGGCAAGCAGATGCCGAAGAAAGACCTGTCGATGATCGCCATGACCTACGGCAACATCTATGTCGCCCGGGTCTCCCTGGCCAACCCGGCGCAGTGCGTCAAGGCCTTCCTCGAGGCCGACGCCTATCCCGGACCGTCGCTGATTATCGCCTACAGCCACTGCATCGCCCACGGCATCAACATGACCACCGCCGTCGACAACTGCAAGGAGGCCGTCAACTCCGGCTACTGGCCGCTCTTCCGCTACGATCCGCGCCTGGTCGAGCAGGGCAAGAACCCGCTGCAGCTCGACAGCAAGGATCCCTCGATCAGCTTCGAGGAGTTCGCCAACCACCAGAACCGTTTCCGGGTGCTGAAGAAGGCCAACCCCGAGCAGGCCGACGCCCTGCTGGAGCGAAGCGCCAGGGACGCCGCCAACCGCTACGATCTCTATAAGAAGCTGGCGGCGCTGCAGGCTGACTGCGGCAAGGGCGAGTAAGCTGAAAGCCCGGTATGCAAATGGCCGAGATCCCCGGCGCACAAGCGCCGGGGATCTTTTTTTTCGACCGGTTCCATCCCGGTTCGGAAGCGGTCCCTGGCGGGTAAAGTCCTTGCCCGTACAGGGGTTTGATGCTATATAACGACGGATGCGCAAACCTGCCGAAGGAGCTTTCGCATGTTCGGGACCCATACCTCTCCCTTTGTCATGTACGAGGAGGAACTTCAGCAGATCAACACCGTGCTGGACAAGCTGCTGAGGGAATCAAACTCCAAGGTCATCTTTCTGGTTGACAAGAACGGTCAGCTCATATCGTCCACGGGGGAGACCGAGCACCTTGACACCACCAGCCTCGCTTCGCTGACCGCCGGCAACATCGCCGCCACCGGCGGCCTGGCCAAGCTGATCGGCGAGAAGGAATTTTCCATCCTCTTCCACGAAGGGGAGAAGGACAATATCCACATCTCCATCGTCGCCCAGCGGGTGATCCTGGTCGTCATCTTCGACCAGCGCTCGTCCCTGGGCCTGGTCCGCCTGCGGGTGAAGAAGGCCAGCGACGAACTGGCCCGGATTTTCGAGGCGCTGAGCCGCAAGACCGAGCAGCTGGAAAGGGCGGGCCAGACCCAGAGTCCCTTCGCCGAAATCACCGACGACGACATCGACAACCTGTTCAAGTGACGGGGTAGCGGATCATGTCCTTCATCAACTACGCATCGCGGGAGATCAACTGCAAGATCGTCTACTACGGGCCCGGACTGTGCGGCAAGACCACCAACCTGCAGTACATCTACCAGAAGACCGACCCAGCGGCCAAAGGCAAGATGATCTCGCTGGCGACCGAAACCGAGCGAACCCTCTTCTTCGACTTTCTGCCCCTGGCCCTGGGGGAGATCCGCGGCTTCAAGACCCGTTTTCACCTCTACACCGTGCCCGGACAGGTCTTTTACGATGCCTCGCGCAAGCTGATCCTCAAGGGGGTCGACGGCGTCGTGTTCGTCGCCGATTCGCAGGAAGAGCGCCTCGACGCCAACATCGAAAGCCTGATCAACCTCGAGGAAAACCTCGAAGAGCAGGGCTACAAGCTCGAGAACCTGCCCTTCGTCGTCCAGTACAACAAGCGCGACCTGCCCAACGTCACCCCGGTGGAAGAACTGCGCCGGCTGCTCAACCCCAGGGGCGTGCCCGACTTCGAGGCCTGCGCCACCACCGGCGAGGGGGTGTTCGAAACCGTCAAGGCGGTCGCCAAGCTGATTCTGCTCGAGCTGAAAAGGGGAGGATAAACAAGGAGTTGCGCCCTGCCGGCCGGCGGAGGTGACGGAGGTCATTTTCTGGCTTGACACCGGCATTCTGTCAGTGTATATATTCGTTCGCTCCACCAAGGTGGAGTTTGTTCCCCGATAGCTCAGTTGGTAGAGCAGGTGGCTGTTAACCACCCTGTCGCAAGTTCGAGTCTTGCTCGGGGAGCCAGATTGATCAGGCCCGCAGGAGAAATCCTGCGGGCCTTTTTGCGTTTGCCCGCAAGGTCAGCTGTGTTCTTCAGGGTTCCGCCAGGAGGGCGGCGGCAGAAATGTCACTTTCAGTCCGAAGGGGGCGGCAATCTTTTCCAGGGTCGCCAGGGTGGGGTTGCCCGTTCCGGTTTCGAATTCAGCCAGAATGCGCGGGGAAATGCGGGCCACTTTCCGGGCGTATTCCTTCTGGCTCATGCCCAGGATTCGGCGCATTCTCCGGGTGGCTTCCCGGATGTCGATGGCGCCGGTTGCCAGATCCCTGTAGAGGGTCTCTTTCAGCCTGGTCATTTCCTTCAGTTCGGGTCGTTTCATGGGGTTCCTCCCTGCACGGTCCTGGCCCTGGCGGCGTCAAGTCCCCTGGCAACCTCTCCGATCCAGCCGGCCAGCCGTTCGATGAGGTCGTCATCGACCCGGCAGTCGTGCATGATGTCGGGTAATGTTCGAACCTTTTCGGCCTGGGACGAGAGCCAGTCGCGGGTTTCCTGCGGGTCGAGGCCATAGCGGAGTTTTTCCGCGATGGCGCCCCACTCCGGCTGGTTGCCGGGAACTTCGTCCTGCCAGCGGGTGACCCGGCTGATGCCCTCGGGATCGAGAAACATCGGGGCGAAATCAAAGACAGGAGAAAGGGCGATCTTGTCGGCCTGTCGCAAGATGGCGCTGTTGCGGCCGTGGTTGTCGGTATTGCGCAGTGCCAGGTTCAGAATGTCCCTGAGCAGATATTCCCGTAATTCCGCGGCCGGATCGGTGGCGGCCCTGGCTAGGGCCTGGCAGTAGATTTCATGATGGACGGCGGCTCCGAACCCGGGGATATTGGCCAGGGCGTAGAGGCTGTGCATCCCGTGGCGAACGACCCTGCCAGATTGAACGGCACGATCAAACCGTGGCACAAAGAGGGTGTCGTTCTGGTATTCCAGGGGAGCGCCGGTCCGAATGCCGAAGCGACGGGCGACCTCGAGATAGGGGGCCTCGTTTTTCAGAACCTTCCGGTTGCGCGGATTCGAGCGTTTGCCGCGGGGGAATTTCACCAGCCAAAACTTGCTGATACGCTCGTCGGGCAGTGCGCCCTCCGCGTGAAACATGCCGTTGAGGTCTTCGACCAGCAGGTATTTGGGGGCCTCCCCCTGTACGCTCGATGCGCCAGCGACATGGGCGCCCCGTTCGGCGGCGTATTCAAGAAAGTTTTCCTGCTGTTCGAGGATGTCCAGCTTGGTAAACCCGGCCCTGAACTGATCGGGAGGGGGAGGGAGGATCGCTTCGGCAATCCGGAGGTGCCCGGGAGGATTGCCGGCACCTTTGGTCAGCATGTGCCAATCCAGGTGAGGGCCGTCGCCGGGTGCCTGCAGGCGTTGCAGCCAGGCCCGCCGACCGGCGCCCGAGGGGAGCAGGTCGACCAGAAAGGCTGGCCAGGTTTCGAACTGAAACAGCTCGAACCCGACTTTCAGGCCGGGAACAATTTCGGCCCGGGGATTGTCGAGGTTGGTAACAGCGTAGTCGACATCGTATTGCAGCCGGCAGGGCCCCTCGACTCCCCTTTCAACCGTTGCCGGGTAGGGTTCGAAGGTCGCGGCCACCTGCCAGCGACCGTTGAGATAGGCTTCAATATGGCAGATCATGTTGGTTCACAATAGTGGTCTATATTGTGAGATTTTAAGAGTTTTGGTCCACTAAAGTAAGCTTTTTGTTGTTTTTAGCTTGATAATCGATAGGTGTCAATTCACTATCGTGAATCAAAAGAGGGGGATTGGCAAGAAAATTTTTACCGTGATGGCACGGTTGCCCTGTTCCTGTGCCGGCATCCCCAGGGTTTGCGGTGTCTCCAGATGCCTGGAGGATGATTCCGAAAACTGGTATGGTCAGTTTGTTCTCTATGGTCGTTGACGCGATTTTCTGGGTCGGCGGGGCTTGCAGCGCTGCCACTGGCTGAAAGCGGATATCGGCGACCGGTTCGTCGTCCAGTGATATCGATTGCAGATCCCGGCCACCGAAGAGGTGGTGATCGGGCAGCCGTCATCGAAACACTGTCTGCCGGCGGGAAGGAGGGGTCATGAGCAAGGACAGCGAGAACAAAGACGGCAAGGGGGTTTTGATTCCGTTTCGCTCCCGGCAAAAGGGCGGCACGAAGGATGACGCCGGCGTCGAAGAGAAAACGCCGGAGTCCGCGCGTGAGGCGTCCTGTCAGGACGCGCAGGAGGTTGGGAAGCCGGTCGACCGTCCCCCAAAAGAAGACCGGCAGAAGCATCCGGAAAAGCGGGGCAGAAGCCGGGAGGCGGAGGAGATGTCCCGAAAGGTCATGGAGGCCATCGCAAAACAGCCCCCCATGTCGCCGGAAGAATTTTCCCGGCAGACGAAAAAGCTTCTTGAAAAGGCCCGGCCCATCATTTCACGCAAAGAACGCAGCAGTTATTCCGCAATCCGGGACGTCAAGACGGGCCATTGTCCGGACGTGCTGACCTCCCGGCTTGACGCCGACCCGCGCCCGGAAGGAGAGGCGCTGCGGTCTCTGCTGCACCTGTGGCTGAAGATCTTTGGCACGCCCAAGCAGTACGGCACCAGCGGCAGGGAGCTGCTGCGGTTTCTGCGGCCCGTTCTCGAAGGCCGGGTCGTCGCCGTTCTGGAACAGCTCGAGGCCTCGAGCGACTCCAGAGACCGCAAGGTTGCCGAAATTCTCCGGGAATACGGTCTGAAGTGGCACTCGCCCGGCCTTCTCCCCGCCAACATTCTGGCCAGGGTAGACTTCGGCTGGATCGGTATCGAGATGGGCAACCCGAGCGTGGATCCCGCCGAGGGAACCATCATTGTCGAAACCCCCACCGTCCCGGTCCTGGAGGAATTCATCCAGGGCCTCGGCGGAACCAAGCAGAGCAATCCCTATTTCGCAACGGGCTTTTACAAAGTCGAGAACCAAATCCTGGGGTACATTGAAAAAGCCCGCCTGTTGGCCAGAGAACACGAGCTCTACGTCAGTATTCTCGACTGGAGAGGCATCGTGGTGTGGAAAAAGGGCGGGTGGCAGCGATGATGCGGTGTCTTCTCTTTGGAAGTAGCGTTTGGGATTTCCCGTTTGTCAGCTTCTTCTCAGTTTTGTGACGCCGTCGACAATGATTTCAACGGCTTCTTCGACCTCTTGGCGAGTACTCATTCGGCCAAGGCTGAACCGGATGGATGATTGGGCCTCCTCGTGAGAGCAGCCGATTGCTCTTAAGACGTGAGATGGCTCTACGATGCCGCTGCTGCAGGCTGAACCTGAAGATGCAGCTATTCTGGGTTGGAGAACGGCGATGAGATCTTGGGCGTTGATGCCGGGAAAACAAAGATTGATGTTCCCTGGGTGCCGTCGGGGCCAGCTGGGGCCGTTTAGATTGATGTCATTTATGCGGGCCTGGAGCATTTCAAAAAACAGGTTCCGAAGAGAGGCAATGCTCTGATTTTCACATGTGAAGTGTTCTTTGATGAGTTTTGCGGCCATTCCCATCCCTACGCACAGGGGGGCAGGAAGGGTTCCGCCCCTAAGTCCGTTTTCTTGTCCCCCGCCATAAATAATTGGTTCTATGTGCTTTTGTAATTCTCTGCTGATGTAAATGGCTCCTATTCCTTTGGGGCCATAAATTTTATGAGAAGAGAGAGATAAGATATCGATACCGCTTCGTAGAACGTCAATCTCCATCGCTTGAGGAGCTTGTGAAGCGTCGCTATGAAAAATTGCACCAGATTTTCTGGCAATTTTCCCGATTACGTCTAGGTTTTGTACGGTGCCAATTTCATTGTTTACAGCAATTATTGAGATAATAAATGTATCTTCATTGGCATTGTTGCTCAGCCACTCAATGTCTATAAAACCGTTGTTGTCAACAGGTATTTTTACAACTTCAAGCGAAAATTTTTTCTCTAATTTGTGGCATATAGACAAGATGCTTTTGTGTTCGATGCTGCTTATAAATATTTTTTTTCGAGGGCCAGTGTAATGTTCGACTAGGCCTAAGAGCGCGAGGTTGTTTGATTCTGTTGCTCCCGAGGTGAAAACAATCTCGTCGCTATCGGCGTTAATAAGCTGAGCAATTCTCTGTCTCGCAGTTTCAACGGCTTTTGCTGCTTGCCATCCGAACCAGTGCTCTGCCGAATGTGGGTTGCCAAAAGAAGCGGCATAGTAGGGGGTTAGCTCGGCTAAGACCTTAGGGTCTGTCGGGGTCGTTGCTTGATAATCCAGATAAATCGAATTGCCAATTTTCATGGTAGTGACTTTTTCTGTCGCAAATGAGGTGTACGCCTGGAAAGGCCTTCCAGACACAATTGACAGTACAAAAGCGTTAGGATATTTTCAAGCTGGAACATGTTTCCAGGAGGGAATATATGCCGGTTACACAATTGTTATCAACCCAATATAGGCCCCACTTTACAGGGCATGAAACCTTTCCTTTGCGCTATGGTTGGCTGAAAAAAGCCTACGATGCCGTCGTAACTAGTCGAAATAAAAAAGAAAAGAAGTCCGTCTTCAATGAGGATGATGCTGTGGCTCGGTTTGGTGTTGGTAAAAACATGGTGGCATCCATGCGCCATTGGGCGACGGCGACAAGGGTTCTTGAAGAAAATGCGAGCGGCACGCTATTGCCTGGCGAGGTGGGCGAAAGGCTCTTCGGAAATACGTTGGGTGACCCTCTCGATCCCTATTTGGAAAATCCCTCGTCCCTTTGGGTCCTTCATTGGCAACTCTGTCGTCATTCCAGTAAGACGACGTGGCACTTTCTGTTCAATTATTTTCACGCGGAAGAGTTTGAGCGGAGCGTCCTTGTTGATGCTCTTTTGAAGTTGGCACAGGAGAAAGGATGGGGACGTGTCTCCGCAGCTACGGTCAAGCGCGATGTTGAGTGTTTATTGCGTTGCTACGTTCCTAAGCCGGAGACAGCCAAAACCACCCCTGAAGACACTCTGGAATGCCCTTTGGCCGAGCTTGGGTTGATCAAGATGACTGGCAAGCGGGACGGGTTTCGATTGGCGCGGGGAAGCAAGCCAACGTTGGGTAATGGCGTGTTCCTCTATGCGCTGGTTGATTTTTGGGCCGAGTCTCGCTATGCGGATCTGAACCAGCTCCCCTTTGAGGCCATTGCTTACGAACCTGGATCGCCAGGGCGCATCTTTCTTCTTGATGAAAACGACCTTGCGGAAAGGTTGACAAAAATTGAGATCTATTCGGATGGAGTTTTAAGTTGGTCTGAGACCTCTGGAATTCGAGCGATTATCAAAAATCCAGGACGAGGTCTAAGAGGGAAATCGACGAGGCTGGGGTATATCCATGACGACTACCAAAGGTAAAAGCAACCTGGCGAGCATCGTTTCGATTGCTCCACGATTTCAGCGGGCCATTCGCATTGATATGGATCTTGGCAAGCCCGAAGCCTTGGAGGGTTTTATTTGCCCCCAGTCCTCAATCAACGCCTTGCTTGGGATGGCGAGGCATGTTTCGCAAACGGGGCAGTGTGCTTTTACCTGGACAGGTCCCTATGGGAGTGGCAAGTCGAGTTTGTTGGTTGCGCTTGGGGCTTTGCTGAGTAATAAGCCGCAGGCCGTTGCGGCAGTGGCGGCGTCGGTTGGCCAGGAGAATGTGGAAGAAATTTTAGCGGCACTCCCTCCCAAGAAAAACGGATGGAACGTTTTGCCCGTGGTGGGTCGCCGTGATGATCCCGCACGGGTGATATTTGAGGCGATAAAAAATCAATTTGGGAGGAAAGTTGCGGGGGAACAGGATTTAAATGACGGTGAAATTATCGAGTTGCTTTTCAAGATCGCCCAAGAGAAAAAGACAACCCGTGGGGGACTCATCGTGTTTATCGATGAGATGGGGAAATTTCTCGAAGCAGCGGCCAATCAAAATAAAGACATCTATTTTTTTCAGCAGCTAGCAGAAACAGCATCACGTAGCAATAACCGTCTGATAGTCATTGGGGCTTTGCATCAAGCCTTCAGTGAGTACGCCCACCGTCTCTCGCGAGAGATGCGTGATGAGTGGTCGAAAATACAGGGCCGGTTTGTCGATTTGCCCATCAACGTTGCTGGCGAAGAACAGTTAGAGCTGTTGTCCCGGGCCATATCAACCCAAAAGACGTCGACAACCAAAGAGATTTCGAGACAAGTTGCTGACATTATAGCCCGCAACCGACCGGGAGTGTCCGAAAGTCTTGCCCAGACTTTGGAGGCGTGCTGGCCGCTGCATCCTCTCGTGGCTTGTTTGCTTGGCCCCATATCGCGCAGGCGGTTTGGCCAAAACCAAAGAAGTCTTTTTGGTTTCTTGAACTCGGCAGAGCCTGCCGGGTTTCGGTACTTTTTGGAGAGGGCTACCGAGGACGATCTGTATGACTCGGATCTGCTCTGGGACTACCTTCGCTACAACCTTGAGTCGGCCATTTTGACATCTCCCGACGGTCATCGCTGGGCCTTGGCAGCCGAGGCTGTTGACCGTTGTGAACTGCAGGTGTCGAAGGGTGATTATTCACGGATCCTGAAGGCGATAGCCCTTATCGATATGTTCAAGGGCACCTCTGGATTGATGGCAAGTCCCGCTCTTTTGAAGGCTTGTTTCTTTGATCTGCCAGAGGCAGAAATCGACCGCATTCTCGAACAGCTTCGGAAATGGTCTCTTGTTATTTATAAGAAACACCTTGGGGCATACGCAATTTTTGCCGGCAGTGATTTTGATATCGAAGAGGCGATCAACCGTGCACGTTCCGAAATTGGTGAGGTTGATTTCGATGAACTGAAAGAATTGGCTGGTATTCAACCGATATTGGCCAAGCGGCATTACCATGAAACAGGGGCTTTAAGGTGGCTTGATGTCAGTCTTTTGCCCGCCAATCAGCTCAAGGCAAAGGGCATTGACAGCCCATTGGAAAAAGGCGCTTTCGGGCGTTTCGTGCTTCTCGTCGCTACTGAGAACGAAACAAGAGAAACGTTGGAAGCCCTTTGTGGCGAGGTGTCTGCCAAGCCACATGACTATCCTGTGATTATAGGCGTTTCCAAGCAGGCCTGGACGATCAATGCCTTGGCTACCGAGATCTTGGCGCTGAAGAAGGTTTATGAGGAAAGCTCAGAGCTCTCAGGTGATGCGGTTGCTAGAAAAGAGATAAGGGCCAATTTGGCCGAGGCTCAGATTCAGCTCGAGGCCGAGCTGAATAAAGCCTTTGACCAAGCATGTTGGTATGGCCCTTTTGGGAAAAAAGAGGTCAGCCGCCCTGGGCTTAGTGTGTTGGCGTCCGACCTCGCAGATGAGGTGTTTGAAGCTTCGCCCAGGATACATAACGAATTGTTAAACCGCATAAAACCTTCGAGCAATGCTGTTGCGGCCCAGAACAATCTGTTGCGGCTGATGGTCACCAAAGAAGGTGAACCACGTTTAGGGATCGAAGGTTTCCCTGCTGAGGGGGGATTGTTTGCGTCAATCATTGAAGAAAGCGGGCTCTACCAAGGCAAGCCTCCTGTTTTTCACCCCCCTACACCTGCTCGAGACAAGTGCCACCTTTTGCCGGCCTGGACGGCTGCAGACGACTATTTAAAAGCAAACGCCAATCGATCTGTCGCTCTGAATGAGGTTTTTGATCTGTGGAAAGATGCCCCTTACGGCATCAAAGACGGGCTGCTTCCGGTTCTTGGTGTGGCCTATATTTTGACCCGAAGAAGTCAGCTCGCTTTTTACCGTGAGGGCATTTTTCAAAGCCGGTTGACGGACCTCGATGTTGAAATCCTGGCCAAAAATCCCCAGGCCATCCAGGTTCGTTATATGAACTTGTCGGAACTGTCCAAAAAACTGCTTTCGGGGATGGCAGACATTGTGCGGGATTTGGACAGCGTCAATGTCCTTGAAAATCTTGAGCCTATTGATGTTGCGCGAGGGCTGATCGCTGTTTACGACCGCGTTCATCCTTGGGCCAAAAGGACCATGCGGCTTTCGAAGGATGCCATACGAATCAGGAACTTGTTCAAAAAGGCAAACGATCCCAACAAGTTTCTGTTCGATGACATCCCAGGGTTGTTAGGAAAAAATATCTCCGCTGCTGAGGAAGACGGCATAAAAGAGGTTGTCCAATTTATTCATAATGGATTGAAAGAAATCTTAAGTGCCTATCCCACAGAGCTTGCGCGGATTCGAGACCTGATGCTCGCAGAGTTGCAGGTGCCCAATCTCTATCCCCAGACCTTGGCAAATCTGAGGGAGAGAGCCGAAAACATAAAAGATGTTTCTGGGGATTTTCGGCTTGAAGCTTTTATTGTGCGCCTAGCAAAGTTTAAAGGAACGGAAGCGGACGTTGAAGGGCTGGCTAGTTTGGCTGTTAACAAGCCGCCACGAAGTTGGATTGACGCTGACATTGACCGTGCCAAAGTTGAGATTGTGGCTTTGGCGCAGCAGTTTATCCGCATGGAGACTTTTGCCCGGATCAAGGGGAGAAAAGACAAGCGGCAATCATTGGCAGTGATGGTCGGTCTGAACGGCCGCCCCGAGCCTCTTCAAAAGGATTTCGAAGTTTCAGAAGAGGACAGGGCCAAGATTGATTCTCTCGTTGCGAAGATCGATGCCGCAATGACAGCGGATGAAGATGAAAATGTCGTATTGGCTGCAGTTGCTGAATTTGTAGCCAAATATATTGAGGCAAGATCTTTGCTGAAAAAGAAAGCAGTTGGTTCGTCATGAAAGAGAAACATGTGTTGGGTATTTCCGGAGGGAAGGATAGCGCCGCTCTCGCTGTATATATGCGGCAAAATTACCCCGAGTTGGACATTGACTATTTTTTTACGGACACTGGAAAGGAGCTACCCGAGGTCTACGAGTTTTTGGGGCGCCTCGAGGGGCTGTTGGGAAAACCGATTTTGCACCTGAACCCCGACCGGGACTTTGATTATTGGCTGAAGCAGTTCAATTATTTTCTCCCTTCGCCGCAGACACGCTGGTGTACGAGGCAGTTAAAGCTCAGGCCTTTTGAGCAATGGGTAAAGCCTTTTCTAGACGATGGCTACAAGGTCTACAGCTA
The DNA here is from genome assembly GCF_008124615.1 of Geothermobacter ehrlichii. Taxonomy (NCBI): domain Bacteria; kingdom Pseudomonadati; phylum Thermodesulfobacteriota; class Desulfuromonadia; order Desulfuromonadales; family Geothermobacteraceae; genus Geothermobacter; species Geothermobacter ehrlichii. The sequence continues at coordinate 21,020 of NZ_VNIB01000008.1, forward strand.
TGTGGCGATAAGGGCAGATGAAGAGTTTCGTGGGGCCTACAATTCCAAGCATGAAAACCTCATTATCAGATTGCCTTTTAAGGAGGAAGGCATCGACAAGGCCGGGGTGCATGAGATTTTGGAAGTCAGTGGTTTAGGTCTGCCCGCGTATTATGAGTGGCGAACGAGAAGTGGCTGCACCTTTTGCTTTTATCAACAAAAGATCGAGTGGATAGGTTTGCTTGAACGCTATCCTGAAGCGTTTGAAGAGGCCATGTCCTACGAAAAGACCGCCCTAGAGCATGATTCGCCCTTTACATGGTCAGAGGGGGAATCGCTTGAGCAGCTGTCAAGGCCCGAGAGGATTGAGCAAATCAAAGAGGACCACCGTAAAAGACTAGAAAAAATAAAGGCTCGGCGTTCCATAAATCCTTTGAGGCCGAACGCCGAGCCTATTGATAATGATGATTTATATGGTCAGGCTAAAGTGTGCTTGTCGTGTCATAAATAAGAGTTGATTATTGGCGGTCGTTTATGGGCTTAGTCGTCGTTTTCCTCGTCGATGTCTTCATTATCATTTTGTTCGATAGTTGTTTTCTTGACAGACTCGGAGATAAAAGCTTTTTCTGTGGCCTTTACAATTAAATCATCACTTAGCGGATTGAGGCCACATTTTTGGAGTGTGCGCTTTAGTTCATTGATCGATTCATTTATGTAAGTCTTTACAAGATCTACTCCAGGTTCTTCCATTGGATTTGTTGCCTTGAATCCATCTATTTTAGATTTGACTTTACGTTTTACCGCCATGAAGTCTGGACTGTATCTAATGGTATCAATGTTATCAAAATATTTGTTCTTTGTATTGCTTTGAACAACCCTAAGAAATAGATTCCTCATCTGTATCCAAAGTTTAGGGTTAAGCTCGCTGCCAATTGCTTCTTTTTTTAAGTCTGTTAAGATAAAAATCCAGTTTTCAGCTGGAAGCTTGTTTAGGGCATTCACAAAAAGATTGTCGGACGTTGTTTCTTTGTTCCCGGTTTTTATTTTTCCCCAACCGGTTTTCTCAGAAAAATAGCTTAGGGCCATTAGCATTCCAGTTATTGATGCTTTGGTTGTCAAAGTATTATAAGCATTGTCAACTAAGTTGTGGACTTCTTCTTGAAATAGCCCTTTTCTTAGCTCAATGAATTTTGTTTCGAGTTCTTTGATCCCGTCTATGTATGTTTTAGCCGAGGCAGGTGCGTTTGCGCCAACTTTCTCAAAAGACATATAATTAGAAAACAGCCCTTCTCCTCCACAATATATTGTAGTCCATATTTCCTGTAAGACAGCAGAGCTTTTGTAGACATGTTTTCTGAGCTCTTCGGTTGCATTGATATGTTTTTCAAACAAAATAAACTTTGACAATAAATTGTAAATAATTTTGTTTATGGTTTTGTTTAGAGCATCTTGTATGTTTGATGTGGTGAATTTTTCGCTTAGATCTGGCTTTTCATTTTCCTCTAGGGTGTCAAAAAATTTTTCAAGCCTATTCAAGTTGCTTTGTTGTTTATATGAATCCCTGCTTATTTTGTGGGTTAATATGTTGAATTCGTCTTTTCCAATGGCAAACATTGAACATGCATAATGGATAATCACTGGATCAAAAAGATATACTTTTGATAGAGTTTCGCCATCAGAATCAAATCCGCTTTGCAGTAAGGAAAGATCTTTGCTGGAAAATGATTTAGACGAAAGCAGAGAATAAAAGCTCGATGTGCAAATTGAACTTAAATCGTGATCGTCAAGTAATATGTTTCTTGCTTCATTGACTTTTTTTGCATTTGTATTGACATCAACAAAAAGTCTTCTTGAAATAGTAAGAGGGGACACCTCTTCTTCTCCGCATCTCTCGAACCAAACTAATGTAACAGGCAGTTCTGATTTGAAGTTTTCCGGAGGTTTTGGGCAATTGCTGTAAAAAGGTTTGTATACGCTTGACTTTTGGCTAGTAACGTCGTCAAAGGTGTTAGTTAGGTATCGAAAGGCATTGGCCCTGTGTTGACCGTCAAGTACTATTAGATCTGTATTGTCGCTGTCTATGCTTATCTGACCTAGGGCAATCTTATTTCCTTTGGAATCTTCAAAAAGTTCAACAGTCCAATAGTCACCGTAGTTCAATTTTAAACCATTTTCCCCTTCGTTTGTTCTCTCTGGGTATTTTATGTTGCCTCCATTTCCGTTTGTCAAAAATCCCTTTGGTGAGAGTGCAACCAAAATACCGGGGAAAAAACCAGTACCAACTGGATTGCTTAGAAGATAGGGAATGAGGTCGTTGGCGACTCTAAAATCACTCAAATCTCTCTGTAGGAGAGAGGACATGTCCTTTATTTTGTCGGCAGATATCCTTTCTCTAACTGGCTTAAGTTCCTGTAGAAGGCTCTTTGAGTTTCCTCCGTCACTTGCATCGTTTGCCGACGCTTTAGTACTAAAGTGACATATTTTCCATTTAGATGTTGGAAGAACGGTAAATTCACCTAAAATTCCGTAAAGCCGAAATAGTTTTTTTTCAATAGATGTTCCAAGTTTCATATTACCTCCTTCCAAATACTGGATTGAAAATCGTGTTTAAGAATGTTTCGCAATATAGAAGGTCTTCAGTTACCTTTTTTATACACTCTTGGTGGCAATTTATTGATCTGCTGATACAGTTGTCAATGCACTTCCTTGGAATAGTGAACTTAACAAATAGGCAATCTGTTGACAATTTTTTGGGCCAGATTTTTGCTAGTCTGAGGCCAAAATATTCTGATTCAACATCAGAGTCTGCGGGTATTTCTGTGGATAGATCTGGATTGAGTTTCCCTAGCTGTTTTTCAAACTGACGTTTATGAGTTGTGAGCCTTTTGTTTAAATTTGTGGATATTCCTATATATAAAGGGTAGTTTACGCTAAAAATAGAGTCTGAGAATAAAGTGACGTCATCTAATGAGTTGGTATTGATATTTCCTATTTGTTTTTTTAGTTCGCCTTGGTATTTTAATCGAAGTGTAGACTTTACTTCTGCCTGGATTGAAATATTTCCGAATAGGGATAGCAGGTGATGCATTTGATGTTTTTTCTTAATTCTTATGTGCCAACTGTATATCCCTGGTGTACTTTTTATGGCAGCAATTTTTTCGTATGGACAAACATAGCTTATAAAATTTTCACCATATAGAAAATCAATTTTTATCTCTTTATATTCCATGTCTTTAATTTTTTTGTGAATAAAGCATGCTTGGTAGCTTTAAAAATAACCAAGAAATAATGAGTATATTTTTAATTGCATGTATAGTATTTTGTAATCATTTTTTAACAATGGTGAGTGGGGTGTTGTTCGAATAACTAGCCATGTAGTGTGTTTGTGAATGTTTTCAAAGAGTATGTCTAAGTTTTTTGACTTCCACAATCCTCACCACATCCGTCGCCCGAGTTAAGGCAATATGCATTCGCACATCCTTGCGGTCCTTGACCAGTCTCAGGTCTGTAACAATGATCGCCGGTCGTTCAAGCCCTTTGAACCGTAGAAATGTGTCGGCAACAATATTCTCCGTCATGGTCGGATCGTCCGCGCGTACGACGGGTGTGTTGCCGATTCTGTCAACTCTGGCGATGCCGTCGCTTGCGGTTTGTCCGCGCAGTGACAAAATCGCAATATCTTCTGGAGCGAAACCCTCTGAGCGTAATCTGGTGATTTCCTTTTCGAGTTCCTTTAGTGCAGTTGTTTCCCCCTTTGAGGTGATAAAACCAATCGTTCCATCCTTGATTCCTTTTTGCAGTCTCTCCTCGTCATAGGGCTGCTGACGTATCTTGCGGGAATATTCCATGACGGCAGGAGGGCAGCGGTAACATCTAGTGAGACAGAAGCGCCCTCCCTGGGCCGTCCATTCGGGGATACACCGGTCGTTCCAGAATGCCTGGGCCGGATCGTAAAAGATCCAGCAGGTCTGATCCAACCCGAGCGCCTCGACCAGCACCCAGTCGTTTTCTGTCAGGTCCTGGGCTTCGTCCAGGATGATGACTTCGGGGGCATCCTCTTTTTCGGGAAGGGCGTCGGCTGCGGCATGCAGAGAGACATTGAACCAGAACTCTGTCGTTGTGGGTGGGGAGTCGATCAGATTTGCTTTTTGCAGCAGGTGAACCGCATAGCGCGGCACGGTAAAGACATCAACACCGGCATTGCTCAGGGTCGGTCGTAACCATTCCGCCAGGGCATCGGTGAAGCAGAGATAGAGCACCCGCTTGCCCTGTTGGGCCATTTTCAGAGCCGCTTCGCGGGCGATCAGGGTCTTTCCTGAGCCGGCGACTCCCTCAACCAGAAGGCGCCGATTGCCCAGCAGGCAGTCGATCAGCCGAAGCTGTTCGGCATCGAGCTTGAGCCGTTCTTCCGCATTGATTCTGGCCTTGTGTCCCAGTTTCAGCCTGGGCGCCCAGCTTTCACCCCACAGCCGGTGAAGCTGCCCGGCCCAGTTGCCGTCCGGGACGAGGAATCCGGCAGGGAAGGCCTTGTCCAGTTTGGACTGAATCGAATCGATCAGCCAGGGGATATCCTGGGAACCCAGCAGCAGCTCGCTGATGTCATCCTGATTGGGCGGATTTGAGAAGGCGGTGTCGGGGAAGATGCTCAGTACGGCAAAAGGAACCGAGAGCAGGCCGGCTTCTTTGAGGCGGGTATGGAGCTTTCGGGCATAGCCTAGCCCCTGCTCACGTGGCCCTTTGGGTAGAAGGTGGCCGTTCTGATACCAGCGGCCATCGCGCTGCTCTAGGTGCCCTCCTTTGACTTCCAGCACGAGGAAGCCACGGTGAGGGATGGCGAGGACAAAATCACCCTCTCCCTCCAGCCCGTCGGCCGTTCGAATACGCAGGGAATGCCAGGCCGTCCAGTCTTTGGGCAGCTGTTTTTTCAGTGCCGCATAAACCTTCTGCTCGGCTAGCGAATCCGTTGGCCGCAACTGCTCTTTTGGCCAGAGCCCCCTCATTCAGAACATTCCCCAGAACACAAAAGGCCACCTGAAGTCCGGGACGTTGCCTCGGACGCAGGTGGCCTTTGAAGTTATGGTTTGATAATCAACAGTATTCCCCTCAACATACAATAACCAATCCCAAGTGCAGAGCTTAATCTACGGGTTTGATGGCAAAATGTCAATGAAACTGGCGAAATATCTGCGGGCCCGGGGAGAAGGGGTGGTTCCTGTCGCGGGGCGGGTTTGTGCGTGTTTTCGGCTTTCGTCGGATCTTGTCATCCTTTTGAGAGTTTTTTGAGATGCGTCAATTATAATCGCGCGAATTGCGGGTATTTTGTGCTGTACCTGTCGGTTTTTCGGTGTATCTTTGGGGGGCAGAGGACCATGGAAGAGAAGATCTACTGCCACATCTGCGGCGCGGAAACCTACAACGCCAAGGACCAGCTCTGCGATTTCTGCTGGGAAATGGATGTCCGCCTGCGTTTCGCCGCCCAGCATCGGCGCGAGGCGACGCGCAAGATCATCCGCATGCATTTTCCCGAGCTGACGGATCTGGGCGTGGTCGGCAAGGACTGAGGAGGCAAGAGCATGAACTGGCGCATGATCCATGTCTGCATCCGGGTGATGGACCTGGAGAAGAGCGAGCGTTTCTACAAGGAAGCCTTCGGTTTTCGGGTGGCCCGCAAGCGGGATTTTCCCGAGGGTGGTTTCACCCTCAGCTACCTGGTCGATCCGAGCGAGAGCTTCGAGCTGGAGCTGACCTACAACTACGACCAGCAACAGCCGTATGTCATCGGCAACGGCTATTCGCACCTGGCGGTGAGTGTGGAGGATCTGGAGGCGTCGCACCGCAGGCACCAGGAGCTGGGGCTGAACCCGACGCCGCTCAAGGGGCTGAAGGGGACGGCCAGCTACTACTTTGTTTCCGATCCGGACGGCTACCGGATCGAGGTGGTGCGGATGCGCTGAAAAACGGAAGTAACGACGACACAAAAAAGGGGTCCCGACCGGGACCCCTTTTTTGTGTCAGACAACGTCGCCCTGCTAGTGGCCGGCCACCTGGTTGCGGCGCCGGTTTGGCGTTTCGCTGCGCACCCGCACCACGGCCCGCTGCCGCTTCCGGTCGCGGAGCTTGTCGACGGCGACGGCCGCCAGCACCAGCATGCAGAAGAAGATCGCCAGCGCCGCGAGCACGTTGCAGGCGATCAGGGTGGCGAACCGGATATTGTCGAAGCCCGTTTCGGTCATGGCCAGGGCCGGTTGGGCGAGGGTGAGCAGAAAGAGCGGAATCATCAGTAAACGCTTCATGGGACTCTCCTTTGTCAACATCGTCGATCCGTTGCCGCGCAGTCTAGATGGATCGAAAATGTGCCGACAGCGCTATCCGCGCACGGTTCGGCACCGGTTGTCACGTCTGGGGGTGTGCGTTCGCACACAAAATATAACCAATATGGTTATATTTTGTGTTGAGCCGCCTGTCAAGGGGGAGAAAACGGTTTTCAGGTCAGACGGATGGTCTTGTAGAGAAAGTTCTTGAAGCGGTAGAAGACCTTTTTCTCTTCCGCATCGCCGTTTTTGGGATCGCAGGCCCGAAGCAGGACGGCAAGTCGGGGCATGCTGGTGGCGCCCTGGCTTTTCGCCTGCGCGATCAGGCTGCGCACCACGTCGCGGGAGATGCGGTTTTCGCTGTAGGGCCGGTAGACGCCGCTCCAGAAGGTCTCTTCGCCCTGGCGGATGCGCTGCAGGATTTCCCCGGCCAGTCGGCGGGTCAGTTCCTCGGCGGAGCCGGTGTCGGCGGCGGAGCCGGACGTCGCGCCGGCCGGGCCGATGGCGGTGCGGATCGTTTCCTCGTCGATGGTGTGGGCCCGGCGGAAGAAGAGGGCGCGGACCAGGATGCTGCGCAGCTCGCGGATGTTGCCGCTGTAGTGGTGGGCGGCCAGCAGGTCCTTGGCGGCGGCGGTGAGCTGCGGCGGATGTTCGGGCTCGCCGGGCCGGCGGTAGATGCGGTAGAGCCGGCCGAGGAAATGCACCGCCAGGTCGGGGATGTCCTCGCGCCGCTGGTTGAGGGAGGGCACCTCGATGGTCAGTTCCGACAGCCGGTGGTAGAGGTCCTCGCGAAAGCGCCCCTCGCGGATCAGCCTGCCCAGGTCCTTGTTGGTGGCGGCCACCAGCAGGACGCGGGCGTAGCGGGTGCGGTTCTCGCCCAGGCGGACGAAGCCGCCGTTATCGAGAAAACGCAGCAGCTGCACCTGGGTCTTGGGGTCGGCGTCGCCGATCTCGTCGAGGAAGACCACGCCGCCGTGGGCCTCTTCGAGGATGCCCTGGCGGTCGGTGTGGGCGCCGGTGAAGGCGCCTCTCTTGTGGCCGAAGAGTTCCGAGTAGGTCAGCTCGCCGCTGTAGGCGGCGATGTTGGTCTTCTTGACCGGCAGTTCCTTTCTCGGGCCGAAGCGGGCCTGGTACATCTCGTTGAGCCGCGAGAAGATGTTGTTGAAGATGAATTCCTTGCCGCTGCCGGTTTCGCCGGTGATGAGGATCGACGGCAGGCCGAGGGTGGCTTCCTCGAGGTTGCGCTGGTGCCAGAGGGCCATGCGGTTGAAGATGGGCGGCGTGACCTGCTGGATGAAGTGGACGATTTCCCGGGCGCGCGGGGCGTTGCCGATGATGTTGCCGAGACGGTAGGAGCTGACGCTCGGATCGCGGTAGCCGACATCCGAGCGCAGCTGCTCCACCTCGGTGGTCAGCTGTTCGATACGCAGCAGATCAAAGATGTGGCGCGAGATCATGCGCTGGATGATCTGCAGAATCCGCTGGTGTTCGTCGGTGAAGTAGTGGGGGCGCAGCGAGTCGAGACAGATGACCGCCAGCACCCGGTCTTCGTAGAGGACCGGCACGGCCAGTTCGCTGCGGATGTCGGGGGTGATCATGCGGTAGAAGCCGCGGCTGCCCTTCTCCTCGGTGGTGTCGCCGATCAGCTGCGCCTGGCCGGTGGCCGCCGCCAGGCCGGTGAGGCTGCGTTCCTCCGGCGGCAGGTCCTCGGCGCCGACGCGAATCGGGGGGATGTCCCGCTTCAGCCATTCCTTGATCTTCGCCCCGGTCAGGCTGCCGTCCTTTTCCTCCACCACCAGCCAGCGTTCGCCTTCCTGTTCCCGCACCAGGGCAATGCTGCCGGTATCGGCGCCGATCAGTTCGGCTGCCTTGGACAGTACCCGCGCCAGGAAGGGCTGCAGCCCGGAGAAGCTTTCCTGCAGCAGGGTGTTGATCTCGGCGAGCACCTGGATCTCCATGTGTTCGCCGCCGATCTCCTGGATGACCCGCTCGGCCATTTCGGCATGGGCCTCGAGCAGCCCCTGCTCGAAGGGGCTGAAGCGGTAGGCCTCGGAGGTGTAGTAGTTGACCAGGCAGCGCACCCGCCGGGTCCGGGGATCGTAGCGGGGAACGACGTAGAGGGACTGCAGGCCCATCTGCTCGGTCAGGTAGCGCTTCTGCAGCTCCTGCCGCGGCAGGTCCTCGATGTAGATCGGGTGCAGCAGCCGGTCGTCGCTGATGGTGCCGTCGCGGCTGATGTAGCGCGACAGCAGGGAGTGGCCGGCGCCCAGCTCGATCTGCCGTTCGGCTTCGTAGCGGCGCTTGATCTCCTTGTCGGGGGAGTAGGAGGCGAGGATCTCCAGGTAGCTCCCCTCGGGGTTGGCGGGCCGGGGCACCAGGACCGAGGCCAGGGTCAGCTTGTCGATCAGGCGCACCGCCGAGCGGACCATGAAGAAGGCGGCCTGCTGGCTCTTGGCGGCGTCGATTTCGCGGGCCAGCAGAATCTGCTGGTGGTACTTGCGGGCCTGATCGATGACGCCTGCGGCGTCGTCGAGAAACTGGCGCAGGGTCTCGATCTCCTCGTCGCCGGGCAGTTGCCGGCGCCGGCTGCTGTCGAGACAGAGGACGCCGACGGCGCGTCCCTGGTGGACGATGGGCAGCTGGCAGGTGGCCTGGATGCCGAATTCGCCGGCCAGGCTGCGGGCGGTGCGGCTCGGAAAGCGGTCCGGTTCGAGCACCTGGACCGGCTCCTGGTTGAGATAGACCTGCGAAACGAGGAAATCGCCGCTGTTCAGGGGAAAGCTGCGCTGGCGCAGGCTTTCGATGTGGGGGCCGGTGGCGGCGGCGCAGGTCAGGCGGCCGGCGGTCAGGTCTTCGAGGTAGATGCGCACCCGGCTCTGGCGGGTGATGAGGGTGGTGGCGTCGAGTACCAGGTGCAGGATGTCCTCGAGGTTTTCCTTGTCGAAATCGCGCAGCCGGGCGCTGATGCGGGCCAGGCGGTTGGTGCGGACGCTGTCCATGGGGCTCCTTTGTGAGTTGCTGTTCAACTCAGTGAGTATAGGGGGCGACGGCGAGGGTGTAAAGGGGCGGCTGGCCGGCGGCACGGTTTTGCAGTAGACTTTCCTGTCGGTGGGCACGACACAGGGAGGTGTTCGGCATGGAGAAGCGGACGGAGGAGGGGATGCGTTATGAAATCGAGCGCAAGTTCCTGGTGCGGGACGATTCCTGGCGCGGCCGGGACGAAGGTGTCCGCCTGCGCCAGGGGTATCTGAGCGTCGATCCCGAGCGGACGGTGCGGGTGAGGCTGGTTGGCGACCGGGGCTGGCTGACCATCAAGGGGGCATCCGTCGGCAGTGTGCGGCCCGAATTCGAATATGCCATTCCCGCCGCCGAGGCGGCCAGCATGCTCGAGCATCTCTGCCTGCGGCCGCAGATCGAGAAGATCCGCTACCGGATCGAGCATGCCGGCCTGCTGTGGGAGGTCGACGAGTTTCTCGGCGAGAACGCCGGCCTGGTGCTGGCCGAGATCGAACTGGCCGACCCGCGGCAGCCGGTGACCCTGCCCCCCTGGATCGGCGAGGAGGTGACCGACGATCACCGCTACAGCAACGCCTGGCTGAGCCGGCATCCCTTCCGGCACTGGGGAGCCGACCCGAACTGAGGCGCCATGGCGCCGGCCGCCGTTTGACCGTCCCAGACCCCCAAGGTAAACTGGAAGCAGGTTCGCACTGCGCCCTGCCGGCGTCGCTGCCGGGCCTGGGAAGGCGGAAGGATGCCGAAGAAAACCATTGCCTCCTTTGCCGTTTCCCGCCTCGAGATTCTGGATGAGCAGGGGCAGGTGGATGAGCGGCTGATGCCGGACCTGGACGATGACGACCTAGTCCGCATGTACCGGCTCATGCTGTTGACCCGCCTTTTCGACCAGCGCGCCCTGCATCTGCAGCGGGAAGGGCGGCTGGGGACCTACCCCTCGGTGCTGGGACAGGAGGCTTCCCAGGTCGGCAGCGCTTTCGCCCTGCACCCGGGCGACTGGTTCTTCCCCGCCTTTCGCGAACTGGGGGTGTTCCTCACTCTCGGCTATCCCCTGTCGGAAATCTACCAGTACTGGAACGGGGATGAGCGCGGACTGCTCTGTCCCGAGAATCTCCACATCTTTCCCATCTGCATCGCCGTCGGTACCCACATCCCGCACGCCGTCGGCGCCGCCATGGCGGCACGCTGCCGGGGGGACGGCATCGCCGTCGCCTGCTATTTCGGCGACGGTGGCACCTCCAAGGGCGATTTCCACGAGGGCCTGAACATGGCAGGCGTCTTTCAGGCGCCGGTGGTCTTCATCATCCAGAACAACCAGTGGGCCATTTCCGTGCCGCGCCGCCGCCAGACGGCGGCGACGACCCTGGCGCAGAAGGCGATCGCCTACGGCATTCCCGGCATCCAGGTCGACGGCAACGACGTGCTGGCCGTCTTCCAGGCGACGCGTCAGGCCCTGGAACGGGCCCGTCAGGGCGAGGGGCCGAGCCTGATCGAGTGCGAGACCTACCGCCTGGCCGACCACACCACCGCCGACGACGCCCGGCGCTACCGCGATCCGGAGGAGGTGCAGCGCTGGCAGCGGCGTGACCCCCTGCTGCGCCTGCGGCGGCTGCTGCAGCGGCGCGGGTTGTGGAACGACCGGCTGCAGGTCGAGGCGGAGGAGGAGATCCGCCGGCGTCTCGACCGGGCGGTGGCGCGGGAGGAAGCGACGCCGCCGGCCACGGTCGAGGATGTCTTCCGCTACACCTACGCCGAGCTGACCCCGAGGCAGCGGCGCCAGCTGCGGGAGCTGAAGCATGGCTGAAATGAACATGGTCGAGGCCATCAACCTGGCTCTGCGCGAAGAGATGGAGCGGGACGCCGACGTGCTGGTTCTCGGCGAGGATGTCGGTCGTGACGGCGGGGTGTTCCGGGTGACCGACGGCCTGTTCGAGCGTTTCGGCGGGGAGAGGGTCATCGATACGCCCCTGTCCGAGTCGGCGATTGTCGGCGTGGCGATCGGCATGGCCGCCTACGGGCTGAAACCGGTGGCCGAAATCCAGTTTCTCGGTTTTATCTACGGCGCCATGGAGCAGCTCTTCAGCCATGCCGCCCGTCTGCGCAGCCGTTCGCGTGGACAGCTGCACTGCCCGCTGGTGGTCCGGACACCCTACGGCGGCGGCATCAAGGCGCCGGAACTGCACGAAGAGAGCAGCGAGGCCCTGTTCTGCCACATGCCGGGTCTGAAGGTGGTGGTCCCCGCGACGCCCCGCTACGCCAAGGCCCTGCTGCAGGCGGCGATCAGGGACCCCGATCCGGTCATCTTTCTCGAGCCGACCCGGCTCTACCGCCTGCTGCGCGAGGAGGTTCCCGCCGGGGATATTCCGGTGGAGCTGGGGCGGGCGCGCATTGCCCGGGCCGGCGGGGAGGTGACGCTGGTCGCCTGGGGGAGCATGCTGGAAAAGGCCCTGCGCGCCGCGGAAGGATTCGACGCCGAGGTCATCGATCTGATGACCCTGGTCCCCTTCGACAGCGAAACGATTCTGGCCTCGGTGGAAAAGACCGGCCGGCTGGTGGTGGTACACGAGGCGTCGCAGACCGCCGGTTTCGGGGCGGAGATCGCCGCCACCGTCGCCGAAGAGGGAATCTGGTTTCTCAAGGCGCCGGTCAGACGGGTCACCGGCTGTGACGTGGTGCTCCCCCTGCCGCTGCTTGAGGACTACAACCTGCCGACGGCGAAGCAGATCGCGGCGGCCGTCGAGGAGGTGCTGGCCTTTGACTGACCGCCGATTCGAATTCGTGCTCCCCGATCTGGGCGAAGGGGTAACCGAGGCCGAAATCAGGGCCCTGCACGTCAGCGTCGGCGATCGGGTCGATGAGCACCAGACGGTGTTCGAAGTCGAAACCGACAAGGCGCTGGTGGAGGTGCCTTCGCCGCGCGCCGGCATCGTTCGCGAGATCCGCTGCGCCGAAGGGGAGAAGGTCGCCGTCGGCCGGGTTCTGCTGGTCATCGAAATGGAAGGCGAGGCCGCGGCGTCCGGGATGGCGGCGCCCAGGCCTGCCGCCGGCATTGTCGGCGTGCTGCCTGAAGCGCCTGCCGTTCCCGCGTCACCGGCCGCCGAACCCGGAGCGGCCGGGCCGCCAGCGCCGGGAACCAGGGCCATGCCCCGGGTGCGCCGACTGGCCCGCGAGCTGGAAGTCGACCTGCAGACCCTGACCGGAAGCGGCCCGCAGGGCAGTATCGTCGAGGCGGATGTGCGGGCCACCGCTGGCCGGAATTCCGGCGAAGCTGGTGTCTGTGGGGGCGGCGACCGGGTGGTACGGCGAATTCCCCTGACGGGATTGCGACGCAGCATCGCCGAGCATCTGCTCGAGGCCCAGCGCCGTACCGCCTTCGTGACCAGTATGGCAGAGGTCGACGTGACCCGTCTCTGGGGGATGAAGGCGCGGCTGGCGGAACATCTGGCCGGGCGCGGCATCAAACTGACCTTTCTGCCGTTTTTCATGAAGGCGGTTCAGCATGCCCTGGTTGAATTTCCGCTACTCAATGCCCGGGTCGATGAAGCGGCCGGCGAGATCGAACTGCTGGCGGATTGTCATCTCGGGGTGGCGGTCGACACCAGTGAAGGGCTTCTGGTTCCGGTGGTGCGGGATGTCGGCCGCAAGAGTGTGGCCGAGTTGGCAAACGAACTGCAGCAGCTGGCGCAACTGGCAGAGACCCGGCAGATCACCCGGGAGCAGCTGCGGGGAAGCAGTTTCACCCTGACCAATTTCGGCGCTTTCGGTGGCAGTTTTGCTACTCCGGTGATCAATCATCCCAACGTCGGGATTCTCGGCTTCGGCGGCATTGCGGAAAAACCCTGGGTGGTCGACGGCGAGATCCTGCCCCGGCGGATCCTGCCGATGTCGCTGACCTTTGATCACCGCGTGGTCGACGGCGCCGAAGCGACCCGGTTCCTGGTCCGGGTCGGTCAGTTTCTGGAGGACCCGGAGCTGCTGCTGGTCGAGAGCCGCTGAACGGCTCTGGGCCGGCCACCGTTGCCCATCGCCTGCAGGACGCGCTGCCGGGCGATCCGCTCGGCGGTCTGCCGGGGCAGCCTTCCTTCCTGTTGTGACTGGACCAGAATTCTTTCCGTGTTGCTTAGCAGTTTTTCCTCGATGCGGCGGAACGCCTCGTCCTTGTCCGCTCCCCGGTGTTCCGCCTCGGCCATGATCAGACCGCCGGCGTTGGCGATGACGTCGGGAACGACCAGCACGCCCCGCCCGGCGAGCGCCTTTTCCGCCTGCAGGGTGGCGGGGATGTTGGCGCCCTCCAGCACCATGCGCGCCCGGATCTGTTGCTGATTGTCTTCGCGGATGACATCGGCGGTCGCCGCCGGCAGCAGAATGTCGCAGTCGACGCCGAAGATGGCGTCCCGTTCCAGCAGGCTGCCGCCGGCGGCCGCTACCGGGTCGTCGCCGGATGCCCGTGCCGCCAGGGCGGCGTCCAGATCGAGGCCCTGCGGGTTCCAGGCGGTGCCCTGGCGGTCGCTCAGGGCCACCAGAACGGCTCCTTTTTGGGTGAGGAAGCGGGCGGCGGCGCTGCCGACATTGCCGAACCCCTGGACAGCGACCCGCGCGCCGGCCAGCGGCATGTCGAGATGGCGGCAGACGGTTTCGGCACAGACGGCGAGACCGAAGCCGGTGGCGCCGAGCTGATCCAGCGGCAGTCCGCCCAGGTCGGCGGGAAGACCGACGGCGCGGCCGGTTTCCTGGCGGATCCAGGTCATGCTGGTTTCGTCGCTGCCCATGTCGGGGGCCGGGATGTAGTCGCCGATATCGGCGATCAGCCGGGCGAACCGGCGCACTACCGTTTCCGTGTCCGGATCGCGGGAGTCGAAGACGATGCCCGCCTTGCCGCCGCCGAGGGGCAGGTCGGCGATGGCGCTCTTGAAGGTCATGGTGCGGGCCAGCCGCGCCACTTCCTCCGGCGTCACCTCGGGGGTGATGCGCACGCCGCCGAGCGCCGGGCCGCGGGCGGTGTTGTCGATGACCAGCCAGGCGTGAAACGGAATCGACGGATCGTACAGGTGCATTACCCTGGCCGGCCCGATGGAGTCGTAGCGGATGCGGTCCATGCTTCAACTATAGCAGTACGGAACGGGCCTGCCAGCCGCCGCCCCGCCGGAAGGCATCACCTGGCGGCCGAGGTGACCCGCTCGAGCACGCGCAGGAAGTTGTGGGTGAGTTGGGGGTTGAGCTTGCTGCCGGCGTTCTGCAGCAGGATCTGCGAGATATGGTGAACCTGCATCGAGCCGCGATAGGCCCGCTCGGTGCGCAGGGCGTCGAAGACGTCGGAGATGGTGGTCAGCTGGCTGCAGATGTTCTGCTTCCAGCCGGCGGGGACCTGCGGGTAGCCCTGCCGGTCGTACTGGATGTGGTGTTCGTAGGCAACGATCACCGCCAGCCGCGGCACTCCCGGGGTCTCCAGCAGGTAGCGGGCGCCCCTGACCGGATGCTGCCGGACCAGCTCCCATTCCCGTTCGTCGAGCTGCCCTTTCTTGGTCAGGATCTCCTCGGGGACGAAGAGCTTTCCCATGTCGTGCAGCAGGGCGGCCACGCCGATGTCGTGCAGCATCTGGCCGCTGATGCCGAGGGCCATGGCCTGGGCGATGTTCAGGGTGCAGACGTTGATCGAGTGGGTGAAGGTGTATTCGTCGAGTTCGCGCAGCGGGGCCAGGGCGAAGAAGGAGCCGGCCTCGCTGGTGAAGGCGGCGACGAAACGGGCGACGATTTCCGAAATCCCCACCACGTGCAGATGTCTTTTCTTGCGGACCGTCTCGCAGATTTCGGCGAAGCGGGCCAGCTCCTCTTCCGGGATCTCCTCGACCCCCGCCACCTCGGGCAGGTCCTCTACGGTGAAGTTGCTCTCGTCGATTTCGCCGCCGGCGTCAGGGCGGCTTTTGCCGTCACTGTAACGGATCTCGACCCGGCCGAGACGCAGGTTGGCCGAGGCGCGGATGCGCGCATCGGCGGCGGCTTCGCTCAGCTGGCGGATGAACTGGCGCAGTTCTTCGCCATCGAGTCCGGGCAGCAGTTTCAGGTGGCTGATGCCGAAGCGGCGCAGTTGCCGGGCCAGCCGGTCGATGTACATGCCGCGCCCGAGCGAGCGCCCGTCGGCCACCAGCTCGTCCTCGATGAAGAGGAGGGACAGGCCGGCGTCTTTTGTGCCGGTGACGGCGGCGGCCGCCAGTTCGCACAGCCTTTTTACCTGGGCGTGTTCGACGCCGTAGAGGCCGGCGGTGGCCAGGGCGGTGGCCAGGTGCCGGCAGAAGGTCCGGGCCGGGTGGCGTTCCCGGTTCATGGCCGCCTCCGGCGCAGCCTGCGCATCTTTTCGGCCTGCCGGTCCTGCCGGGCCAGCAGGATTTTCTGGGCGGCATCGCCCAGCCGCCCGCCATTGGCGGCCAGAAGCTCGAGCAGGTCCTGTACCTTTCTGAACGGATAGCGCTCCAGTGATTCGACGATGGCCAGCTTGAGTTTGGCCAGACCCTGCAGGTGCAGCAGGCTCTTGTCGTTGAGAACCTTTTCCAGCACCGGCAGGGCGGCCGGATCGCCGAGGGCGGCCAGTTCGGTGACCGCCCGGTGCTTCAGTTCGAGCATCTCCCGGCTGTAGTCGGGTTTTTCCATCAGGGCGATCAGGGCATCGCGCAGCGGTTCCGCCAGGGGACGGCGGACCTGTTCCATGGCCCAGCGGCGACGGCCGGGGTCGTCCCCGGCCAGTTCGTCGGCCAGGATCAGGTCGGCCTCGGCGTCGTCGAACTGGCGCAGCGCCTTGAAGACCTCGAGCCGCACTTTCGGATGGGGGTGACGGCGCAGGGCGCGGATGGCGTAGAGGGCGACCGGATCGGCCAGCCGCTGCAGGATGACCAGCATGTTGCGTACGACGAACCAGCGGCTGTCGCGCAGCCGGGCCAGCACCGGTTCGCGGATGGCGTCGCCCATCTCGAGCAGGCGGTCGATCAGGAAGCGGCGCAGGGCGCGCCGTTTTTCCACCGCCAGCCGGTCGAGCATCGGTTCGATGAAGGGAGGGCCGATCTGGCGGATCAGCTCCTCGATGCCGGCGAAACGTTCCTTGTCCCAGACGCTGAGCACTTCGAGGATGTGGTCGAGCAGTTCCCGTTCGCCGAGGACGCGGACCACCTCTTCCGACAGACCATCCCGGGTTGCCCGCGTCAGCCGCTGGTGCAGATCGAGCAACACGTCGAACTGGCCGAGTTCGACGAAGTAGTAGATCAGTTCGATCAGTTCGGTGAGCAGCCTGTCGCGGCCCTCGTGTTCGCTCTCTTGTCGCAGCAGGTCGAGCAGGATGCTGCAGACCTTGGTTTCGACCTGCTCGTTCGCCAGCTGTTCGCGGATCTCGACGCTTTCCCGGGTCTCGAGGGGGGGGATCTCTTCCAGGGAGACGATGCTGTGCAGCAGGTGCTGGTAGGTGCCGGGGACGTAGCGGTCGGGGTCGTCTTCCCTGAACAGGGAGCGCAGGTGCCGGCCGAGTTCGGCGCTGGAAAGGATCTGCTCCCCGGTTTCGGGAGGCGGCTGTTCGGCGTGCTGCGACAGCTTGCCGAGCAGGTTCATGATGGTTGGGGGAATGGTCAGCCGCTGCTGGTTGACGTCCTCCAGAGCCTGGAACAGGGCGTCGTTGGAGAGATGGGCGATGACGTCCTCGGCTATGTCCTCCCTGGCGGCCAGGGTGTTGAAGGTGCTGGCGAGAAACTGGCGGCGCAGATCGGGGCTGAGGCTGCTGACGAAGTTGCCCAGTTTTTCCATCGATTCCGTTCGGTAGGACTGGCAGCGCCCTTCCCGGTCGAGTTCGCGCAGAAAGCTGGTGATGGTCTCTTCGTAGCTGGCCAGGGTTTCTTCCGCCCGCCCTCCGTCCCGGCGCCGGTTCAGGTACTTGGCGACCAGTTTCGGATCGACCACCCGGGCGGCGGTCTTCTCGCCCTGCGGGTCGAGTGTGCCCTCCACCAGTCCGCCGACGAAGAGGTCCCAGAGGGATCCGGCCCTTTCCTCCTCGAGTTCGGCGTCGGCGGCGCCGATCTCCGCCTCTTCGCAGATGCTGAAGGCGCTGTAGTCGATGCCGGAGATGTCGATGTGCCGCAGGTCGAGATCGCGGCAGGCCGCGGCCAGGCCGCCCCTGTCAGCCAGTTCTTCGGGCCGGCTGACCGCCAGCCGCTGAAAGCGGAGCAGTTCGTCGCTGGTCAGTCCGGTTTCGAAGGTGATGGCGGCGATGCCCAGGTCGAACAGTTCGCTCGCCAGCTTGCGGAAGACCGGATTCTTTTCGTCCAGCACCGAGCCGTGCACCAGGATGCTGTCGCGGGCGATGCCGAGGGTCAGCCTGGGACGGAACTCGAGCAGGTTGGCCAGAAGATCGACCATGGCCAGGGCCGATTTGCGTACCAGGGGATGGTCGTCGGGGTAGGAGAGGGTGTGCTGGCGGGAGATGTTGAAGGCATAGATGAACCTGGTCAGCACCCGGGTGTCGAAATCGACGCTGTGGGTTGCGGTCTCGTCCATCTTCGGTTCCCCTCCCTGCCGGCAAGACGGCGGCCGGGCGGCCGCGACCGACAGGATACACCAGCCTCTCCTTTCATGAAAGGGGACGAAAGGGGGAGCTCAGCTGAACTTGCCGGTCAGGTTGTTGTCGATGACGTAGATGCAGACTTCTTTGGCGCCCTTCTTCGAGTAGTTGTGTCGCTCGCAGAGGTTCTGGATCAGGTAGCTGACGTCCTCGCGGATCTTGCGGTCGTAGGTCCTGAATTCCTCGCGCTCGTAATCCTTGATAGCGCGGCGGAAGTTTTCGTTCTCGAGGAAGGGATCGAGGGCTTTCTCCTTGAGGCTGTCAACATAGCGTTCGTAGAGGCGCCGGTACAGCTCGGTTTCGGTCAGGGGGTGCCCCTCGACCATGATCTCCTGGGTCAGGGTGCGGGCGGTGTATTCCTTCTGCGTTTCCAGGCGGAAGGCCTG
Source organism: Geothermobacter ehrlichii (assembly GCF_008124615.1). Lineage (NCBI taxonomy): Bacteria > Pseudomonadati > Thermodesulfobacteriota > Desulfuromonadia > Desulfuromonadales > Geothermobacteraceae > Geothermobacter > Geothermobacter ehrlichii. Next base: position 39,301 of record NZ_VNIB01000008.1, read on the forward strand.
GCGCTGTTCGCTGGACGCCCCGGCGCCGAGCAGGCGGTTTTCGATGGTGGAGAGGAACTCCTCGGTCACTTCGACCTTCTGGCCGTTGAAGCGGTTGGTGACCTTGCTGCCGAGATCGTAATTGAGGGCGAACAGGTAGTTCTGGATGTCGTTGGAGATCTGTTCCTCGTTGTAGTAGTAGAGGGATTCGCGCACTTCCTGCAGTACCGTGTAGTCGTACATGCGCAGCAGCGAATCCATGAAGCCCTCGGGGAGCTGCTTCTTCAGCTCCGGGTGGGTTCTGGAGAAGAAGCGGACCACCGTGGTCATGTCGATCAGCTGATCCTTGCGCGACATGGTGGAGAAGAGGTCGTTGAAGATGCGGATCGAGTCGCGGCCGGAAACACCCTTGAAGCCTTCGGTTTCCGATTCGGCAATGATCTTGCGCCGGCGCTTGGCGGTGAGCCGCTTGCGGTCTTCGCTGGTCAGCCATTCGGGGATGTGGCCGGTGAATATCTCCATCTTCAGCAGCAGCAGGTTTTCGTCGCAGTACAGGGCGTATTTCTTCGGATCCTCGATCCAGTCGAGCATCGCCTGTGAGGTTGGGTTGAGCCGCGAGGCGATGATCACCCGGGCGAAGTTGTGCAGCACCCGCGGCAGGAAGGCCTCTTCGATATGTTTGCCGAAATGGTGCCGGTAAATCTCGACCTCAGTCTTCAGATCGAGCACGTAGGGGATCTTGATGGTTTCGGTGCGGTCGGTGAAGGACTGGAAATTTTCGATGTTGTCCCGGTCCTCCGGGTTGAGCAGGGCGATGAACATGGAGTTGACGTTCTCCTCGATATCCTCGACCTTGTGCACGCCCTCGCTGATGATGTTGTGCAGCTCGAAGAAGCGGTCCTTGTTGTGCGACTTGATGTCCATCAGGGCGTAGATGCCGTTGTTGGTCCTGGCGAACCGCGAATAGATGTAGCGCACCCGGTTGCTGTCCCGCAGGATGTCGTCGATGCGCGACTGCAGGATGGGGTTGGTCAGGATGCTCTCCTTGGCCGGGGCATCGCCGGGGCTGAAGACGCTGATCCCCTCACCGAGCCGTCGGTTGAAGCGGAAGGGGCGGGCATGCAGCATCTTCAGTACTTCGGCCGGACTGCCGAGCTTGTCGAGCAGGGCCTCGTAGAGGGAAGTGCAGATGGTGCAGGCCTGGTCCCTGAATACCCACTCGTATTCTTTTTCGGTGAAGATCTCGTACTTGTGCTTGGTGTTGGCGAACAGGTCGTCGATGAAGGAGCGGCGCAGCTCCTTGGGCACGATGAGAATCGGACTGTCATGGCTGGGGCAGGGAACTTCCACGATGTGGGCCGATTCGTAGGCGTTTTTCTGCGCCTGGATGATGTCGTCCTGCAGGCTGGCCGTCTTGTCCAGCATTTGCGACAGCCGGTTGATCAGCAGACTGGTTTCCCGTTCGTCGAAACGGATGAGCACCTCCTTGTCGAGCCGCCACACCGCCTCGTAGCGGCAGCCTTCCGGGCTGTTGGCGTATTCCTCGAACTTTTTCAGCAGGTTGTTGAGAAAGGTGCTCTTTCCGCTGCCGTGCGGCCCTTCGAAGATGTAGATCTTGTTCTGCTGGGCGCTGCGCTGCAGGGTGCCGGCCAGGGCGACCAGCCGGTTGGCGAAGAGCCGGTCGGCGAAGAAGGGGCGGTCGGTGTCCTCGACGAAGAGGCGGCTGCAGTCGTAGGCCATGTAGTGGATCGACTCCGGGTCCCCCTCGTATTCGTCCGTGCCGGCCTCGATGCAGGTCTGGATCAGGTCGGAAAAGACCTGGAAGACGTTACGCAGGACCAGGGCCGGATTGCGGCTGAGGTGCTCGAGGTACTGCTCGAAGCGGATGGTCTGCGGCTTCTTCTGCCGCCGCAGGGAGCGGTCGATGTTGGTCAGGGCCTGGTCGATCTTTTTCATGCCGCGTCCAGTTCTTCCCGCTTGAGTTGACGCTGCTGCATCCGGTAGCGGACTCGGATCCACTTCGGTTCGGCAGGTTCCCCTGAGCGGGACGGCGGAGCCGGCGCCATTTCGTGGGTTTCGAGTTCGACCGGCCCGCCCCAGAGATATTCGATCCCGATCATGGTTCCGTGGATGTACTCCTGCACCAGCGGCCGTCCCTCGAAGACGTGTACCAGTTTCAGGGTTCCATTGTCGCTGCTGCTGGCGTCGATGCGGATGCGGGGTGGATGGTAGAGGCTGTCGAGCAGCATGCGGCGGTAGTCTTCGGCCCGCCGGCTGCCGACCCGGTATTCCCAGACCATCCGCTCCTCGTTGAGCCGCTTTTCGCTGACGAAAAGCCGGTAACGGTCGATGAAGTCCTGGTCGACGAACTGGTTGATGAAGAGGAAGTCGGACAGGTTCTCCCGCACCAGGAAGATGGTCTCCTTCCCCCGGCCGGTATTGCGGTCGAAGCCGGCCCGCTGGTGCCGGTCGCGCAGTTTCTGGTAGTCCCAGTCGAGCTGGCCGCGGTCGGCCTTCTCCTCGATGTGGCGGAAGAGGCGCAGGCCGATGGCATAGGGATTCAGGCCGACCCGCGGCAGGGCGGTGACGAAGGCGTTGACCCGGGCGAAATTGATTTCGTGACCGCGGATCCGGTCGTCGGTGAGGAAGAGCTCCTCGTGCCAGTAGCTGGCCCAGCCCTCGTTCATGATCTTGGTGCGGATCTGCGGCTGGAAATAGAGGCTGGTGTTGCGTACCACGTGCAGGACCGACTGCATCCACTTGTTCTCTTCGCGGTTGAGGAATTCGGAATGCTCCAGCAAAAAGAGCATCAGGTCGTCGTCACGTTTCGGACGACTGGCGACATGCTTCTGGTAGAGGGCTTCGAATTCGGGATATTTCTTGACCGTGTCGGCGAAGAAGGCCTGTTCGCACAGCTCGCCCGCTTCCCGGACGCAGGCGTTGTAGCGGTCGATCTCATCGAGATATTCCCGGGTTCGAACCTTGCGTATCTGTTGCAGAAAGATGTCGAAATAGTAATCGATCCGGCTGCTGGCCTTGATCTGGCGGGGGCGGTGCAGGTCGCCGAGCAGGCCGTGATAGTCGACCAGATTGTCGATGCTGAGCGAAAATTCGATCACATAGTCGACCCAGCGGCCGTAACGCGACCGCAGCTGGGCGATCAGCCGTTTGTCGGCCAGGGCCTGGGCGGTGAAATCGAAATCCCAGGTGTGGCGGAAATAGAGATTGTTCTGGAAAAAATCGATATGGGCCAGAACGTGGTAGAAGATCATCACGTTCAGCCAGTCCGGATTGTTGTCGTTGTAGAAGGAGATGGCCGGCCGGGTGTTGATGACCGTCTCGAAGGGGTTGTCCGGGTAGAGTTCGTAACGCCCCCGCTCCCGCATAACCTCGACGTCATGCACCCAGTAGTCGTACATGGTCGGGATCATGTTCTTCGGCGTCAGCTCGAGCAGGTCCCGGTTGGAGACGATGTATTCCAGCGTCTCGTCGCTGAAAGAGAGGCCGGCGTCGCGCGCCCGCTCCTTGCAGCCTTCCATGATTCGTTTGGTGTGCTGGTCAATCAGTTCCATTGCTACCGGGAAACGGTCTTTTTCCACGATCTCTGCGTTGTCTGCGCGCGGTCTGCGTCGACGTAGTTTTGGCTACGCCTCCTTGACCCGTGCTCGACGCCTTGACCTCGTGGAAAAATCCTCGTTTCTGTCACCTTTCTGCACGAGTTGTATGCCGGTGCACAGTCTGCGTCGACGCAGCTTCTGCTACGCCTCCGGCGCCTTCGCTCGGCTTCCTTGATTTGACAAAAAACTCCTCGCTCCGGATTCCTTTCCGCTTGGGTTCGTTCGGCGTTCAGGCCAGTCTTTTCTCGTCCCTCGTCCCTCGTCCCTCGTCCCTCGTCCCTCGTCCCTCGTCCCTCGTCCCTCGTCCCTCGTCCCTCGTCCCTCGTCCCTCGTCCCTCGTCACTCGTCACTCGTCACTCGTCACTCCGAAATCAACTTCTTGATCCCCTCGATGATGCGTGCCTCGTCGCTGTTTTCGCTCAGGGTGTCCTTGCGCAGCAGGTTTTTCGCGTCCTTGAGCAGGCCCGATTTGTGCAGGTACTTGTCGACTTCGGTGTTGCCGGCCTCGGTGTAGGCATGTTCGGCGATGGTGATACCGACCCGACTGGCGTAGCGCAGCATGCGTTTCAGTTCGGGGATGGTCTTCTTGCCGGTGGTGTCCCAGTCGTCGCCGTCGGTGCCATGAAAAACGTAGATGTTGTAGTCGCGCTCCAGGCTTTCCCGTTCGACGATCTCGTTCACCAGCCGGTAGGCGGAGGCGACCTCGGTGCCGCCGGCGACCTTGGAGTTGTAGTAGGTGTAGAAGTCCTCGACCTCCCTGGCTTCGGTATCGTGCAGGATGAAGCGGGTCTCCACCTGCCTCTGGTACTGGTAGAGCAGCCAGCTGTAGATCAGCACGTGCTGGGTGCAGACGACCTCGGTCGCCTTGCCGCCCATGGAGCCGGAATAGTCGCGGACAAAAAAGACCATCGCCTGGGATTCGTAGTCCTTCTCCTGCGACAGGACGCGATAGATCCGGTCCCGGGGGGCGATGATAAATTCGCTGGTGTCGATCTCGTCGAAGTCGGGCAGCCGGCCCAGTCCGATATTGGTTTCGAGAATCCTGCGCAGAGTGGCCTTCTTGTCGAGTACCTGGCCGGAGCCGCGGTTCCGGTCGGTCAGATCATAGGTATAGCGGGTCAGCGAGCGCTTCTTCCCCTTGTCCTTGAGGTTGGGCAGTTCGAACTTTTCGGTAAGGATTTTGCCGAGGTCATAGGCGTTCGATTCGAGCTCGTGGGCACCACCGCCCCCCTGGCCGGCCTGGCCGGAGCCGCTTTCGCCCTGCTGGCGCACCGGCTGCTCGCCGACCAGCTCCCCCTCCTCGCCGTCTCCCGAGCCGCCGGAGGTCGATTCGGTTGGCGGCCCGGCGCTCATGTCGTGCAGAAATTTCTCCTCGACCGTGGTCGGAACCACCACCACCTTGTCTTCTCTGCCGCGGCCCGGGCGGACCATGCGGCCGACCCGGATCTTGCGCGGAAAGCCGTCCTCTTCGCGCTGCCGGTCCCGCTCGAGCAGTTCGTCGAGGGTGTGGATGCGGGCGGCGTAGCTGCCGGCGGGGCGGGTCAGGGCCTGCAGCGCCGCCAGGTCGTTCCAGGCGTAGAGACTGTCGACGATCGGCACCGTTTGCCCGGGGGGGGCCGGCAGGTCGTGGTGCCCTTCGTGACGCAGTTCACGCAGGATCATGCGCTCCTGTTCCGCCGTGAGCCCCGCTCTTTTCAGCTGGTGGTAGCGTTGCCAGAGCTTCTGTTTCATGCCGGTGGCCGTTCGTCGGGGGTCGGGGGTCAGGATTCGTCCTCCTGGGTGCAGAAGTACTCGATGGTCTTCTGGGCGCAGGTACGGCAGTAGCCGAGTTTTTCCAGCATGGTGCTGATCATGCGGTCGTAGAGTTTCTGGTTCTCTTCGTTGGTCCGGTTGGCCAGGGCGCCGATCAGGCTGCCGGCGCCGGCGATGTCCGACTTCAGCCGTACGTCGGTGACTGCCTTGACCAGCTCGAGGTTGTCCATGAAGTCGTAGTTTGGATCGACGGTGATCTTCTGGCCGTAGATCTTGCGGATGGAGGTGCGGAAGGTCTCCCGCTGTTCCTCCGTCTTCAGGCCGAGCAGTTCCTCGACACTCTTGACGAAGCGCTCGTCGATCTTGATCGCCTTCAGTTCGCCGGTCTGCGGATCCTTGTATTTCCACATCTTGTCCGGCCCCAGGTTTTCGGCGTCGATGCCGATGATCATGTTGACGTAGTTCATCACGTCCTTGCGGATGGCCATCGGCTCGTCCATGTAGGCATTGAACATCTCGGTCATCACCCGTTCCCGGTAGAGACTGCGGGCGATCTTGAGGTCCTCGAGGTACTTGGCCCGGTCGTTGGCGTCGGGCACGTAATCGAGGATCACCCGCTCAAGGGCTGGGAAAAAGTCGATGGCGACCATGCAGTGACCCTCGTTGGTTTCGGAGCTTTCGCCGAGCAGCTGGATGGCCCGGCCCAGGTTGCGTTGCCCAAGGCCTTTCTGGCCGAACCGCTTGGTGATGTCCGGGTCCTGGTTGAGGGTGTCGATCACCTCGGCCAGGGTCTTGATGCTCTTTTCGCCGGCGACTTCGCCGGCGGCCAGCTTCATGGTTTCGATCGGGGTCAGCTTCTCCGACCGGGGCAGCCGGGTGAGCACCGCGGCCACCGAGGCGGCGTAGTTGAGATTCGGGTCCTGGTGCAGCGCCTCGCGGCTGAGGGTGGTCTTGGTTTCTGAGCCGATGGCGTAGGCGGTCAGTTCCCGCTGGCGGATGTAGTCGGTGTTGTGGGAGACGTAGCAGACGCGGCAACGGTCGATGATCGGCGCCTCTTCCTTCTCCGCCAGGAAGCGGTTGAACTCGGAATTGTTGCTGGTGGCGACGATCATGGTATCGATGGGCCACTTGTAGCCGTCGATTTCGATGGTGCGGTTCTGGATGACGGCGAGATAGACCTGAACCAGGTCCTTCTTGTTCTTGAATATCTCGTCGGAAAAGTGGATGCCGCCGCCGGCGACCCGCGCCAGGGCGCCGCGGCGCAGGTCGAAGCGGTAGGGGTTGTTGGTGTCGGTAATGTGCAGCAGCCGCTGGATCGATTCTTCGCCGAGCAGGTCGACGGCCGAAGAGGTGATCTTGTCCTTGGCCGAATACTTGCCGGTTATGGTGCCCAGGCTTTCGGTCATCGGCACCGGCACGATCTCGATGAATTTGAGCATCTCGTCGATGTTGCCGTCGCAGTAGCGGCGGATATTGTTCCAGATGTACTCGCTGCAGGCGCCCAGCGGCCGGTAGTCGCGGTAGAGCTGGTCGATGTCGGCGTCCTTGAAACCGCCCTTGGCGGCAAGCCATTCCTTGCTCTGCTCGATGGTCTCGCCGACGTTCATGGCCAGCACCATCGGGTCTTCGTAGGTCTGGGATTCGATTCGCGACAACTTGCCGTAGCCGCCGATCTTTTCCAGGCCATTGAAGGCGAAGGTGTACTTGCGGTTTTCCGGCCGGGCGAGAAACCGCCGGTAGCAGCTGCAGAGGAACTCGACGAAGAAGGTCTTGCCGTTGCCCGGTTCACCCACCAGCACGAAGGCCATTTCCTTCGAGGAGCCGCCCTCGGCGGCGTCCTTGACGAAGGAGACGAAGCTGTTGATCTCGTCGAACATGCCGATGACGTGTTTGTTTCCCCGGCGGAAGATGCTGAAATCGTAGGTGGTCTTGCCGTTGACCACGACCTTGCTGATCTCCTGTTCGAGAATCATGCGCGCCACGCCCTGAACGGAGTTCTCGAACCGTCTTTTTCCCGCCCTGACTGCCTTGAGATGATGAATCAGTGTCGGAGCAACAGGTCGCGTCGCCATGGATCTCCTCCCGTCGGTTGGTCGGTTTTGCCGGCTGTATCAAAAAGTATAGCCGTTCCTGGTTGCTTTTCTAGGCGGGGAGAGGGGGAGCGAAGGCGGACAGGGAGGGAGCGTAAACGGATGGAAACGGCCGGTCAGAGCAGTCCGAAGCGGGCCTGGACGTCGTCCGGTGCCCGGTCGTAGCGGGCGAATTCCATGGTGAAGGTTCCCCGGCCGCGGGTGGCGCTGCGCAGTTCGGTCATGAAGCCGAACATCTCCGAGAGGGGGACTCTGGCCCGCACCAGTTCGAACTCGCCCTGTGGATCGACGGCTTCGATCTGGCCGCGTTTCTGTTGCAGCGAGCCGAGAACCTTGCCGGTGGATTCGCCGGGAGTGGTGATTTCGAGGTTCATTACCGGCTCCAGCAGCAGAATCCCGGCCTGGCGGGCAGCCATGGCCAGGCCCCGCTGGGCTGCGGCGCGCAGGCCGGTTTCGGTGGTGCCATCCTCCACCGGAACCTCGAGCACTTCGACGACGAGATCGGTCAGCGGGTAGCCGGTGCACACACCGGCCTGGCAGGCCAGGGCGAGGCTTTCGCGCAGGGTCTGCCGCCAGGGCTCGGGCAGGTCGAGCCGCTCCGGCAGATCGATGTTGCAGCCGGCGCCCCGCGAGGCGGGGCTCAGCCGGAGCCTGATTTCGCCGGACTGGACCCGGCCTTCGGCCTCGCGCTGGAAGGTTTCGTGGTGTTCGGCAGGGCCGCGCAGGGTTTCGCGGTAGACGACCTGGGGCCGTCCGGTCAGGACCTGCACGCCGAAATCGTCGGTCAGCCGGCGGATGGTGACCTCGAGGTGCAGTTCGCCCATGCCGGAGAGGATCGTCTGTCCGGTCTCTTCATTCTCGTGCACGCGAAAGGTCGGATCTTCCCACTGCAATTTTTCCAGGGCCGGAAAGATCCGGTCTCGATCGTCCACCCGGCGCGGTTCGATGGCGATGGAGACCACCGGCTCGGGGATGCTGAGGCCGCTGAGGCGGACCGGCTGCTCGACGGCGCAGAGGGTGTCGCCGGTCAGGGCGTTCTTCAGGCCGGTGGCGGCGACGATGTCGCCGGCGCAGGCCCGGTCGAGCCGCTCCCGCTTGTGGGCGTGCATGCGGAAGAGCCGGGCGATCTTCTCCTGTTCGCCGGTCCGGCTGTTGAGCAGCGTAGTGCCCGGTTCGATGCTGCCGGCGTAGAGCCGCAGGTAGGTCAGCTTGCGTCCCTCGTCGGAGATGACCTTGAAGGCCAGGGCGCAGGCCGGCCCTTCGGGGTCGCAGGTGATGTCGAGGCTTTCATCCGGGCGGTCGAGGGGGTGGGCGGTCGCCGTCGGGCGATCGAGGGGGGAAGGGAGAAAGAGGCCGATGGCGTCGAGCAGCGGCTGCATCCCCCTGTTGCGCAGGGCGCTGCCGAGAAAGACCGGAAAGATCTCGCCGGCCAGGGTGCCCCGGCGGATGGCGGCGACCAGGCGCTCGGTAGTGACCGGTTCCCCCTCGAGAAAGGCGGTCAGGATCTCTTCGTCGTAATCTGCGGCGACCTCTACCAGCCGTTCACGAGCTTCGGCGACCTCCGCCGCCAGCTCTTCCGGCACCGGCGCTTCCTCCGGCGGCTGTTCCGGCTTGTCGCCGAACAGCAGGGCGGTGCCGCGCAGCAGGTCGACGATGCCGCGGAAATTTCCCTCTTCGCCGACGGGCCACTGCATCAGGACCGGCCGGGCCATGAGCTGACTGCGCATCTGCTCGAGTACGGCGCGAAAGTCGGCCCCGGTGCGGTCCATCTTGTTGATCAGGCAGATGCGGGGCACATTGTAGCGCCCCGCCTGCCGCCAGACCGATTCACTCTGTGACTGCACCCCCTCGACAGCGCTGAAAATGGCGAGAGCGCCGTCCAGGGCCCGCAGCGAGCGTTCGACCTCGATGGTGAAGTCGATGTGTCCGGGGGTGTCGATCAGGTTGAACCACCAGTCCTTCCAGTGGCAGACGGTGGCGGTGGCGGTGATGGTGATGCCGCGCTCCTGCTCCTGATCCATCCAGTCCATGGTGGCGGAGCCTTCGTGCACTTCGCCCATCTTGTGGATTTCGCCGGTATAGAAGAGGAACCGTTCCGAGACGGTGGTCTTGCCGGCGTCGATATGCGAGATGATGCCGAAGTTGCGGATTCTGTCGAGCACGGGAAGGGTCATGGCCGGACCTCGCTGTTCAGCCCCCGGCGCAGGTTGTTGAGAACCTCCGGATCAATCCGGTTCTGTTCGCAGTATTCGCGTTCCAGCTCCTCGACATGGAAACGGTCGAGGCCGCTGTTCTCGAGAAAATCCTCGCGCAGGGCCAGGTTGCGTCCGGAGATGATTTGCGGCAGCAGGCTGTGCAGGTAGATGGCCTCTTTCTTGATGTTGAGCAGCACGTCGCGGAACAGCTTCTTCGGAATCTCGCCCTGCCAGATCCCCTTGTTGCCGAATTCTTCGCTCAGCTCCCGCCGCAGGGCCTCCTGCTCGGCGCGGGTGTTGTATCGCGAGTAGAGGTTGCGGATGCGGTCCTTGACCTGGTCGAGCAGCCGCTGGTAGAGCTGCTCTTCGACGGCGATCTCCTCTTCCTGCTCCAGCAGCTGACGGATGGTCAGGCTGCCGTCGGCGATGGCGGCCAGTCCCAGGCGCAGCAGCTCCACCTTTTTGCGACCGTAGCGGCCGAGATAGGCGTTGCCGAGGATGCCGGCGAAGAAGAGGCGATCGAAAAGGCCTTTTTCCAGTTGTTCGAAGGCATTCCGGTTGCCGAGCAGGCTGCGGATGGTCTCTTCGCTCAGGCGCATCCCCTCCATGAAGGCCAGCCGGTTGATATGGGTGGAGACGCTGTCGTAGCGGTCGAAATAGGTAATGATGTGAGAAAAGCTTTCCAGCAGGGACAGGTCGGCGCCGTCGCGGATGCGCTCGTCGCAGATCTTGCCGGTTTCGAGCAGCAGCTGCTCGAAACCGTGGTCGCGGTTTTCGCATGCCGTCTTCTTGGCCTCGAGCAGCTTGACCATGTCTTCGTTGGTGATGCCGGCATCGATCTGGGCGTCCTGCAGCAGGATGCCCTCGAGGATCTGCCGGGTTTCGGAGAGATAGTCCTCCTTTTCGTCCGGATGCAGAAGCCGGTCGTCGCGCAGCATTTCGTCGAGGGTGTAGAAGAGGGCGCTGGGAATCTTCTTGCGGACCGACAGGGTTTTCAGCCGGGTCAGCCGGGCGTTGTCGGCGGCGCCGATGTGTCCCCGGCGATTGCAGTCGATGAGGATGTTCTTGTACTCGTCGACGATCCGCCGGTTGTCAGGATGCCGGTACATGACATCGATGCGGATGCGTTCCTGCTGGTAGCGGTCGATGCCGAGGCCTGCCGCCAGCCGCTTCAGCTGGTTGAAGTCGGCATCCTCGATCGCCTTGCTGGCGAAGTAGAGTTCGGCGAAGGCCTCCTGGTAGGCCTTGTGGCGCTTGTGAATCAGCTTCACCAGGTAGAGGGTGCTGCGGTGGCCGATCAGTCCGATCAGTTCGCCGATCAGTTCGCTGTCGTCGCCGTGGCCGACATGGGGGCTGCGTTTGAGCTGCTTGCCCAGCAGGCGGACGATCTCCTGCTGCTGCTGGCTCAGGCGGCCGGATACCGAGCCGGAGAGGAAGAAGAAGTAGTTGCAGACCGCGTGTCCGTCGAGGAAGATCCGGTCATAGGAAAGCTGGCCGTCGGTATGGTCGGTGAAAACCAGTTCGTGCCGGTTCCGGTAGGTGGCGCCGAAGAGGACCAGGCGGTTGCGGACCTCCGCCTTGGCCATGTCGGAGAGGGGCTGGTCGACGCCGAACATGTATTCGCAGAAGGTGCCGCCGTTGCCCCGGTGCTCGAGACCCTCCGGACTCAGCAGCAGTTCGTTGCCCGGGCTGAAGAAGCGCAGGCTGGCGCCATTCTGCTCGTAGAAATAGCTCTGGCGCAGGTTGTAGCTGGCCGCGGTGGCGTAATACTCGATGGTATTGTCAAGATGTCCGTGCAGGCGGATTTCCTGGTGCATGGTTTCGGTCCGGGATGAAACCTGAATCGGTGAGTTCATCACCGGTGGATGGCACAAGTCATTGATCTGTCAGCGTTTTTCAAAAGTCGCCGGCGAACCTGCGGGGGCGTCTGGGATTTTCTGAAAACCTGTTCAGGCCAGGCACTTGCGTTCTCCATCCGGCATGGACTCATTGATTCCGGTGAAAGCATTCCTCCAATTAAAACTGAATTATGTGTAAATTCAAGTGGATTCTTCCGACAGGCTGTATTCGAGGAAAATCCGCAGTCCGTCGTGGGCGAGAAAGAAACCCGCCGGCAGCTCCGGCTGGTGGCGGGGATGGTCGATTTCGTGGTTCAGGTGGGTGAGGTAGGTTTTTCCGGCGCCGATGCGTCGACCTGCTTCCACTGCCTTTGCCAGGTGGAAATGGGTTGGGTGGGGGCGCAGTCGCAGGCCGTCGAGAATCAGGACCTCGATCCCCTCGAGCAGGGGCCACGAGCTTTCGGGAATGGCGCTGCAGTCGGTCAGGTAGGCCAGGGGACCGATGCGGTAGCCGGTCGCTTCGCCGGCGCCGTGGATCAGTGGCACCGGAACGATCCGCAGTCCGAGGATGTCGGTCGGTCCCGTCAGGATGTGCGAGCTGAGGCGGGGGCGGTAGCCTTCAGGCGCCGGATCGGCAAAGATGTAGGGGAAAACCCGGTGCAGGTGACGGATGGTCGTCTCCGAGGCGTAGACGGGAATCGGCTCCTGCCGCCAGCGGTTGAAGGGGCGCAAATCGTCGATGCCGTGGACATGGTCGGCATGGCCGTGGGTGTAGAGGACGGCGTCGATCCGGTCGATGCCTTCGCGCAGGACCTGCTGCCGCAGGTCGGTGGTGGTGTCGATCAGCAGATTGCGTCCCCGGTAGCGGATAAGCAGGCTGCAGCGGGTGCGGTTGTTGCGCGGGTCGGTGGAGCGGCAGACTCCGCAGTCGCAGCCCGGCATGGGAACGCCCGGACTGCCTCCCGAGCCGAGGACGATCGCTTCCAGAATGGTACCGGTGTCGTGGTTCATGGGCAGAAGTGCCGGTCGGGGGGACCGGTTATGGCTCCCATTCTGCCCGACAACGGAGGCCGCGTCCAGACCGGATCGCAGCGCGCCGGTGTTTGCCGGCCGGAATCGGTTGCGCTTGCTTCTGCCGGGCGGTGCGTCTTCGCGGTCCGGGCTGCCGGATTCCAGTTGTTTTTGCGGGAGGCCTGCCCCCATAATGAACAGGTGCAACCGACGATGAACAACAGCTGCCCCTACATACCGCCGCTCTTTCTGTCGTCCTTTACCGTCGACGAAAGCGCTCCGTTCCGGCGACATCTCAACCGGCTCGAAGTGGAAATCGGCCGGGAGGACTACCACCATCTGAAACGGGTGGAGCTGCTGGACCATCCCCTGAGTGAGGCGGAGATCGCCGGCATGGTCGATCTGACCGACCGCCTGCTGGCCACCACCCAGAACGGCTACAACCGGGAGCTGCTGAAACGGCTCGACATCCAGGTGCTGCTCGACGAGCGGACCTACCGGGTCTACTACCGGCTGCCCGACCGGGTGATCCGCTTCGTCGCCGTCTGGCGGGAGAGGGTTCTCGAGCGCTTCTTCCACCATCTGCCGCAGCAGGATCTCGGCTGGACCGGCTGCGGCGCCGGGCTGCCGGGCTTCGAGGCCCGCTACCTGCCGGACGACGCAGGCGGCTCACTGCTGCTGCGTCGCCGGGGCGGGCTGCCGGCGGACGGGACGCTGCTCACGGCGCCGCACGGTCCCTACGATCCCCATACCCTGGAGGTGGCGCTCTATTTTCTGCGGACCGGAAAGGCGGTGGCGGCGGTGATCAATCTCGGTTTCGCCGGTCGTGAGCCGCTGACCGACGCCAATCTCGAGAAACTGCGGCGCTGGGGCGTGCCGCTCAATCCGAGCAACATCGACGTCATCTATCCCTATGTCGACGAAAAGGGACGCCCCTGCAGCTACAAGACCGAGCGCAATCTGCCCCGCTTTCTGCAATTGCTGGCGCTGCCGGCGCCGGCGCTGATTCTCGATATCCACGGCTGTGTCGGCACCTGCCGGGACGACCGCAAGGTGGTTGTCGGCCTGGGCGGCTGGCCTCCCTATGTCCGGCCGGAGGATTTCGGCCGGCTCGAGGAACGCGGGCCGGTCCTGCACCTCTTTCCGTCGACCAGGCTGCGACGGGGACTGGAGCTGGTGCGGGAGCTGTCGGAGGAGATCTTTCTTCAGTTCTGCGAGCAGGCCGACCGTTGCTTCAATTTCGTCCTGCTCGGTGGACTGCAGGCCGTCGGTCGCCGCATCGATCCGCGCCGGCACACCGCCAGCCTGATCGAGGGGGAAGAGAGGAGCTGGCTGCCGGAGGAGGGAGTGCGCTGGCTGCCCGGCGCCGGCGCCAACGCCCTGCAGCGCAGCAAGGCGCTCGAGCTGTCGCCGCCCCCGCTGTGCCTGCACATTGAGATTCCGACGGCGATCCGCCGCCGCATGGTGCTGCGCCTGGAAGAGCTGGCGATTACCGACTCGCTGCAGTCGAGCGGCCTCTGACCTGAATCAGACGGCCGGCTCCGGATCCTGTTCCTCTTCGCCGGTCAGCCCGCAACGGACCAGCCGGCTGCCGGCCAGATCGTCGTTCCAGCCGCGGCGGCTGTCGCGAAAGAGAATGACCAGAAAGCCGAGGCCGGCGGCGAGCAGCGAAACGAGCCCGCCGACGCTGCGCAGAAAAGCCTGGGAGAAGGTCAAAGGCGAGCCGTCTTCTCCTTCGACCCGCAGATGGAAGAGCATCTTGCCGGGCGTCTGCCCGGTCAGAAAGTGGAAGAGGGTGAAGTAGCCGAAGCAGAGGGTGAAAAAGACGATGAAATAGGGAATGGCCAGCTCGACCAGGGTTTCGACCGACGGCAGCAGACCCCGCTGTGGAGTGTCGCTCAGGGTCCATTCGCCGGCTGCCAGAAAGAGAAACAGAATCACCGCCAGAACGAGGATGTCGCAGGCGGTCGCGGCCAGACGCGCTCCCAGGGGCGGGCCGGCGGTCTCTTCATCGTCTGTCTCCGGTTCTTCGGGTTCTTCCGCAGCGGCGAGGGGTACTGCCACCGGCTCGTCCTCCGGTTCGACGAAGGAGAGCGGCTCATCCGTCGGCAAAGCCGTGCCGAGGAGTGTTTCTTCGGTTTTTTCCGCCGCCTCTTCCTCCGGTTCGGCAAAGGCGAGCGGCTTGTCGATGGCCGGCTCGGCATCCAGCAGGGTCACATCGGCGAGGGATTCTGCCACCGGCTCGTCTTCCGGTTCGACGAAGGAGAGCGGCTCGTCCGCAGCCGGTTCGGCATCCGGCAGGGTCGCATCGGCGAGGGGTTCTGCCGCCGGTTCTTCATCCGGTTCGACAAGGGTGAAGGCTTCGGCTGTCTCCGGGGCGTCCGGATCAGCCAGCTCCTCGTCGAGAGAGGCGATCAGGTTCGCGTCGGCCGGTTCGATGGGGGAGCGCCCGAAGTCGGCGCTCCCCCCTGAATCAAAAGGGTCGGCGGGATCCTCCTGTTCTCTTTTCCCGGCGGCTGTTTCCGCTTCATCCTCACCGGCAGGTTCCTCCTGCCAGTCCGGGTCGTCGGTATCGGTGTCGAAATCGAAGTCGATATCCTCAGCTCCGTCGTCACCGAAATCGATCGGCGTCGTATCGTCCGCACCCTCTGCTTCAGCAGGGGGGACATCGGCCGACCAGCTGTCATCGCTCACGTCGTCGAGCGAAAAGCCGAAATCTTCCTCTTCGGTCGCGGTCGTGAACGTGTCACTGGTTTCCGCGACCTGTTCGCTGGCGGGTTCGGTGCTCGGGGCGGCGGCCAGGTCCTGGTTCGGGACCGTTTCGGCGGTTGTCTCCTCCTGTTCGGCCATGAAGTCGAATCCCAGGTCGAGATCTTCGGCCCCCTGCGGATCGGGCGCCTGGCTTTCGCCGGTTGCGTCCGTGGACTGCGCGGCGGCGAGCAGCTCCGGAAAGAGCAGGCTGCGCAGACCGTACTTGGCCTTGTGCTCCTGAAGATCCTGCCCGCACTTCTTGCAGTTCTCCAGAAAGTCGAAACTGGTGTAACCGCATTTAGGACACTTCATAGGCGCTCCTTCCCTCCTGCCGGTTCGGGACAGGTCCTCCCCCGTGCTGTTTCCGCCGCTGCAGACGGCTCGTTCGGTGATGAAAAACGGCCAAGATCGCCGTAAAGATACTGCAAAATGCCGGCCACGACAAATCCCGCCGTTTCGGTGCGCAGAATTCGGGGGCCGAGGCTGACCGGCTGAAAGCCGTACGCTGTCGCAAGCTCGATCTCCTCGGGGCTCAGGCCGCCTTCCGGTCCGATGAGCAGGGCCGCGCTTCGGGGCGGTGTG
Source organism: Geothermobacter ehrlichii (assembly GCF_008124615.1). Classification (NCBI taxonomy): domain Bacteria; kingdom Pseudomonadati; phylum Thermodesulfobacteriota; class Desulfuromonadia; order Desulfuromonadales; family Geothermobacteraceae; genus Geothermobacter; species Geothermobacter ehrlichii. Next base: position 55,116 of record NZ_VNIB01000008.1, read on the forward strand.
GCAGGAAGTCTCTCCGCCAGTGGCGTGGTGGCTTCTTCCCACGGCACGAGGCGCAGATCGGCGTCGCATCCGGCCAGGCCCGCCGCCAGTTCGAGGGGCGACGACAGCCGGGGCAGCAGGTTCCTGCCCGACTGCCGGGCGGCTTCGGCGACGATGCGGTTCCATCGCTGCATCCGTCTGCCGGGTGTTTTGACCTGGCTTCGGCGGCAGAGGACCGGTACGAAGTCGCTGATGCCGATTTCGGTGCCTTTCTGCAGAACGAGTTCGAACTTGTCGCCCTTGGGCAGCCCCTGGAAGAGAGTGACCGACAGGGCGGTCTCGCTCACACGGCAACGTTTTTCGATGCCGGCCAGCGCCTTTTGGCGGTCGATTCGCAGCAGGCGCGCTTCGCACAGCAGGCCGGCGCCGTCGAGCAGGCAAATCCTGTCGCCCTGTTCCATCCGCAGAACCTGCAGGTGGCGCAGGATCTCCGGCGGCAGGCTGACCAGATCGTCTTGCAACAGTTGCGGATCGACGAAGAAGCGGCGCATCGTGCTTTACCGGCGATAGGTCAGGCAGGCCCATTCGTCCTGCAGGCGGATCTCCGGTGGGCGGGAGAAGCGCCGGTCGAACGCTTCGCGGACCGCGCCGATCCTCTCCTGCAGAATGCCGGAGAGGACCAGACTGCCGTGGTCGGCGAGGTGCCCCGTCAGTTCGTTCGCCAGACGGATGTTCTCTTCGGCCAGAATGTTGGCCAGCACCAGGTCGAATCGCCCGGCGATCTGTTCGAGAGGGGTGTCGACAACCGTCATTCTCGCGCCCACTTTGTTGAGTTCGGCGTTCTCCACCGCAACGCGGCAGGCGTCGGGGTCGATGTCGCAGCCGACCACGCGTTCGGCCCCCAGCAGCGCCGCGGCGATGGCGAGGATGCCGGAGCCGGTGCCGACGTCGAGGACCGACCGGATTCCGCCTGCGGTGGCGGCCGCGACCACGGCTTCGAGACAGAGGCGGGTGGTGGCGTGACTGCCGGTGCCGAAGGCCATGCCGGGATCGATCCGCAGCAGAACCTGCTCCGGATTCGGCGGGGTCGGATCCCAGGTCGGCCGGATCAGCAGCGGTCCGACGGTGAAGGGCTGAAAATGCTGCTTCCAGCCTTCGGCCCAGTCCTGGGCGCCGATGGTACGCCAGCCGAGCAGGTGAACCCGTTCCATGGGAAGCCAGGAAGCGGCCTGCGCGAAGGTCTGTTCCAGATTGTGCTGCAGGGCAGACAGGGCCTGCCCGGGAAAATAGGCGCGCAGTGTCTGGGGGCCGGTTTCGGGCTGATCCGGATCGGGGGGGACAAAGGTGTCGAGCGGTCGGTCGGCGGTGATGACGCCGGCGGCTCCGGCCTCGGTCAGCAGGCAGCTGACCAGATCGACCTGTTCCGCCGGAACCTCGAGGGTGAGTTCGTACCAGCTGTCCTGCATGTCCCCTGTTTAGCAGAAAGAGGGACCGCCTGGCAATCTGAACCTTGACACGGGACGGAATTCGCCGTTAACTTGGACAAAAATTAATGAACGATTACCTTTTGTGGGAAAAACTGCTTCCGTTTGTGTGGCCTGAGTCCGTGGGCAATGGGATGGAGAGTGTACGTGTTTGGCCTGAACGGGCTTGTCAAAAATCGCCAGGCGTACCCAGGTTCATCGGCGACAGGCAAAAGCGTTCTCTGCGGCTTGCGCATCAGGGCAGAGCTGTTAGCCTTCTAATGATAGACAGATAAGGAGCCCGGATGTCGGCCCGACGGCACATTTTTCTTCTTTCCGATGCCACCGGCGAGACCGCCGAGAAGATGGCATCGGCCGCCTTGTCGCAGTTCGACGAGAAGAACGTGCGTCTGTTGCGCATCAGCAATGTCCGCAACAAGAGCCAGATCTACCAGGCACTGGATGACGCTTTGCAGCAGAGGGCGCTGGTGATCTACACCATCGTCAACCGGGACCTTGCCCGGCTGGTGCGCGACGAATGCGATGCTCTGGGGCTGCCGGCCATCGACCTGCTGACCCCGCTGCTGGGCCGGCTGGCGGCCTTTTTCGGTCGCTCCCCGCAACAGACACCGGGACTTCTGCACGGGGTCGACGAGGACTACTTCCGCCGCATCGAGGCGATGGAGTTTGCCGTCAAGCATGACGACGGCCAGGAGCTGCGCCATCTCGACCAGGCCGACATCGTGCTGGTCGGGGTCTCCCGGACCAGCAAGACGCCCCTTTCGATCTACCTCTCCCACCGGGGCTGGAAGGTCGCCAACGTGCCGCTGGTCCCCGGTATCGAGCCGCCGCCGGAGCTGTTGCGGGTCGACCCCGACAAGGTCGCCGGCCTGGTCATCGATCCGCAGCGGCTGGTGGAGATCCGGGCGGCGCGCATGCGCAACCTGGGACAGGACCCGAGACGGGCCTATGCCGATTACGAGAAGGTGGAGGAGGAGATTCGTTTCTCCCGCGCTCTGTTCCGTCGGCATCCCTGGATCGTGGTCGATGTGACCGGCAAGGCGGTGGAAGAGACGGCGAACGAGGTTCTGGTCAAGCTGCGTCTCAAGTGACAGCGGGCGGCGACGGAGTTCATTGGATTCGGGCATATTTCCCGGTTGTACTGCTGAGTACACAGACAAAGGAGAATGGAGCGATGAGCGCGAAAATTCTGGTTGTCGAGGACGAAAAGAAGGTTGCCAGCTTCATCAAGCGGGGGCTGGAGGAAGAGGACTTTACCGTCGATGTCGCCGCTGACGGTGAAGAGGGGCTCGAGCTGGCCACCGGCAAGAGGTACGATCTGATTCTGATGGATCTGATGCTGCCGAAAAGGGACGGGCTCGAGGTGATTCGCGAGCTGCGGCAGCAGGAGATCTTCACTCCCGTTCTCTGTCTGACGGCCAAGGACACGATCGAGGACATCGTCTCCGGTCTCGATTCGGGCAGCGATGACTACCTGACCAAGCCCTTCGCCTTTGCCGAGCTGCTGGCCAGGGTGCGGGCCCTGCTGCGGCGCGGCAGCCAGGATCGCGGGGCCGAGCTGGTCTATGCCGATCTCCGGCTCGATCCGGTGACCCACAAGGTCTGGCGGGCCGACCGGGAGATCGACCTGACGGCCAAGGAATATGCCCTGCTCGAATACTTCATGCGCAACGCCGAGCAGGTTCTGACCCGGACCATGATCGCCGAGCACGTCTGGGACTACACCTTCGATTCCTTCACCAACATCATCGACGTCTATGTCAACTATCTGCGCAAGAAGATCGATCGTGACTACGAGAAGAAGCTGATCCATACGGTGCGCGGCGTCGGCTACGTGCTGCGCGAGGAGAACTGAGCCCTTTGTTTCGCTCTCTCCGCTTTCGGCTCACCTTCTGGTTCGCCCTGTCGCTGGCCGTCATCCAGGCGGCCAGCGGTTTTGTCTGGCACTGGTACCTGCAGACGGAGCTGAAGCACCAGATGCAGGAGCGGTTGCGGTTCATCGCCCAGGACGTCACCGTCTTCTGGAACGAAAGGCCGCAGGGCGGGCCGTGCCGCGAGCTGAACCGGCATCTGCGCAACAGGAACTGGAACGACTATGTGGTGATCCGCTCCCGTTCCGGCGACGTTCTCTGTTTTTCCGACAATCTGCGTGGTTCGATGCTTCCCCTGACCGCCACCGGCCGTCAGGCCCTGCGGCACGAGCGGGAGAATTTCGAAATTCTGCAGGCGCAGCCCTTTGCCGGCCATGTGTTGATCAATCTTCCCTTCCGAGCTGGTGACGGCCGTTCTTTCCTGGTGCAGATCGCCACCGATCCCGAGCCGATCCGGCGGCCGCTGAAGCAGCTGCGCATCATGCTGCTGACCATGAGTCCGCTGGCGTTGCTGGCCGTGGCCCTGGGTGGATGGTTTCTCGCCGGCCGCACCCTGGCACCGGTGGTGCGGGTGACCCGTTCCATGCGCCGGATCAGTGCCGAGAACCTGCGCGAGCGTCTGCCGGTACCGGCCGGCGGGGATGAGCTGGCCCGGCTGGCTAAGACCTTCAACGACATGCTGGCCCGGCTGGAGGAGTCCTTCAGTCGCATCCGCCAGTTTTCCGGCGACGCATCACACGAACTGCGTACGCCGCTGACCATTCTCAAGGGCGAGACCGAGGTCGCCCTGCGCTGGGCGAAGAGCGTCGAGGAGTTCCGCAACGCCCTGACCTCCAACCTGGAGGAGATCCAGCGCATGGAGCGGATCATCGACAACCTGCTTCTGTTGTCGAAGAGCGACAGCGGCGAGCTGCCGCTGGAGAAGAAGCCGCTCAGCCTGTCCGACCTGCTGCAGGCGGTCTACCTGCAGACGCGGGGACTGGCCGAGGAGCGGGGACAACGGGTTGAACTCGATCTCGATGTCGACCGGGAGATCATCATCCAGGGTGACGAGTTGCGTCTGCGGCAGATGCTGCTCAACCTGCTCGCCAATGCCGTAAAGTACACGCCCAGAGGGGGGCGCATCGACATTCATCTGTCCGTCACCGGCGAAGAGGCGGTGATCGCCATCTGCGACACCGGCATCGGCATCGCCAAAGAGCATCTGCCGCGCATCTTCGACCGTTTCTACCGCACCGACCAGGCACGCAACCGTGAAGAGGGAGGCGCCGGACTGGGACTGGCCATCGTCAAGTGGGTGGTCGAGGCGCACGAAGGGAGGATCGAGGTTTTTTCCAGGCCCGGCGCCGGCAGCCGTTTTGTCGTTCACCTGCCACTCAAGGGCCCGGGCCGGGTGCAGCGCCGGTCCTATGTCGACGCCGACGACTGAGCCGGCAGCGCGGCGCCGCAGAATTCCGGGGTCTGCGGGAATGCACAGTGGAAACGGCACTTTCATGTGATAAGACTTGAAGCATGCGGCTTGCCCTCAAACATCAGATCATCCTGGCGCCGGCCATCGTTCTGCTGCTGATGAGCCTGCTTCTGGGCTTTCTCCAGTACTCCTACTGGGATCTTTCCCTCAAGCGCCAGGCGTCCCGCAAGCTGACCACTCTCTTCATCGCTCTGGCGGAAGCGAATCTGGCCAGTCAGCGCATGCAGGCCCTGGCGGTGCGCTTCAGCCGGCTGGAGATTGTCGATGTCAGCCGCCTGGAGGAGCTGGCCGAGCTGCACAAGCATCTGAAGGGGGCGGCGAAACGGATTCTCGATCTGGTCACCCTGTCGGACGAGACGGAGAAGATATGGCGACAGGCGGTCGAGGATCTCGATCCGGAGCAGGGATTCGACAGCCGGCGCTTCCTCGACGCCCTCAACCGACTGCGACCCGAGCTGGAGAAGCTGTCGGAGCTGATCCAGAATGAACGGGAGCGGCTGCGGGATGTGCACAACCAGGACATCGACGCCCTGGTGGCGCGCACCACATTCGTTTCCATCGTCGTTCTCGGCTTTTCCATCCTGCTGGGCATCTTCCTCTCCCTCACCCTGGCGCGACGGATTCTGCGCCGCATCCAGTACCTGTCGGAGAGTGCCGGCCGCATCGCCCGCGGCGACCTGACACCGCCGAAGGCTCCCGAGATGGTGCGGGACGAACTGGACGCCCTGGCGCTCTCCATCAATCACATGACCGAAAAACTCATCCGGGTGGTCGGCACCGAAAAGCTGCTCGAAGGGGCCGAGGAAGAGCGGCGGCGCATCGCCATGGACATCCACGACCAGACCCTGGCCGATCTTTCCTCGGTACTGCGTGGCCTGCAGGAGCTGAAACAGCGGCCGGACCCGGACCGGCTGGCCCAGCTGGAAGCGGAGCTGCAGAAAACCATGTCCAGCCTGCGCGAGGTGATGAACAACCTGCATCCGCAGAGCCTGGAGATTCTCGGGCTTGGTGCCACTCTCGAGGCGCACGTCGAACAGCTGCAGGCCAAGGACGGCGCCATGAAGTATCATTGTTATATCCAGCCGGAGCTGCAGGATCTGAAACTTCCCCGTCTGATCAGCCTGACCCTCTACCGGGTGGCGGTGGAGGCCCTGCACAACGTCATCAAGCACGCTCGCGCCAGTCGCTGCGAAATCTGTCTGGAAAAACGGGGACAAGGGCTGCTGCTGGTGGTCGAGGACAATGGCATCGGCATGCCCCGCCAGGTAGCGGGGCATGGGCGGGGCCTGAACAACATCCGGGAGCGGGCCAGGGCCATCGGGGCCAGGGTCGAATGGAAGACGTCGCGTTTTTCCAGCGGCACCCGCTTCGAACTGCTGCTGCCGCTCGCCGCGGCGGGGCAAAGTGAGACCTGAATCAATGTGTTCATCTCCGGCGAATAGCACAATTCATTGACCTGCCTGCACTTGGCAAAAATCACCGGCGAACCTGTGGGGGCGCCTCAGATTTTTGCCAACCGCTTTCAGGCCAGGCACTTGCGCTCTTCATCCGGCATGAATCCACTGATTCAGGTGAGTGAGAGGAGATCATGGACAGAGTGAAAATGAACATCCTGATCGCCGAGGACAATCCGAAGGATTTCGAATTTCTCGAAAAGATGCTGGGAGAATGGGACCTCGAGCTGCAGCTGCAGCGGGCGCAGGACGGTCTGAGCGCCCTGGAGCTGGCGCTGGAGATGGATCTGCCGCTGGTGATCAGCGACATCCAGATGCCGCAGATGAACGGCATCGATTTTGCCCGCGCCCTCTGGCAACGGCGCCCCGACGCCCGCATCGTCTTCTGGAGCCAGTACAAGGACGAGATGTACGTGCGTTCGCTGGTGCGCATCGTTCCGCCGGAGACCGTATATGGCTACATCCTCAAGTCGAACACATCGGACCGCATCTCCACGGCCATCCGCACCGTGCTGCTCGACGAGCAGTGCTGGATCGATCCGGAGGTACGCAAGGTGCAGGGGCGGGCGGGCCATGCCCAGACAGCCCTGTCCGACATCGAGTACGAGGCGCTGGTCGACATCTCCCTGGGCCTGACCGACAATCTCATCGCCCAGCGGCGCTACCTTTCCCGGCGCGGGGTGCAGAGCCGGCTCAACTCTCTCTACAGCAAGCTCGGTGTCGACCAGGAGCAGTTTCAGGCCGAAAATGTCGGTGATGCCTTCAACCTGCGCAACCGCGCCGTCGCCGTCGCCCTGCGGCGCGGCCTGGTCAACGCCTTCGAGCTGAAGCACGAGGAAGAGGAGTTCCAGTCCTGGCTCAAGCGCTTCCGGGCGACCCGCAGGACGAGCTGACGCGGGCAGGGCCGGCAGGAAAGAAAAAACGAAGGGGCTGTTCCGGTTGTCCGGAACAGCCCCTTCGCCGTCTGGAGGTTCGTTTCGCTCAGGCGGCTTCCGTCAGCCGCTTCAGGGCGCTGCGCGCCACGTGGCGCAGGGCCTCGGCGGCGATGCTGTCGGCATGCTCGAGCAGAAAGGGGCGGCCGCTGTCGCCCGACTGCACCAGCCGCGGATCGAGGGGGATGCGCCCCAGAAAGGGGATGTCCATCCGGCCGGCCAGCCTTTCGCCGCCGCCGCGACCGAACAGGTCGGTCACTTCGTTGCAGTGGGGACAGACGAAACCGGCCATGTTTTCGATGACGCCGATGATGTTCATCTTCAGCTGCCGGGCGAAGCTGACCGATTTTTCCACGTCGACCAGGGCGACGTCCTGCGGCGTGGTGACAATGACCGCGCCCGCGCCCTCGCCGAGAAGCTGCGCCGCCGACAGGGGCTCGTCGCCGGTGCCGGGCGGGCAGTCGATCACCAGGACATCGAGCGGTCCCCAGGCGACGTCGGCGAGAAACTGCTGGATGGCGCCGTGCTTCATCGGCCCGCGCATGATCATCGCCTGGTCCCGGCTTTCCAGCAGAAAGCCGATGGACATGACCCTCAGCCCCTGAAAGTCGAGGGGCAGGATGCCCTCTTCGCCCATCTGTGGCCGCTGGTCGGACATGCCGAGCATGGTCGGCAGGCTCGGTCCGTGCAGGTCGACGTCGAGCAGGCCGACCGCCTTGTCCTCGGCGGCCAGCGCCAGGGCGAGGTTGAGGGCGGTGGTGCTCTTGCCGACGCCTCCCTTGCCCGACATCACCAGGATCTTGTGTTCGATGCGGCAGAGGTTGCGGTTCAGCCGCTGGCGCATCTGGAACTGCTCGTCGCTTTCTCCCTGCTGCCGGTTGCGGGCGCTGCAGGAGGAGACGCCGCAGCTGTTGCAGTCGCTGTGATCGGTCATGGTCGAGGTGACTCCTCTCGGATATGGATTCTGTTCCTCCTGAATCTAGGCCACCCGGTGTGCCGGGGTCAACCTCCGGCTCATTCCCGGGAGCGCCTGAGGATCCAGGCGACGAAGGCGACCAGGGTCAGCAGGCCCGGAACCAGGCCGATATTGAAGGCCTTGATCGTCGTTTCCAGTTCTTCGATATCGGCCCGCAGCTGGTACTGGACCTGCCGCAGCTGTTTGCGGATGCGCACCTTTTCCGCCAGGAACTTCTCCACTTCCCGCTCCTGTTCCGGGGTCAGGGTGGTGGAGCCGCTGTCCTGCCGCTTGCGTTGCAGTTCGTTCAGCCGCGACTCGGTTTCGCGCAGCTTGCGGCTCAGCTCCTGCTCCTTGGCCCGGAAGCGCATTTCCGCCTTGCGCTGCAGTTCGGCCAGCAGGGTGAACGGACGCTGGTAGCTGCCGCGGCTGCGGACCGAAATCAGGTCGGGACTGCCGCCGAGCGCCTCGAGGGCGTTGGCCACCAGGTCGGCGTTGGCGGCGGTGGGGATGGCCAGGGTCCGGCCGAAGAAATTGGTGCTCTGCACCCAGAACTTGTCCTGCAGCAGGTCGGAGTCGGCGACGACGATGAGGTGAACCGGTCCCTTGCTGCGCGACAGGTGCTCCGGCTTTTTTTCCTTGTCGGATTCGTCCTTCTTGCCGGAGGAGGTCTTTTCCTTCTCCTGTTTCGGCGGCCCCTGCACGAAGGCGCTTTCGATTTCGCCGCTGATGCGCGCCGCCAGGACGAAGGACTCGCCGGCCGGTTTGAAGTCGGCGAGCAGGCCGGCCGGGTCGGGAGCGAAGGCGATGCGGGCGGCGTCGATGAGCATCGCCTCGTCGCTGCTTCGGACCAGGGGGGTGAAGGTGGTCCTGGCGCCCTCGACGGGGCTGAGCGCGCCGGCCGTGGCCATGGTGATGTTGCCGAGCTGGCTGGTCACCACGTCATCTTCGGACAGCGAGGCGGGGCCGATGTTCAGCCAGGGCAGGTAGTTCACCTGTATGATACTCCGCCGTCCCTGGTAGTTGACCTTGAGCGACTGGGCCAGGTCGCCGACGACCTTGCCTTTTTCCAGTCGCACGCCCCAGCTGGCGAGCATGCGCTCGAAATCCTCGTTGGGACTCAGCGCCCGTCCCGGATCGCCCTGGATGGAGGCCTCGCTCAGGGGATCGGCGAAGACCAGGGCCTTGCCGCCGCGCAGGATGAACTGGTCGGCGGCGTACAGGGCGTCAGCCTCGAGGTAGGCGGGATGCACCAGCATCAGGACATCGACCTCCTCGGGAACCGGTTCGCCGTTTTTCGGCAGCATCCGCACCTCGAACTGTTGCCGCAGCTGGTCGACGATCAGCCAGGGCGGCTGCATGCGCAGGCTCATGCCGCCGGAAAAGCCGCCGTCGATCGGCGCGCCGGAGAGGATGCCGACGACCAGCCGCTTGGGATGGGCGAGCTGGTAGATGAGCTGGGTCAGGTCGTATTCGAGGAAACGCTCCCGTTCCGGCTGGAAGAAGGGGATGGTCTTGTGGCGGCCGTCCAGCTCGCCGACAAGGCCGAAGTAGAGGTTTTCCGCGCCGTCGCCGAGCGGAATCCCCTGCAGGCCGAAGCGCACCGCGTCGTCCTCGGCCTCGGAGAAGGGTTCGGGGTCAATGCGCTGCAGGCGGATATTGTCGCCGGCCAGGGCGGCGTATTCGTCGAGCAGGCTGGTGACCCGGTCGGCGTAGGTGGCCAGGCCGGGAGCCTTGCGGATCGCCTGCCGGCTCAGGTAGAGCCTGAGGGTCACCGGCTTGTCGAGGGCGGCGAGGATGTTGCGGGTTCCCTGCGACAGGGTGTTCAGGTGCTGTTCGGTCAGGTCGATCCGCCAGCCGCGCAGCCCGAAGGCGGCGGCCAGGTTGAGCAGAACGAAAAGCAGCAGGGCGATGAGCAGCCCGCTGCGCGAAAGCAGGCGTTGATGCGTCATGGCGTTCTTCCTCCTTCCTCTCAGTCGGCCTTCTTGCGGCAGATCACCCAGGCGCCGAGATACATCCAGACGGCGATGAAGCTGATGAAGAAGACCAAATCCTTCAGATCGAGGATGCCCTTGGTGATGCCCAGATAGTGGTTGTAGAAGCTGAGAGCGGCGATGCCGTTCAGCACCGCCTCCGGAAGCCAGGGGCGGAAGAAGTCGAGAACGATGGGAAAGCCCGCCAGCAGAAAGGCGAAGCAGGCGATGGTTGACAGGACGAAGGCGATGACCTGGTTGCGGGTGGTCGCCGACAGGCAGGAGGCGACCGCCAGGTAGGCGCCGGCCAGCAGCAGGCTGCCGAGATAGTTGGCGAAGATGACGCCGTTATCCGGGTCGCCGAGAATGTTGACCGTGATCCACATGGGAAAGGTGAGGGCCAGCGACAGGGCGATCATCAGCCAGGCGGCGAGGAACTTGGCCAGCACCGCTTCGACCATCGAGACCGGCAGGGTCAGCAGCAGCTCGACGGTGCCGGTCTTGCGCTCCTCGGCCCACAGCCGCATGCCGAGGGCCGGCACCAGCAGCAGAAAGAGCCAGGGATGCCAGAGAAAGAAGGGCTGCAGGTCGGCCTGTCCCCGTTCGAAGAAGCCGCCGAGGTAGAAGGTGAAGATGCCGGTCAGGGCGAGAAAGATGACGATGAAGACATAGGCCAGCGGAGTGACGAAGTAGCCGGCCAGCTCCCGTTTGCACAGTGCCTTGAGATGGTTCATCCTCATGCCGCCTCCTCCTTTCTGCCGGTCAGGCTGCGGAACATGGCGTCGAGGCTGTCGTATCCCTGCCGCAGCTGCTCCGGGGTACCGTCGGCGACGATGGTCCCGCGGTCGATGATCATGGCCCGGGTGCAGATGGCGTCAACCTCCTCGAGGATGTGGGTCGAGATGATGATCGCCTTGCGGTCGGCCATTGAGCGCACCAGCTGCCTCACTTCATGTTTCTGGTTGGGGTCGAGGCCGTCGGTCGGCTCGTCGAGAATGAGCACGTCCGGATCGTGCAGGATGGCCTGGGCCAGCCCGACCCGGCGCTTGAAGCCCTTGGACAGGGTTTCGATCGGTCGCCGCCAGACCTCCTTGAGATGGATGGTTTCGGCCAGCTCCTCCAGCCGGTTCCTCTTTTCGGCGCCGCTCAGTCCCCGGATGCCGGCGATGAAATCGAGGAAGGCCGCCGGCGTCATTTCCGGATAGAGGGGAGCGCCTTCCGGCAGGTAGCCGAGCCGCGCCTTCGCCTCCACCGGGCGGGCGGTGATGTCGATGCCGCAGATGCGGGCGGCGCCTGAGGTGGGGGGGAGGAAACCGGTGAGCATCTTCATGGTGGTCGACTTGCCGGCGCCGTTCGGTCCGAGGAAGCCGAGGACCTCTCCCTTGCCGACCCGGAAGGAGATGTCGTTAACGGCGACCAGGGAGCCGAATGCCTTGCGCAGGGCGTCGGCCTCAATGTAGCATTCCATGCTGAACCTCCTGTGTGATGGGATCGGGTTCGTAGCGGAAGGCCAAACGGTGAAAAATTAATCCTCCCCCAGGCTACTGTCAAGGCGGGGAGGCGCGATGGAAAGGGATGGAAATGGCGGATGCCGGAAACTGGTGCGAGAAGCTGCGCGAGGAGCTGAGCTTTCACTTCCTGACGCCGGAAGAGACGGCGGAGCTGGCCTCCTGGCTCGACTGCCGGTCGGTCGCGCCCGGCGAGGTTCTGTGGCGGCAGGGCGATGTCTGCGCCGGCGTGGCCTTCATCGTCTCGGGGCAGATCGAGGTGCGCCAGCCGACCTCCTTCCCCGACAAGAGCGTCATCGTCGCCCTGCTGGGGCCGGGCAGCTTCGTCGGCGAATTCTGTCTGCTGCAGGAGTCGGAACGGTTCGTGACCGTCGCCTCGCGCGAGGGCGCCGAGCTGCTGGTGCTGTCGCGCCGCCGGTTCGAGCAGCTGGCGCAGGACCGGCCCCGGCTGGCCGTGCGGCTGATGCAGGGGATGCTGCTGACGGTCTCCCGGCGCCTGGGACAGGCCTACGAACGGCTGGCGGCCTTTTTCTGAGACTGGAGCGGAGACGATGCACGACGCCGTTTCCGGCCGGAAGTCGCCGGCCGACATTCTTCTGGTTCATCATCCGCGGACGGAACCCGGCGCGCTGGCCCGCACGCTGCGGAAGGCCGGCCACCGGGTGCGGCACTGCACTTCGCTGGCCGCGGCCCGGCAGGCCCTGCGCCGCTTTCCGGCCTTGCTGATGCTCGACCTGGAACTGCTCGAAACCGACCCGGAGCCGGCGGCGGCTCTGGGTGAGGAGTGTCGGCTGGCTGGTACCGATTGTCTCTGTTTCGGCGCCGACGGTGGCGAACCGCCGCCGCTGCCGGCCTGGGCATCCGGCCGCCTGCATGCTCCCGACCGGGCGGAGTGCCTGCTGGAGCAGGTGCGGCTCAGGCTGAGGCTGCGGGAGCTGGCGCGGCAGAACGAACTGCTGCTCGACCAGTTGGCCGAGCGGGAGATGGCCCTGCGCGAGGGCCTGAAATCGGCCGCCGCCATCCAGCAATCCCTGCTTCCCCGGCAGGCGCCGTGCCAGGAGGCCTTTCGTTTCGCCTGGCGGTTCCAGCCCTGCGAATCGGTCGGCGGCGACCTGTTCAACCTGCTGCAGATCTCGGAAGACCAGCTGATGGTCTACCTGCTCGACGTCAGCGGCCACGGGGTGTCGGCGGCGATGGTCACGGTGTCGGTCTACCAGAGCCTCTCCCTGCACACCGGCCGGCTGATCAAGCAGCGGCTGGACCAGCCTCCCTTCTTTCACCTGCAGACGCCGGCCGAGGTGCTGACCGAACTCGACAGGGAATATCCCTTCGAGCGCTTCGAAAAGCTGTTCACCATCGCCTACCTGCTGCTCGATTCGGTCACGGGCGAGGTCCACTACTGCAACGGCGGGCACCCACCGCCGTTGCTGTTGCGCCGCGACGGTGGCATCGAACGCCTGGACGCCGGCGGTCCGGTGGTCGGCCTTGGCGGTCTGCTCCCCTACCGGGACGCCAAGGTGCATCTGCGGCCGGGCGACCGGTTGCTCCTCTATTCGGACGGGTTGACGGAATATCCTTCGGCCGGCGGGGAGCTGTTCGGCGAGCAGCGGCTGCTGCAGTGCCTGGCCGGGACGGAAGGTCTGGATCTGGACGGGCTGTGCGAGCGGATTCTGCAGGCGGTGGCGGCGTTCGCGCCGGTGGTGCGGCCGCCCGACGATCTGACCCTGCTCGCCGTCGAATACCGTCCCTGAGCGGTTTCAGCAGCCGGCAACGCCGTCCCGGCCGGCGGCCTTGACCCGGTACATGGCCCGGTCGGCCAGCTGGATCAGCCGCTCGGGGGTGCGGGCGTCGGCGGGAAAGGCGGCGACGCCGAAGCTCGCCGTGATGCGAAGCGGGCCGCTGCCGCCGAAATCGATGGCGTGTTCGGCCAGTTCCTTGCGTAGTTTTTCCGCCAGGGTGAGGGCGCCGACCTTGCTGGCCGACGGCAGCAACAGCATGAATTCGTCGCCACCGTAACGGCAGGCGAGGTTGACCCGCCGGGTGTGGGTGCGAAGAAAATGACCGATCTCCTGCAGTACCCGGCTGCCGACCAGGTGGCCGTAGCGGTTGTTGACTTTCTTGAAGTGGTCGAGGTCGAAGAAGATGATGGACAGATCCTGCCCGTAGCGGCGGGCGCGCTCCATTTCGTATTCGACCAGTGCCCGGAAGTGGCGGGCATTGTACAGTCCGGAGACCTCGTCGGTGATGTTCTGCTGTTCGAGGCGGCTGCGCGTCTCGACCTGTTCGATGGCCGGACCGAGAAAGCGCGCCAAATCGTCGAGCCGCGCCAGGGTCCGGGCGTCGAACGCTTCGACCCTTTCCAGCAGCAACAGCCCCGCCGGCCGGTCGTGGGATGGCAGGGGGAGCCAGCAGCGGCCGGGGGAGCCTTCCGCCTCGACCAGGGGCCGGTCCGCGCCGGCGAGCTGCGCCAGGCGGGCCGGCTCAACGCTCCGGGATTTTGGTACGGCCTCTCCTTCCGTGTCGAGCGGCAGCAGGACACCGTCCAGGCCGGTCAGCCAGAGCCTCCAGCGGGCGACGGCGAACAGGAGCGGCAGTTCCTTCGCCAGCACCTCGACGACGTCCTCCCGGCGGCGGCAGGCGATGAGCCTCTGCCCGAGGCCAAGGAGCTTTCGTTCGGCGCTTTGCCCGCTCATGGCGCGTTCACCCTTCGCTTGCTGTCCTGGTCCGTTATCCTGTCAGTCTATCTCAGATTCAGGCCTTTGTTTCGGCCGCCAGCGCCTTGTCGACGATCTCCAGCACGTCGCTTGAATGGCAGCCGGCGCGCAGGTATTCCAGTTGCTGCCGCATCAGCTCCCGCCGCATCGGCTCCATCCGCCGCCAGCGGTTGAAGGCGCTCACCAGGCGGGCGGCGACCTGGGGATTGAGCCGGTCGAGTTCCGTCACCCGTTCGGCCACCAGCCGGTAGCCGGCGCCGTCCGGGCGGTGGAAAGCCGCCTGGTTGGCGTGGGCGAAGGTGCCGAACAGGGCGCGGCAGCGGTTGGGGTTTTTCAGCTTGAAGTCGGGATGGGCCGCCAGGGTCGCCACCCGTTCCAGGGTCGCTTCGCCGGGAGCCGCCGCCTGCAGGGCGAACCACTTGTCGACGACCAGGGCCTCGCTCCGGTAGCGGCGGTGAAAGTCGGCCAGCAGGGCGTCGGCCGCCGGGGAAGCGCTGTCGACCAGGGCGCGCAGGGCCGCCAGCCGGTCGGTCATGTTGTCGGCGGTGTGGTACTGTTCCTCGGCCAAAGTCTGGCATTCCGGTCGCCCGGACAGGAGCAGCCAGGTCAGGCAGAGGTTGCGCAGGCTGCGGCGGCTGGCCTCTTCAGGGGCGTAGCGGTAAGGGGCCGTGTCGGCCAGTTGCCGGTAGAGGCGGCGCAGATCGTCGGCCAGGGCGCCGGCGACCCGCCCGAGGTAGAAGCGCCGCGCCCGGTGGATGGCCCCGGGATCGACTTCGTCCACCTGTTCCGCCAAGTAGGTTTCGCCCGGCGGCGTCAGCAGCTGGGCGCGCAGGGCCGGGGTCGCCCGCTCGTCGAGCAGGGCCTGCCGCAGGGCGGCGACCGGCAGCGGAACGCGCTCCGGGTCGTCGCCGGAGCGGAAGCGGTCGGTCAGCTGCAGCAGAGTGCGGGTCGCCAGGGTCTGGCCGGCGTCCCAGCGGCAGAAGGGATCGCTGTCGTGGGCCAGCAGAAAGGCGAGATCCTCGTCCCGGAAGGGGCAGTCGAGGACGACCGGGGCGGAGAAGCCGCGCAGCAGTGAAAGGACCGGTCTTTCCGGCAGGTTGATGAAGACGAAGGTCTGCTTCTCTTCCCGCAGCTCCAGCACCCGCTCCGTCGCCGGCGCGGCGGTGTCGCCTTCCAGGCGCAGGGGCAGCTCCCGCCCGGCACGGTCGAGCAGGGCCAGCCGCACCGGCAGGTGGAAGGGCAGCTTCTGCGGTTGGCCGGGCGTCGGCGGACAGCTTTGGCGCAGTTCGAGGATGAAGCGGCCGCTGTCAGCTTCGTAGCGGCCGTTCGCTGTCAGCCGCGGGGTGCCGGCCTGGCTGTACCAGCGGCCGAACTGCGCCAGGTCGCGCCCGCCGGCTTCGGCCATGCAGGCGAGAAAATCGTCGCAGGTGACCGCCTGCCCGTCGTGGCGCGTGAAGTAGAGGTCCATCCCCCGGCGGAAGCCGTCGGTGCCGAGCAGGGTCTGGACCATGCTGATCACCTCGGCTCCCTTGTGGTAGACGGTCATGGTGTAGAAGTTGTTGATCTGCCGGTAGCTGTCGGGTTGTACCGGGTGGGCCATGGGGCCGGCGTCCTCGGGAAACTGGCTGTTGCGCAGCAGGCGCACGTCCTCGATCCGCTTGACGTCGCGATGGACCTGGTCGGCGGAGAACTCCTGGTCGCGAAAGACGGTCAGCCCCTCCTTCAGCGACAGCTGAAACCAGTCGCGGCAGGTGATGCGGTTGCCGGTCCAGTTGTGGAAGTACTCGTGGGCGATCACCTCCTCGATCGCCTGGTAGTCGGCGTCGGTGGCGGTGTCGGGGCGGGCCAGCACGTACTTCGAGTTGAAGACGTTGAGCCCCTTGTTCTCCATCGCTCCCATGTTGAAGTCGTCGACCGCCACCACCATGTAGATGTCGAGGTCGTATTCGCGGCCGAAGCGCTCCTCGTCCCAGCGCATCGCCTTTTTCAGCGCCTGCATGGCGTGACCGACCTTGTCGCGATGGTGGTGTTCGACGTAAAAGCGCAGGGCCACCTCCCGACCGCTGGCGGTGGTGAAGCTGTCGCCGATTTCCGCCAGGTCGCCGGCGACCAGGGCGAACAGGTAGCAGGGCTTGGGAAAGGGATCCTCCCAGGTGACGCCGTGGCGGCCGTCAGCCAGCTCTTCGCGCCTGATCGGGTTGCCGTTGGCCAGCAGCACCGGCCACTGCTTCCGGTCGGCGACGATGCGGGTGGTGAAGCGGCTCAGCACGTCGGGCCGGTCGGGGAAGAAGGTGATGTGGCGAAAGCCCTGGGCTTCGCACTGGGTGCAGAAGGTGCCGTTGGAAAGGTAGAGCCCCTCCAGGGCGGTGTTGGCAGCGGGATCGATGCGGACGGTCGTTTCCAGCACGCACTGCGCGGGAAGGTCGGGAATGGTCAGTCCTTCGTCGTCGTGCCGGAAGCGGTGCGCCGGCAGTTTCGTGCCGTCGAGGCGGATGGCGACCAGCTCCAGTTGCTTGCCGTCGAGAAAGAGCGGCTCGCCGGGGCAGTCCGGCCGGCGTCGCAGGTGCAGACGGCCGGTGACCTCGGTCGCCCGCGGGTCGAGATGGAAATCGAGCTCGACGCGGTCGACCAGCCAGGGATAGGGGCGATAGTCGCCGCGGTGAAAAATCCGGGTGTCGTCAGCCATGCAGCTCCCTCTTTTATTGAATGCGTTTTGCCGCCAGCATACTGCAGGCGGCGGCGAATGAAAACCGCCTTGACCGGCTGGTCTGCAAGACACCTTACGTTGTGTTATCCTGAACGGCATCAGGAGGAGCCATGCCGCTGAAGCCGCGTCCGCAACCGCCGCCGAGACCCGATGCCGCGGGCATCCGGCACCGGCTGCACACCATCATTTTCGAGGCTGACACCTTTGCCGGCCGGCTGTTCGATCTGGCGCTGATCGGATGCATCCTGGCGAGCGTACTGGTGGTGATGCTCGACAGCGTCCCGTCCATGCAGCTGCGCCACGGCCGGCTCTTTCTCGTCCTGGAATGGGCCTTCACCCTGATGTTCACTCTCGAGTATCTGCTGCGGCTGTTCTGCATCGGGCGACCGCTCAGGTACGCGCTCAGTTTCTACGGCGTGGTCGATCTGCTCTCCATCGTCCCCACCTATCTCAGCCTGCTGCTGCCGGGCAGCCAGTATCTGCTCACCATCCGGGTGCTGCGCATCCTGAGGATCTTCAGGGTCATGAAGCTGGTGCAGTACGTCGGCGAAGCGGAGCACCTGGTGCGGGCCCTGCGGGCCAGTGGAAAGAAGATCACCGTCTTTCTCTTTGCCATCGGCTCGCTGGTGATCATCTTCGGTTCCCTGATCTATCTCATCGAGGGGGAAAAGGCCGGTTTCGGCAACCTGTTCGAGGCCTGCTACTACGCCATCGTCACCCTGTCGACGGTCGGTTACGGCGACCTGACGCCGCAGACCCCGCTGGGCAAGGCCATCTCTGCACTGATCATGATCCTCGGCTACAGCATCATCGCCGTGCCGACCGGCATCGTTTCGGTCGAACTGGCCCAGGCGCGCAAGCTGAAGATTTCGACCCAGGTCTGTCCCGACTGCAGCGCCGAGGGGCACGATCCTGACGCCGCCTTTTGCAAGTACTGCGGCAGCCGGCTCTGATCGCGGCGGCCCGGAGTGTCGGAATCCCGACACCCCCGGTTTGTAACCTGTTGAATTTCAACAAGCTCGGTTCTGGCACGAAACTGGCTTAGGTTTCAAGGCAAACGGGCTCTTCCTCTGCGACGATCCATCAACGCAGACAGATCGAGGCTCCGGACTGAATCGTGGTGAGCAGGCCCGCCCAGGCAAGCGGGAAGCCTGAAGCGGTTATCCGGGGTGAAGACCTGAAACACTGGATGGACCACACGGGAAGAGCTCCCCTCCTATCTCCTTGACGAAAGCCCCGCCGACCGGCGGGGCTTTCGTGTCTGGGGCGGCAACGGGATAGGCAGAAAGATGTTTCCGGGGTATGATGCCGAGGGAGCAGGCCCCTGCCGGGTGCCTGCCCTGTCGACAATCTGCGGCTGCCGGCTGCGGTGGTCCGGAGAGGACGGATGGCGAAGGAGCACATTCTGATCATCGAGGACGAGGAAGACCTTCTCGCCCTGGTCCATTTCAACCTGTCCCGCGAGGGTTACCGGGTCAGCGCGGCCCAGACCGGGGAGGAAGGGCTGGAGCTGGCCCGGCAGCGGCCGGACCTGGTGCTGCTCGACCTGATGCTGCCGGGAGTCGACGGTCTCGAGGTCTGCCGCCGGTTGCGGCAGGACGACGCGACGCGCGAGCTGCCGATCGTCATGATGAGTGCCCGGGGCGAGGAGGCGGACGTTGTCAGGGGGCTGGAACTCGGCGCCGACGACTATGTCACCAAACCCTTCAGCATCCGGATTCTGCTGGCCAGGGTGGCGGCCGTGCTGCGCCGGCGTGGTACCGCCGCTCCGCAGGAACAGGAAGTCCTGGTGCACGGCGAGCTGGAGATCCATCCCGGCAGAAACGAGGTGCTGGTCGCCGGCCGGCCGGTTTCGCTGACCTACACCGAGTTCCGGGTGCTGCACCTTCTCGCCAGCCGTCCCGGCTGGGTCTTCACCCGCGGTCAGATCGTCAATGCCGTACGCGGTGAGGACCACGCCGTCACCGACCGGGCCGTCGACGTGCAGATCGTCGGTCTGCGCCGAAAGCTCGGAGCCTGTGGCGGCCTGATCGAGACGGTGCGCGGCGTCGGCTACCGCTTCCGGGAACCGGGCCAGCCGGCAGGATAGGGACGGATCCATGGCCGCGCGCAGACTCCTCTGGACGCTTTTTCCCGCCTTTCTGCTGGTCATTCTCCTCTCCCTGGCCGGCGGCACCTGGTATGCCTCCCGGGTGTTGCGCCGGTTCCACCTCGAACAGACGGCGGCCACCCTGCTGGCCCGGGCGCGGCTGGTCGACTACCAGCTGGCCGGCCGGATCGACCGGATCGAGCGCCTGTGGATCGACCATCTCTGCAAGGAGCTGGGCCGCCGTTCTGGCAGCCGTGTCACCGTTGTTCTGGCCGACGGTACCGTGCTTGGCGATTCGGACGAAGATCCGGGGCGCATGGACAACCACGGCACCCGGCCGGAGATCCTTTCGGCCCTGTCCGGGCGGGTCGGCCGGTCGATGCGTTTCAGTCACACCATCGGCCAGACCATGCTCTATGTCGCCATTCCCGTCGCCCGGCAGGAGAAGATCGTTGGCGTGGTCCGGGTGGCGGTGCCGATGACGGCGGTGAACGAAACCCTGGCCGGCATGCGCTGGCAGATTCTGACCGGCGGTCTTGTCGTCGCCCTGCTGGCGGCCCTGATCAGCCTGCAGGTCGCCCGTCGCCTCAGCCGTCCGCTCGAGGTGATGAAGGCGGCGGCGCACAGCTTCGCCGACGGCGACCTGAGCCGGCGCATCCCGGGGCAGGGGACGGTGGAGATGCAGACACTGGCCGAGTCGATGAACCGGATGGCGGAACAGCTCGACGGCCGCATCCGCATGGTCCTGGAGCAGCGCAACGAGATCGAGGCGGTACTCGCCAGCATGGTCGAGGGTGTGCTGGCGGTGGACGCCGAGGAGCGTCTGCTGCGCATCAACCGCGCCGCCATCGACATGCTGGGCCTGTCCGGCACCGGCTTCGCGGGCCGGCCGCTCGAGGAGGTCATCCGCCGGGTCGATCTGCAGCGTTTCGTCCGCCGCGCCCTGGAGAGCGAGCGGCCGGTGGAGGCCGATCTGGTCGTGCGCGGCCATGAAGACCGTTACCTGCAGGCGCACGGCACCCGGCTGGCAGGGGCGGATCGCAAGCGCCAGGGGGCGGTGGTGGTGCTCAACGACGTCACCCGGCTGCGGCGGCTGGAGAGAGTCCGCCGCGATTTCGTCGCCAATGTCTCGCACGAGCTGAAGACGCCGATCACCGCCATCAAGGGATTCGTCGAGACCCTGGAGAGCGGCGGGGTCGACGACCCGCACGAGGTGCGGCGCTTTCTCGGCATCATTCACCGCCAGGCCGACCGGCTCAACGCCATCATCGACGATCTGCTGCAGCTGTCGCGCCTGGAGCAGGAGTCGGGGGGGCAGAGGATCGAGCTGGCGGCGGTCGCCGTCGCCCCCGTTGTCCGGGCGGCGGTTCAGGATTGCGAAATGCAGGCGCTCCGGGCGAAGGTGAAGGTGCATTGCGAGCTGGTGGAGAACCTGGTCGCCCGCGTCAATCCGCAGCTACTCGAACAGGCGGTGTCCAACCTGGTCGACAACGCGGTCAAGTACAGCCCGGCCGGAAGCGAGGTGCGGGTACGGGCCTTCGGCACCGAAGACGGCATTTGCATCGAGGTGGCGGACCGGGGCTGCGGCATCGCCGCCGAACATCTGCCGCGCCTGTTCGAGCGCTTCTATCGGGTGGACAAGGCGCGCAGCCGCAAGCTGGGCGGCACCGGCCTGGGGCTGGCCATCGTCAAGCATATCGCCCAGGTGCACGGCGGCCGGGTCGGGGTCGAGAGTGCACCCGGCGAGGGGAGCCGTTTCTGGATCTGGCTGCCCGCGACCGATGCCACCGGCGGTCGCGCCTGAATCGGCCGTCCTTTTCATTTCCCCCGGTTCCGCTATAATGGGCTCCACTCCAAAGACGAGGAGCCTTTCATGTCCAGCAGTTTCGGGACCCTCTTTCGGGTCAGCACCTTCGGAGAATCCCACGGCATCGGTGTTGGCGCCGTTGTCGACGGCTGTCCCCCCAATCTCGAACTGAGCGAGGCCGACATCCAGCCGCAGCTCGACCGGCGGCGTCCCGGTCAGTCCGATCTGACCACGCCGCGCCAGGAGGCGGACCGGGTGGCGATCCTCTCCGGGGTGGAAAACGGCCTGACTCTCGGTACGCCCATCGGCCTGCTGGTGCGCAACAAGGATCAGCGCCCCGGCGATTACGGCGAGATGAGTCAGGTGCCGCGCCCCTCGCACGCCGACTACACCTACCAGGTGAAATACGGCATCCGCGCATCCAGCGGCGGTGGCCGGTCCAGCGCCCGCGAGACCATCGGCCGGGTGGCGGCCGGGGCGATTGCGGAAAAGGTTCTCCGCCAGTTCTGGGGGGTGGAGATCGTCGCCTGGGTCAGCAGCATCGGCAGTGTGCGCTGCGGCGAGGTCGACGTCGAAACCCTGGACCGCCGGCAGGTCGACGCCCACATCACCCGCTGCCCCGACCCGGAGGCGGCCGAGCGTATGGCCGAGACGGTACGCGAGGTGCGCGACGCCGCCGACTCGATCGGCGGGGTGGTCTCCTGCGTCTGTCGCAACGTCCCCGCCGGCTGGGGAGAGCCGGTGTTCGACAAGCTCGAGGCGGAGCTGGCCCGGGCGATGCTGTCGCTGCCGGCGACCAAGGGCTTCGAGATCGGCTCCGGTTTCGCCGGCACCGAACTGCTTGGCTCGCAACACAACGATCCTTTCGTCGCCCGTCAGGGGCGTCTCGGGACGCTCACCAATCACGCCGGCGGAGTGCTGGGAGGAATCTCCAGCGGCGAACCGCTGCTCTTCCGTGTCGCCTTCAAGCCGGTGGCGACCATCGGCAAGAGCCAGCGGACCGTCGATTTCGCCGGCAAGTCGGCCACGCTTGAGGCCAAGGGGCGCCACGACCCCTGCGTGGTGCCGCGCGCCGTGCCCATCGTCGAGACCATGGCGGCGCTGGTGCTGGTCGATGCCGCCCTGCGCCAGCAGGCGCGGCAGCTGTAGCACGGAGTTCCAGGTTTCGGGGTAAACTGATGGGAAACCTTTGCCACGGAGGTTTCCCATGGCCGAGACCATTCTGATCACCGGTGCCAGCCGCGGCATCGGCTACGAGCTGGCGCGCCGGTTTGCCGGGATGGGCTGGCAGGTGCTGGCCTGCTGCCGCAACCTCGGGCAGGCGGACGAGCTGCAACAGCTGGCGCAAAAATGCCCGCGGGTCGAACCGCAGGATCTGGATGTCACCGACCAGGCCGGCATCGACAGCCTGGCGCATCGGCTCGCCGGGCGAGCCATCGACATCCTGTTTCACAATGCCGGCCTGTTCGGATCGCGTGAGCAGCTTTTTGGTGCCACCGATGTTGAGGACTGGCTCCAGGTCTTTCGGGTCAACGTCATCGCGCCACAGAAGCTGACCGAGGCTTTGGTCGACAACGTTGCCCGATCGAGGCGCCGCATCATCGCCGTCATGGGCAGCCAGCTCGGCAGCCTGACCGACAATCTCAGCGGCGGCTGGCCCATCTACCGCAGCAGCAAGGCCGCCGTCCACATGGTGGTGCGTACGCTGGCCTGCGACCTGAAAGAGCGCGGCGTCGTCGTGGTGGCCTTTCACCCCGGCTGGGTGCGTACCCGTATGGGCGGGCCCGAGGCACCGCTGGAGCCGGCGGAGTCGGCCGCCGGCCTTGCCCGGCAACTGCTCGCCCTGGAACCCGGGGATACGGGCAGCCTGATTCACCAGGATGGCCGCCGTCTCCCCTGGTAGGTTCCAGAGCCGGATGGCCGGAGCGTACCGGTTCGGGGGGATTCAGTCGTCGACCAGCTGCAGGAAGGCGGGATTGACGTAGATGACCCGGTCGGGCTGCAGGCAGGTGAGAAAGCGCACCTTCTGGTTGAGAAAGTCCTTGACCCGCCCCCGGCTCTCGGGGAGGTTGACGAAGATGTCGGCCACCAGCGAGCGGCCGTCACCGAGAATGAAGCGCACCCGATGATGTTCGCCCAGGGTGAGCATGCCCTCTTCCTGCTCGCTGCGCGCCACCGTTACCGAGACCACCCGGTCGAGATTGACCAGCACCACCTGTGTCGGGGTGCGCACCGGGATGAAGCACTCCTCGTCGTTGAGCAGTTCCCCCACCCGCTGCCTGCCGCCGTGCCGGGAGCTGACCATCTGCAGAAACAGTTCCCCCCTGAGTACTTCGCCGTTGCCCAGATGTAGCGTCGCTGCCATCGCCTCGGTAGCCAGCCGTTGCTCGCTCATGGTTTAGCCTCCTTGAGCAGGGGCGCGAACTGCGCCTTGTTGAGCGCGAAGCGGTAGGCCTCCTCGGCGCTGATGCGTTTCTTCTGCAGCAGTTCCTGCAGCGCCTGGTCCATCAGCTGCATCCCCTCGTTCCTGCCGGTCTGGATAATCGACGGAATCTGGAAGGTCTTCCCCTCGCGGATCAGGTTGGCCACCGCCGGGGTGACGCTGAGAATCTCCATGGCGGCGCAGCGCTTGCCGTCGACGGTGCGCGGCAGCTGCTGGGCGATCACGCCCTTGAGCGATTCGGCCAGCATGGTGCGGATCTGCTCCTGCTGGTTGGTGGGAAAGACGTTGATGATGCGGTCGACGGTCTTGGCGGCGCTGCTGGTGTGCAGGGTGCCGAAGACCAGGTGCCCGGTCTCGGCGGCGGTGATGGCCAGCTCGATGGTTTCGAGATCGCGCATCTCGCCGACCAGAATGATGTCGGGGTCTTCGCGCAGCGCCGCCTTGAGTGCGGCGGCGAAGGAGAGGGTGTGGTGTCCCACCTCGCGCTGGTTCACCAGGCTCTTCTGGCTGATATGGACGAACTCGATCGGGTCCTCGATGGTGAGGATGTGCTCGGCACGGGTGCGGTTGACATGGTCGATCATCGCCGCCAGGGTGGTCGACTTGCCGCTGCCGGTCGGTCCGGTGACCAGCACCAGTCCCTTCTTGTGCTCGGTGAAACGCAGCACCACCTCCGGCAGTCCCAGCTGTTCGGCGCTGAGGATTTCGGTCGGGATGATGCGGAAGACGCCGCTGGTTCCCAGGCGGCCGCGGAAGATGTTGGCTCGAAATCGCGCCTTGAGGGGGGGAACCTCGTAGGCGAAGTCGAGGTCGTGGTCCTGTTCGAAACTTTTGCGTTGCGCATCGCTCATGATTTCGTAGAGCAGCGCCTTGCAATGCTGGCTGGTCAGGACCTGGTTGACCACCGGCTGCAGCTCGCCGCTGACCCGCATCAGGGGGGGATTCTGCGGCGAGATGTGCAGGTCGGAGCCACCCCGGTCGCGCAGGATTTTGAACAGTGCGTCAATTTTCGCCATCCGGGATCCTTGTCCAGATTGGGTTTGGTCCGTGCCGCCCGGTTGGACTGCCAAGGGGCGACGAAGCCTGTCTCCTTTATCGGCGTGGCCGGGACAAAAATTTACTGTCGAATGCGAAGGGTTCCGATCCTTGAACTGTGTCCTGTGTCCTGTCAACGGGAGAGAGGGGCACAGGGAAAGGCTGGCGGGGCGCCAGGCCTTTTCTGGCGCCCCGTGCAGGAGAAGCAATTCAGTTTTCGGCGACCATTTTCTCGACCTTCTTGCTGCTGAATTTGAGCAGGAAGGCCAGCAGACTGACAAGGGCGGCGGCAAACCCGAGCGAGGTTGCAATCGGCAGAGACAGAGCAAAGCCGATTTTGGCGTAGGCCAGATAGGTGACTGACACGGCGGTCATGAAAGCGGCTGGTAGAGTGGCGATCCAGTGGCTCTTCTGCTGTTTGATCAGGTAGGCAGCGCCGGCCCAGAGGACAACAGTCGCCAGGGTCTGGTTGGCCCACCCGAAGTAGCGCCAGATCAGGCCGAAGTCGGCGCGTGAGATCAGAAAGCCGATGGTGAACAGCGGAATCGCCAGCAGCAGGCGTTTGCCGATCTGCTGCTGGGGCAGCTTGAGAAAGTCAGCGATGATCAGGCGTGCGCTGCGGAAGGCGGTGTCGCCCGAGGATATCGGCAGGATGACCACGCCGATGATGGCGAGCAGACCACCTGCCGGACCAAGCAGGGTGGTGGAGATGTCGTTGACGACGAAGGCGGGGCCTCCCTTGGCCAGGGCGGCATTGAGGGCATCGGCCCCTTGGTAGAAGGACATGCCGAGGGTCGCCCAGATCAGGGCGATGACTCCTTCACCGATCATGGCGCCATAAAAGAGCGGACGGCCATGTTTTTCGTTGCCAACGCAACGCGCCATCAGGGGCGATTGGGTAGCATGAAAGCCGCTGATGGCGCCGCAGGCGATGGTGATGAACATCAGTGGCCAGAGGGGCAATCCTTTGGGATGAATGTTGCTCAGGGTTGCCTGCGGGAAGAAGTGGTAACCCTTGACGATCAGGGCGGTGGTCAGTCCGATCGCCATGAAGATCAATACCGCGCCGAACAGGGGATAGATGCGGCCGATGATTTTCTGGATCGGCAGGATGGTGGCCAGGAAATAGTAGGCGAAGATGACCGCCACCCAGACAGGGGCCGTCCAGCCGCTCAGGTTGCCGAGCAACTTGGCCGGGCCGAGAACGAAGACCACCCCGACCAGCAGTAGCAGGACGATGGAGAAAATCCGCATGAACTGGCGGAAGAAACTGCCGAGCTGGTCGCCGACGACGTCAGGGACACTTTTTCCTTCGTGTCGCAGCGAAAGCATGCCTGAAAAGTAATCATGGACCGCTCCTCCGAAGATGCAGCCGATGACGATCCAGATCAACGCCGACGGCCCGTACAGGGCCCCCAGAATCGGCCCGAAAATCGGGCCAAGGCCCGCGATGTTGAGCAACTGGATGAGCCAGATCTTTCTGGGGGACATTTCGACGTAGTCGACCCCGTCCGCCATGCTGTGGGCCGGAGTGGGGCGGTTCGGGTCGGGTCCGAAGACAGTATCGACGGTTTTGCCGTAGATGACGTAGCCCAGCAAGAGTGCTGCGACGCAAGCGAAAAAGTAGAGCATGATCAGGCCTCCTGACAGATGAATTTTGTCTCAGACTATCTTCAGGGGGGAGGGGGAAGAAAGGGAGGAGCCACCGACCGGCAGGATAATCTCGTGTCCGGTTCTTTTGTGTCAGCAAACGGTTGCCGGTGTCGAGATCTGGGGCGAAAGGGACCGTCTGCGTTCATGCTCCGGGCGGGCCCGTTTTAGACATGAGCGTTCGTTGTGAAACTGGCGATTGTGCGGCAGGTCAGGCCTGGTACAGCGAGCAGGTTTGCAGACTTACGCTGATGTTCTGTCGAAACGCAGGGAGCGAGCACGGCATGAAGTGATGGACAATCGACGGTTGCGGCAGAAGGTCTGATGAATAGTCCGGGTTAGAGCCCGAGCGCCTGTTTGAGCTGCCTGAGATAGCGGCGGCTGACCGGAAGCCTGGTTCCGCCATGAGTGAGGATTTCGCCAAGGCCGCCCTCAAGCAGGCTGATTTCGTCGATTTTTTCGATATTGACCAGATACTGTTTGTGACACTGAAGTAGTTGCGGTGAACGGGCCAGAACCCTGAGGGTCAGTTCGGTGAAGAAGGAGCCGTCCTCTGTGTGCAGATGGATGCCGCTGGCGTCGGAGCGGACGTAGTCGATGTCTTCGGGGGCGATCAGTTTGATCCGCTTTCCTTTCAGGCAGGGAATGCGCTTCAATTCAGGGAGCCGGTGGCGAGGTTCGGCATTGTTGCCGAGCAGCTCCTTGAGCTTGCCCACGGTTTTGGCCAACCGTTCGGGGGCGACCGGTTTGAGCAGGTAGTCGAGGGTCTTTTCCTCGAACGACTGCAGGGCGTAGTCGTCATAGGCAGTGACAAAGACCACGTGCGGCATCAGTTCGCTGTCGATCATGCTCAGCAGGGCGAACCCGTCGACGACTGGCATGGCGATGTCGAGAAACAGGACCTGCGGTTGAAATTTGCGGATACTGCGCAGCGCCTCCAGGGCGTTTGCACAGGCAGGGAGCAGTTCAAATTCCCCCGTGGCTTCCAGCAGGGCCACCAGCTCCTCGCGGGCGTGTTTTTCATCGTCGACCAGCAGGGCACGAATCATGGTTTCTGTCCTTCCGGTTTGGGCAGTCTGACACAGGCTCTGGTCCATTGGTTCGGCCGGCAGTTGAGGCTGACCCCGTAGGAGGGACCGTAAAGGTTGCGGATGCGTTTGTCGACCAGGGCGATACCGATACCACTCTGCCTCCCCTCTTCACAGTAGCTGGCGGCATTGTCCTCGACAATGATTTCCGCGAAATCGTCCCGCAGCCGGGCGCTGATGGCGATGCGTCCTCCCTCCAGCAGGTTGGCGATACCGTGCTTGACGGCGTTTTCGACCAGTGGCTGCAGGGTGAAGACGGGTATCTGGAGCTGCTCAAGTGCCGGGTCGATATCGAAACTGACCTGCAGCCGGTCGGCGAAACGCGCTTCCTCGATTTTCAGGTAGGACTGCACATGGGTCACTTCCTCGGCGAGGCTGGCAAGTTCACCGGTGCGTTTGAGATTTTTGCGTAGAAAGGTAGAAAGATGCAGCAACAGGCTGCGTGCCTGTTCGCCATCGCGGGCCACGATGGCACGAATGGTATTCAGGGCATTGAACAGGAAGTGCGGGTTGATCTGGGCCTGGGCCAGGCGCAGCTCTGACTGCAGCAACAGATTTTTCTGGTCCTGAAAACGGCTGCGCAGCAACTGGTTGGAAAAGAGATGGGCAAGCCCCTCACCCAGGGCCCGGTTGATGTTGAGGAAGAGTTTCTGTTTCGGCTCGTAGAGTTTGATGGTGCCGACCACTTCCTCGTCGCACATCAAGGGGACGATCAATGCCGACCCGAGGGGACAGTCCTTGTTGATGGTGCAGGTGAATCTGCGCTGGTGGCCATCGGCGAAGACGACTCGCTTTTCCTGCATGGCGGTTTTGCACAGTGGCGACTGTACGGGGTCTCCCGGCAGGTGGTGGTCGGCCCCCTGCCCGATGAAGGCCAGCAACTTGGTGGTGTCGGATATGGCAACGGCGCCGACGCCGGTCTCCTGGTAAATGACGCTGGCAATCTGGGTGGCCGTCCGCCGGTTGAATCCATGGCTCAGCAGGTCCAGGGTTTTTTCAGCGATCTTCAGGGCTTTGGCGCTGGAGATGACGCCTATTCGGTCACGCACGCTTTTCTGGTCGCGAATGATGCTGATGAACAGTGCCGCGCCCACTGAGTTGGCCAGTATCATCGGCAGGGCGATGGTGCTGACCAGGGAATAGGCATCCTGCCAGGGGCGTGACAGCAGCAGGATGACGATCATCTGCAAGGCTTCGGCGGCGAAGGTTGTGGCCAGGACGACTGTTGGACTGAATCGTTTGTCTGCCAGGTTGTGCCGTGTCAGATGTCGGTGGACCAGCCCGCCGATCAGCCCCTCGAGGGTGGTTGAGATGCCGCAGGAGAGGGCCGTGAACCCTCCCAGGGCGTAGCGATGCAAGCCCCCGGTCAGGCCGGTTGCCAGACCCAGTCCTGGACCGCCGATGATGCCGGCCAGAACCGGTCCTATGGCACGGGTATTGGCAATGGCCCCCTTGACCGGCAGTCCGAAGTAGGTTCCGAGAATGGAGAAACTGGAGAAGATGAGATAAAGTAAGAGCTTCTGGCGGAATGGAAGGACTTCCGAGGTCAGAGGCCGAAAGGCAGGGGATTTGGTAAACAGATAGGCGATCACGACGAAGACCGACATCTGTTGCAACAGGGCGATGATCAGAGGCATGGACAAGTCCTTGCTTGTTGTTCTTTTTCCTGGTTTCCCGGAGTTGGTCGGTAGTGTCGTTGTCGGGCTGTGCAAGCCTAGAACCAACCTCGGACCTGGTAAAGGTTTCTGCCTGTAACCGGTTGTTTGCAGTTGCTGACCGGTTGGTGTCCGAGCAGATTTTCAACCGCGGAAAAGGAGAAGAGCCGTGAAAATCCGCAAGACGTTTTTCGATTTCGAATACAGCGAGGTGCTCGACGGCAAGACCCGCGAGCTGATACGGGTTGCCTGTGCGGTGGCTGTGCACTGCCCCGACTGACTGCAGAAGCACTTCGCGGTCGCGAAGGAGCACGGAGCCAGCGACGAGGAGTTGCGCGAAGCCATGGCCTACGGCATGATGGCGCCGGGCGGGCGGGCGAAGAATTTCGCCAAGGCGATGCTGCGTGAGCTGAGTCCGCCGGCAGGGCTGGAAGAGGAGGACGAGCTGCCCTGAGTTTCAGGAGGTGGCGTCCGTTTCGACTTCGGTCACCAGCGGTCCCGCCGCCTCTTCCCGCCAGCGGATGTTGCAGCCCGCCAGGCACATGCCGAATTCGCCGCTTCCCTCGCCGTGACGGTAGCCGGGACGGGGATCGAGAGCCAGGGTCTGGATGATCAGTTCCTTCAGGTCCGGTCTGTCGGCCAGGTTCTTCTGGGCCTGGTCGCAGAAGCGGACCTTTCTTTTTTGCCCCGGCGGACTGGCGAAAACGCCCGCTTCCGCCGCCGTGACCCGGTCGACGTAGGGCAGGTAGGGCTTGATGTCGATCACCGGGGTGCCGTCGGTCAGGTCGATCCCGGTGACCGCCAGGCCGAGCCGGCCGTTGCGCCGTTCGATGCCCTTCAGTTTCACCACCGACAGGCCGATCCGGTTCGGCCGGAAGGGCGATCGGGTGGCGAAGACGCCGACCCGCCGGTTGCCGCCCAGTCGCGGCGGGCGTACCGTCGGCTGCCAGGGTCTGTCGGTTGGCACCCGGTCGAAGAGAAAGAGCAGCCAGACGTGGCTGTACTGTTCGATGCCGCGCAGGGCCTCCTCGCGGTCGAAGGGCGGAAGCAGCTCGACAAACCCCTCCGCCGCCGGTGCCAGGCCGGGCTGCCGCGGGGTGGCGAATTTTTCCCGATAGGGAGAGTGGACCCGCGCGATGACCTGCAGCGCGGGAAGCTGGTCCGACGAAGTCCGACTCTTCTGCATCGCGTAATCATCCCTCCGCAAGCTGTTTCCGTATCCAGCCGGGCGTCACCGCCGCCACGACGAGCCGAATCCCTTTCCTGCGCCAAGGCTACCATAAACCCGTCGCCTGCGGGCAAAGTCTCTTTCCGCCTGGTCTCGCTCCTTTTTGCAGACTTTTAACCGGGCGCTAACAGAATCCTAACCTGCATTCGGCAGAGTCGGCCGAGTCAACCGGCCGGGCCGCAAACAGGCCCGAAACGAAAAGGAGATGCAGGAGCATGAAACAGATGAAGCGGATGATGCAGCAGATCTGGCGGGTCGTGCCGATGGCCCTGGTTTTGACCCTGGCGGTCGGTGTCGTTCCGGCCCTGGCCAAGTCCCGCACCATCAACGGGGCCGGCGCCACCTTCCCCTTCCCTGTCTATTCACAGTGGGCTTACCAGTATTACCGCGAGGCCAGGGTTCGCCTCAACTACCAGTCGATCGGCTCCGGCGGCGGCATCCGCCAGATCAAGGCCGAAACGGTCGATTTCGGTGCTTCCGATGCGCCGCTCAAACCGGTCGATCTCGAGGCTGCCGGGTTGCTGCAGTTTCCGATGATCATGGGTGGCGTGGTGCCGGTGGTCAATATCTCCGGAGTTGCCGCCGGCGAACTGAAGCTCTCCGGCCAGCTGCTGGCCGATATCTTCCAGGGCAGGATCACCAAGTGGAACGACGCCCGCATTCAGGCGGAGAATCCGGGGCTGAAGCTGCCCGACCAGGCGATCACCGTGGTGCATCGCAGTGACGGTTCCGGCACCACCTGGATTTTTACCAACTACCTGACCAAGGTCTCGCCGTCCTGGGCCGAGAAGATCGGCAACAACAAGGCGGTGAACTGGCCGGTCGGGGTCGGCGGCAAGGGGAACGAGGGGGTCGCCTCCTATGTCCAGCGGGTCAAAGGCTCCGTCGGCTATGTCGAATACGCCTATGCGCTGCAGAACAGGATGAGTTACGTGCTGCTGAAGAACAGCGCCGGCAACTATGTCGCGCCGACCAGTAAAACCTTCCAGGCGGCCGCCGCCGGCGCCGACTGGGAGCACGCCGAGGGCTACTACCTGGTGCTGACCGATCAGCCGGGCGAAAAGAGCTGGCCGATTACTGGTGCCTCCTTCATCCTGATGCACAAGAACCAGAAGAATGCGGACAAGGCCAAAGCGGTCCTCGCCTTCTTCGACTGGTGCTACAAGAACGGCGCCGAGATTGCCGAGCGGCTTGATTATGTGCCGATGCCGGCCAAGGTGGTCGAGATGGTTGAAAAGACCTGGCGTGAGCAGATCAGGGCCGGCGGCAAGCCGGTCTGGAAATAGACCGGGCCGGAATCGATGCGAACCGATCGTCGGATTGACTGGGATCCTTTGTTTCGCAGCCTGACCCTCGGCGGCGGGCTGGTCCTGATGCTGGTGGTTGTCGCCATCTTCTGGGAGCTCTGGCAGGGTTCGCAGCTCTCGCTGCAGAAGTTCGGCTGGTCGTTCCTGTTCACCGAAACCTGGGACCCGGTCAGCGAAACCTTCGGCGCCGCCAGCACCATCTACGGCACCCTGCTCTCCACCTGCATCGCCATGGTGCTGGCGGTTCCCCTGAGCCTGGCCATCGCCCTGTTCCTGGTGGAGCTGGCGCCGCCACGGCTGGCGGCGGCTGTCGGCGCGGGAATCGAACTGCTGGCCGCTATCCCGAGCATCATTTACGGCATGTGGGGGCTGTTTGTTTTCGCTCCGTTCATGGCCGAAAAGGTGCAGCCGCTGCTGGCGAAGATTCCCGGTCCCTTTTTCACCGGACCGCCGATGGGGATCGGCATGCTCAGCGCCGGCATTATTCTGGCGCTGATGATTCTGCCCTTCATCACCTCGGTGACCCGCGACATCTTCCGGATGGTGCCGGCGGTGGTCAAGGAGTCGGCCTACGGCATGGGCTCGACCACCTGGGAGGTGACCCGCAAGGTGACCATTCCCTACGGCATCCAGGGGATTGTCGGCGCCTGTTTTCTCGGCCTGGGCCGGGCCATCGGCGAGACCATGGCGGTCACCTTCGTGATCGGCAACCGGCACGAGATTTCCGCCAGCCTGTTCGCCGCCGGCAACAGCATCGCCTCGACCCTGGCCAATGAATTCACCGAGGCATCGGAAGAGATTTACCTCAGTTCGCTGGTCGAGCTCGGGCTGGTGTTGTTCGGCCTGACCCTGCTGCTGCAGCTGCTGGCCCAGTGGTGGCTGAAGCGCACCCGGCGCAGAATGGGAGGTGGGCTGTGAGAGGGCGTTCCCTGGCCGGCCGCAAGCTGGTCGATACCCTGGTTCGGATCGCCTCGGCCCTGGCGGCCCTGCTCGGGCTCTGCGTGCTGGGCTGGATTCTGTACGTCATCCTGTCGCGCGGTATCGGCGCCATCAACTGGGAGTTCTTCACCGAGCTACCGGCACCGCCGGGCATGAATGGCGGCGGTCTGGCCAACGCCATTGTCGGCACCTTGCTGATCACCCTGCTGGCGAGCCTGATCGGCATTCCCCTGGGACTGCTGGCCGGCATCTACCTGGCCGAGTTCGGCGGTCGGTCGCGGCTGGCCGAGAGCATCCGCTTCTGCAGCAACCTGCTGATGGGAACCCCCTCGATCATTGTCGGGGTCTTTGTCTACGGGCTGATCGTGGTGCCGCTGGGGGATTTTTCCGCCTGGGCGGGGGCGATCGCCCTGGCGATCATCATGCTGCCGGTGGTGGCCCGCACCACCGAGGAGATGCTCAGCCTGGTCCCCAACAGCCTGCGCGAGGCGGCCCTCGGACTGGGCACGCCGCGCTGGCGGACCACTTTGCAGATCCTGTTCAAGGCCGCCGGCAGCGGCCTGGTTACCGGGATTCTGCTGGCGGTCGCCCGGGTCAGCGGCGAAACCGCGCCGCTGCTGTTCACGGCGCTGAACAGCCCCTTCTGGTTCGAATCGCTGAACGAGCCGATCGGCAACTTGACCGTGACCATTTTCAACTACGCCATGAGCCCCTACGCCGACTGGCAGGCCAAGGCCTGGGGCGCTTCGCTGCTGATAACCCTCGGCGTGCTGGGGGCGACCCTGTTGGCCCGCACCACGCTCTGGCTGAGGAGAAAGTAAATGAACAGCCTGTCCGAACCGCAGAACGCAACAACCTTTTCGACAGCCGGGGAGCAGGCCGGACGGCATGATGCCGCAGCCGCCCCCGTCGGGAAAGACGTGAAGATTTCGGCGCGCAAGCTCAGTTTTTTCTACGGCAGCCAGCAGGCGCTGTTCGACAACGACCTCGACGTCATGGCCGGCAGGGTCACGGCCATCATCGGTCCGTCCGGCTGCGGCAAATCGACCCATCTGCGCATCTACAACCGCATCTTCGAGCTCTACAAGGGGCAGCGGGCCAGTGGGGAGCTGCTGCTCGACGGCGAAAACGTTCTCGATGCCGGGGTGGACGTGCTCGAGCTGCGGCGGCGCATCGGCATGATCTTCCAGAAGCCGACGCCGTTTCCGATGAGCGTCTTCGACAATGTCGCCTACGGCCTGAAGCTGCACTACCGGATGCCGCGCAGCGAGATGCAGGATCGGGTGGAGCAGGCGCTGAAGGCGGCCGCTCTCTGGGACGAGGTGCGGGACAAGCTCGACAGCCCGGGAACGGCCCTTTCCGGCGGCCAGCAGCAGCGGCTCTGCATCGCCCGGGCGATCGCCGTCGAGCCGGAAGTGCTGCTGATGGACGAGCCGACCTCGGCCATCGACCCGGTGGCCACGGCCAGGATCGAGGATCTGATCGGCGAGCTGCGCGGCCGCTACACCATCGTCATCGTCACCCACAACATGCAGCAGGCGGCGCGCATTTCCGATTTTACCGCCTTTTTCTACCAGGGACGAATCGTCGAGTACGGCGAGACCGAGATGATGTTCACCAAGCCGAAGGTCAAGCAGACCGAGGACTACATAACCGGCCGCTTCGGCTGAGCCAGGCAGGGGGAGAGAAGTCATGACCGTTCACATGCTGAGAGAACTGGACAAACTGAAGCGGATGATCCTGGTGCTGGCGGCGCTGGTCGAGGAGAGCGTGCAGTACAGCGTCCTCGCCCTGCGGAAGCGGGATGCCGAGCTGGCGCGCAAGGTGGTGGCGATGGGCGATCAGGTCAACGAGATGGAGGTCGACCTGGAAGAGGAGTGCCTGAAGATTCTCGCCCTCTACCAGCCGGTGGCGGTCGACCTGCGCTACATCGTCGCCGTGCTGAAGATCAACAACGATCTGGAGCGCATCAACGACCTGGCCGGCAACCTGGCCGAGCGGGCCCTGACCCTGATGGACGAGCCGCCGGTCGAGCCGCCTTTCGACGTGCAGGCCATGGGCGAGATCGTGCAGCGCATGCTGAAGAAGACCCTCGATGCCCTGGTCAACATGGACCAGAAGGAGGCCCTTGAGGTCATCGAACTCGACGACGAGGTCGACCGCTACCACCGGGAGAGTTTCGCCCGCACCAAGGAGCGCATCCGGCTGCAGCCCGGAGAACTCGACGGGCTGATCAACTACCTGTCGATCTCCCGCTACCTGGAGCGGATCGCCGATCTGACCACCAATGTCGCCGAGGATGTGGTGTATATGATTGAAGGGAAAATCATCCGCCACCACAATACTGCGTAGGCGGCCGATACGCGCACATCTGCTGCGTTACGCTCAGTCTTCAATCCTCGACGTAGCTGCCGCTACGCCTGTGGTTTCAGCCTTCGCGTGCCTTGCATCTGCACGCGTCTCGGCCGCCTTGAGCCGTTTGTAGGGGGAGATAAGCACTCGTCTACTGCGTTGAGTAGCTGCCGCTACACCTCACTCCTCAGGCCGCAAGGCGCCTTGCATCTGCACGCGTCTCGACCGCCTTGGAACTTGCTCTTCGTCCTCTTCCGGCCCTTCCGCAACGGGGAAGGGCCGGTTCCCATCATTCCCATAACTCACAGCCGGCAATAGCCCACGAACCTTGAAGCCGCGTCGCAGAGCGGTTACATTGTCTATGTCATGCAGACCACTCCGGTAACCATCGAACATCTGCCCGCTGTCAGTCCCGACATGGTTCTGTGTGGTGACGGCCGTCGCTGGAGGGTGGAGCGCTGTGTCCCATGGCTGGCCGAACGTCTCGGCGTCAGCGTCGACAGTGTTTGTGGCCGGGATGTGGGCCACCTGTTCGCCGACAGCCAGCCGTCGCTGCTGGAGCTGCTGCGCGAAACCGTCGAGCGTGACGCCCTGCTCAACGACATCCTGCTGCGCCTGCCCGACGGCTCGACCCACGTGCGGCTCGATCTCGAGCCTTTGGGCCTGTCGGAGGACTATTCCGCTTACCGGATCGCCGCCTACATGCGGCAGGTTCCCCGCCCCGGTGCGGTGGAAACCACCTACGGCCTGGTGGGGTCGAGCTCGGCGTTGCGCGAGGTTCTGCGCAAGATCGGCAAGTATGGTCCCACCGACGCAGCGGTGGTCATCACCGGTGAGACCGGCACCGGCAAGGAGCTGGTCGCCGCCGCCCTGCACCAGGCCAGCCCCAGGTCCTCCGGTCCTTTCGTCGCTGTCAACTGCTCGGCCATATCCGAAGAACTGCTCGAATCGGAACTGTTCGGCCACGAAAAGGGCGCCTTTACCGGCGCCGTGCGCACGCACCGCGGGCGGTTCGAACGGGCGGACGGCGGCACCCTCTTTCTCGACGAAATCGGCGACATGCCGCTGCACACCCAGACCCGGCTGCTGCGGGTGCTGGAAACCGGTCGCATTGAGCGGGTCGGCGCCGAGCGTGAACAGCAGGTCGACGTGCGGATCGTGGCCGCCACCAACGTTCCCCTCGAGCGGGCGGTCGGCAACGGGCGGTTTCGTGCCGATCTCTACCACCGGATTTCCGTGCTGCGCATTCACCTGCCGCCGCTGCGCGAACGCAAGGAAGATATTCCGGCCCTGGTTGATTTCTTCCTGGACCGTTTCAACCGCAAGTACGGCAAGGTGGTCAAGCGCCTGACGCCCGAGGCGATGGCCCTGCTCGAATCCTATCTCTGGCCGGGCAATATCCGCGAGCTGCGCAATGTTCTCGAACGGGTCTACATCGAGACCGAGTCGGAGGTGATCGGCGCCCGAGCCTTCGCCGAGTGGGTGCGCGAACGCCAGGATTTCGCTCCCGGCGAGTGGGGAACCGCTCCATCGTCGCAAACGCCGATCGCGCCACCGTTCCCCCTGGTGTCGGAGCGGAAGCTGCTCGATGCCGGCACGACGCCGCTGCTGGCTCCCCGCGCCGTCGAGCAGGTTCCGCGGCCATCGACCCGCCCCGCCAATCTCGACGAGGAGAGCATCCGCGCCGCCTTTCGTGCCGCCGGCGGCAACATCGCCGCCGCCGCCCGCATCCTCGGCGTTCACCGGGCCACCCTCTACCGGCACCTGCAGAAGCTCGGTCTCGACCGGGAATCGCTGCAGGGCTGAATCTCTCCTTCTTTCGGCCACGTCCTTTCCTGTCGCATCTTTTGTCGCAACTGTCGTGACGCACCTTCCGGCAACGTCGCGGTTCGTGACGTCGGGAGGTGATGGCTGTGTAACATGCCGAAATGACAGGACAATTCTGTGGAAGGGCGGCTGGCATGGCGATTGTAATGGACAATGGGCGCCAACGGGCCGCAAGGTCCGCGAACGAAACCAATCAAGCAGAAGGAGGATAGAAAGATGCTGAGCTGGAACCTGATTCGGGAGATGGAACATCTGCGCAGGGAAATGGATGAGCTGTTCCGGGGGGCCGGGTTCGGTCCGATGCTCGACGCACCTTTCCTGCCGGGGGTCGGCACGCGTCGCTATCCGAGGATCAATATCCGTGAAGATGCCGACAACTACTACCTC
Organism: Geothermobacter ehrlichii; assembly: GCF_008124615.1. NCBI lineage: Bacteria > Pseudomonadati > Thermodesulfobacteriota > Desulfuromonadia > Desulfuromonadales > Geothermobacteraceae > Geothermobacter > Geothermobacter ehrlichii. Next base: position 91,971 of record NZ_VNIB01000008.1, read on the forward strand.
GAAGCGTTGCTGCCCGGCGTCGATGTCCGGAATCTCGACATGAGCGTCGTCGGCAGCACCCTGACCCTCTCCGGCGAACGGAAAGAGGATGAAAGCGACGGTCGTACCTGGCATCGCCGTGAACGTGGCGCCGGCAAGTTTTTGCGCACTATCGAGGTGCCGATGGAGATCGACGCCAACAAGGTGAGCGCCGAATACCGGAACGGCGTGCTGAAGGTGACTCTCCCCAAGGCGGAAGGGGCCAAGCCGAAGCGCATCGCCATCAAGGCGCGCTGAGGGTCTGAACGGAAGACGACGCAATCGAGAACAAAATTCTGCGAAAAGGAGAGAAGCCATGAGCGAGAGGACTCTGACCCTGACTCAGGATAAAGAACTGACCCGTGAGGAGATGCGTACCCGTGACCGTTATCTGACCCCCGCGGTCGACATCTTCGAAACCGACGAAGGCCTGACCCTGATTGCCGATGTCCCGGGTCTCGACAAGGACCATCTCAAGGTCGACATCGACCAGGGCGTACTGACCATCGAGGGGGCGGCCGGTCATGACGACAAGGGTGAAAGGCTGTTCGAGGAATTTGCTGTCGCCGGTTACTTCAGGCAGTTCCGGTTGCCCGACAGCATCGACCCTGATCGGACCGAGGCCGAACTCAAGGACGGAGTGCTGACCCTGCATCTGCCGAAAGCCGAGGCGGCCCGTCCGAAGAAGATCGCCATCAAGACCGTGCATTGAGTTCTCGAACAGCCTGAGCCGGGCGTGAAGCCCGGCTTGCTTTTTTATTATTTGCCGGTTGACAGCGACGGTATTGCTAAAGAATAGTTGGGTGAGGGCCGAAAAGAAGGGAAAAGCCCGTATTCATCCATCGACAGGAGGGGGCGGAAAGGGGCATGGATGTCCGAGCGCAAGCGTTTCGGCGAAATACTCGTTGAAGCAGGGGTCCTGACGGAACGTACCCTGCAGCAGGCGCTGGAAAAGCAGCGCCAAAGCGGCAAGCACCTGGGCGAGATTCTCGAGGAGAGCGGCGTCATCACCGAACGCGACGTTGCCGTGGTGCTGGCGCGACAGTTCGGCCTGAAGACGGTGCGGGACATCGCCGCCCACAGCTTTTCCGCCGATCTGCTGCAGCTCGTCGACGGCGATACCTGCCTGAAGAAACTGATCTTTCCCCTCAAGCTCGACCGGCGGCGTCTCTTTCTGGCCATGGTCAACCCCCTCGACATGGAAACCATTGACGAGCTGGCCTTTCGCACCGGCCTGTCGATCGTTCCCTGCGTCACCACCCGCGAAGAGATCGTTGCCGCCGTCAACCGGCACTATCTCGGCAAGGATCCGAGAATGGACCAGAACTGGTGGACCATTCTGGTGGTCGATGACCAGGAGATGGTGCGGGCGACCATCAGGGCGGCGCTGGAACGGGAGGGCTACCAGGTGCTGGAGGCGACCAACGGCGCCGAGGGGCTGAAGGAGGCCCTCAACCAGCTGCCGCACCTGATCATCGCCGACACGGTGATGCCACGGCTCACCGGCGACGAGATGTTCCGCAGCCTGCAGGCCAACGCGCGCACCCGCAAGATACCGGTCATCGGACTTTCTTCCCGCAGCGCGCCGGAGGAGGAGGCCCGGGTGCTGGATCTTGGCTACTTCGATTTCATCGCCAAGCCGATCAACGCCATCCGCCTGCAGGCGCGTGTCCGCAGGGCGCTACGGACTATCTACGGCGATACCCCTCCCCCCAGACTCTGAGCGACGGACGAAGCGGTTCGGCGATTTTCTTCCCGAGCTGTTTGACGGCTACCGTTGACGATGCATCAGCGCAAGATGTGAGAAAATCTTGCTTGCGTTTCCCACCGCCGGGACTATAATGATGACTAAAGAGGTCATCTTTTTGACCGAAAGGAGGCGACTCATGCGCATTGACATTCTCTGCAAGCCCGGTTGTGGCGAGCGCTGTGAGAAAACCCTCGAAAACGTCCGGCAGGCACTCGACGATCTGGCGGTCAAGGCTGAGGTTCATGTCTACAAGGATGTCCGCAAGATGATCGACAACCGTGTCTATGTCACGCCGGCTCTGGTGGTTGACGATTTCGTTCGCATCTCCGGAAGGGTTCCCGAGGTTGGTGAGATCCGCTCTCTCATCGTCGAACGGCCGCGCTACCGCAAACGCTACGAAGACGTGGCCTGAGAGTTTTCGACGATGTCGCGGCTGGTCGCTGACGTCTCTGTTAGCGGTCTCCTCTTCATCCCTCGGCGCGATGTTCAGCTTGAGGTGCGCCCTGTCTCACTTCTGAACTCTTTTGAATCGCAGCAATCTCACCCGCCTGCTTTTCGCGGCGGTTTTTTGTTTGCCATCCTTGGCGGCAGGCTCCGTTCATGCGAGAATTGCCGCATGTGTCTCATTCTTTTCGCCATACGTCCCGATGACCGTTACCGACTGGTGCTGGCGGCCAACCGCGACGAGTTTTATGAACGGCCGTCAGCCCCGGCGGCTTTCTGGCCGGACGCGCCCGACATCTGGGGCGGACGGGACCTGCAGGCCGGCGGCACCTGGTTCGGGGTGACCCGGAGCGGGCGGCTGGCGCTGGTCTCCAACGTTCGCGAACCGAAACGTCTGCCGGAGCCGGGGCCGTCGCGCGGCCTGCTGGTCAGGGATTTTCTCCGCTCGGAGACCGATGCCGCCGGCTGGTTGACGGACGTGCTGGCCGACAGCGGTCGCCGGTCCGGCTTCAACCTGATTGTCGGCGAAGGCGACCATCTTTTCTATGGCAGCAACCGCCGCCAGGGCGTGGTGCCCGTTCGGGACGGACTGTACGGCCTGAGCAACGCCGGGCTCGATACCCCCTGGCCGAAGGTGCGCCGCGGCAAAAAGGGACTGGCCGGGCTGCTGCGGCGTCGCCTTGCCGGGGAGGAGCTGGCGGCGGGCCTGTTCGCCCTGCTCGGCGACCGGACCCCGGCCGCCGACGACGAGCTGCCCGACACCGGGGTGGGGCTTGCTATGGAACGGGCGCTGTCGCCGGTTTTCATCTGTGCCGGACAATACGGCACCCGTTCCTCGACCGTTCTGCTGCTTGAGGCGACGGGACGGCTGCTGGTTGTCGAACGCCGCTTCGGACCGGATGGGCGTATCACTGGCGAAAGCAGGGAAAGTTTCCGAATTTCTTGACTCTTTTCTTGCCGGGTCTAAAATTGGCAAGATCGGGCAGGTGCGCGGTCCGGCACTTCGGGCGGCACCCTGCATCGAGCGACCAGGGAGGCAACGTGGCCAATCCAGCCGAACAGACGGAGATGGAATTTCCGGGGATCCTGCCCCTGCTGCCGGTCAGGGACGTGGTGGTCTTTCCCTACATGATCATCCCCCTCTTTGTCGGCCGGCAGAAGTCGCTGCAGGCAGTGGAGCAGGCTCTTGCCGGCGACCGGCTTCTCTTTTTGGCCAGCCAGAAGGAGCTGGTCGAGGAGCATCCGTCGCCGGACAATATCTATGCCGTCGGCACCGCGGCTATGGTGATGCGGATGGTGAAGCTGCCGGACGGCCGGGTGAAGATCCTGGTTCAGGGGCTCGGTCGGGGGCGCATCCTGCGCTACCTGGGGGAGAGTCCCTGCTTTACCGTCGAGGTCGAGCCAATTCCAGAACCGGAGGTCAGCGGCGACCCGCTGGAGATCGAAGCGCTGATGCGCACCGTGCGCAAGCAGCTGGCCCAGCTCACCAACCTGGGGCAGAACATGCCCCCCGAGGTGATGATCGCGCTGGAGAATATCGAGGATCCGGGCAGCCTGGCCGATGTGGTCGCCAGCAACATCGGGCTGAAGGTGGCGGAGGCGCAGGCCCTGTTCGAAACCATCGATCCGCTGGAACGGCTCCGGCGGGTGCAGGACACGCTCACCAAGGAACTGGAAGTGGCCGCGATGCAGACCCGCATCCAGAACCTGGCCAAGGAAGAGATGAGCCGTACGCAGCGCGAGTACTTTCTGCGCGAGCAGTTGCGGGCCATCAAGGCCGAACTCGGCGAGACCGACGCCCGGGCCGAGGATGTCGCCGAGCTGAGCGAGAAGCTGGCGAAGGCCAGGTTGCCCGAGGAAGCAAACCGGGAGGCGGAAAAGCTGCTGCGCCGGCTGGAGAGCATGCATTCGGAGGCGGCCGAGTACGCCATCCTGCGCACCTATCTCGACTGGCTGGTCGAGCTGCCCTGGAGCGTGCGCACCCGGGACAATCTCAACCTGGAGAAGGCGCGGCGGGTGCTCGACGAAGATCACTACGACCTGGAGAAGGTCAAGGAGCGGATTCTCGAATACCTGGCGGTGCGCAAGCTGAAAAGAGAGATGAAGGGGCCGGTGCTCTGTTTCGTTGGCCCGCCCGGGGTCGGCAAGACCAGCCTCGGACGCTCGATCGCCCGCGCGCTCGGCCGTAAATTCGTCCGCATCTCTCTCGGTGGCGTGCGCGACGAGGCCGAGATCCGCGGTCACCGCCGCACCTATGTCGGCGCCTTGCCGGGCCGCATCATCCAGGGGATGAAGCAGGCCGGCAGCAACAACCCGGTCTTCATGCTCGACGAGCTGGACAAGATGGGGGCCGATTTTCGCGGCGATCCCTCGGCGGCGCTGCTGGAGCTGCTCGATCCGGAGCAGAACCATGCCTTCTCCGACCATTACATCAATATTCCCTTCGACCTGTCCCATGTCCTCTTCATCGCTACCGCCAACCTGCTCGATCCGATTCCGAGCGCGCTGAAGGACCGGCTCGAGGTGATCCATCTGGCCGGCTACACCACCGAGGAGAAGCTTTCCATAGCCCGGCGCTTTCTGGTGCCGCGCCAGCTCGAAGCCAACGGCCTGAAGCCGGATGACCTGCGCTTTTCGGACAAGGCCCTGCTGCGCATCATCTCCGGCTACACTTCCGAGGCCGGCCTGCGCAACCTGGAGCGGGAGATCGGCAGCGTCTGTCGCAAGATCGCCCGCCGTTTCGCCGAGGGGAACCGCCAGCGGGTGCTGATCGGCGAAAACATGCTTCCCAAGCTGCTTGGCCCGCCGCGCTATCTCCCCGAGGAGGAGCGGAAGCAGGACGAGGTCGGGGTGGCCACCGGGCTGGCCTGGACCGAGAGCGGCGGCGAGATCCTCTACGTCGAGGTGTCGGTGATGCCGGGCAAGGGAAACCTCACCCTCACCGGCCATCTGGGCGAGGTGATGAAGGAGAGCGCCCAGGCGGCGCTCAGCTACGCCCGCGCCAATGCCGACCGGCTCGGAATCGTCCCGGACTTTTCCGAGCGGGACATCCACATTCACGTTCCGGCCGGCGCCATTCCCAAGGACGGTCCGAGCGCCGGCATCACCATGGCGGTGGCGCTGGTCTCCGCCCTTTCCGGCCGGCCGGTCAGCAAGGACGTGGCCATGACCGGCGAGCTCACCCTGCGAGGCAAGGTGCTTCCCGTCGGCGGGATCAAGGAGAAGGCGCTGGCGGCGGCCAGGTCGCATGTCCCGACCCTGGTGCTGCCGGCCCGCAACGAGAAGGATCTGGCCGACATTCCCGCTCCGGTGCGCAAGAAGCTCCGCTTCGTCAAGGTGCGCACCATCGACGAGGTGCTCGCGCTGACGCTGCGCGACGCCGCCGGGGGGGGCGGTGACTGACGAATTCAGGCTGATCGAGCGCATCCGCGCCCTGGCGCCTTCCTGCCTCGAGGTCGAAGAGGGGATCGGCGACGACTGCGCCGTTCTGAATCCGCCCGCCGGCGAACGGCTGCTGGTGACCAGCGACCTGCTGCTGGAAGGCGTTCATTTCCGTCGCGACTGGACCTGTGCCGCCGATCTGGGCGCCAAGAGCGTCGCCGTCAACCTTTCCGACCTTGCGGCCATGGGCGCCAGGCCGCTCGCCCTGGTGCTCGGCCTGGGGGTGCCGGACGACTTCGCCGCCGGACAGCTCGACGCGCTGATCGCCGGTTTCTGCCGGACGGCGGCTGATTACGGGGTGGCGCTGGTGGGCGGGGACACCTGCAGGTCCCAACAATTTTTGACAGTTGCAGTGACCGCTTTCGGCACGGCCGCCCCCGGGCGGATCGTCCGCCGTTCCGGCGCCAGGGCCGGCGACTGCCTGCTGGTTTCGGGCGAGCTGGGGGACAGCGCCCTGGCCCTGCGGCTGTTGCAGCGGGGGGAGAATCCGCCGCCGGAGATCGCCGAACGCCACCACCGGCCGCGGGCGCGGGTCGAGCTGGGGAAGCGGCTGGCCGCCGCCGGCATTCATGCCATGATCGACCTGTCGGACGGCCTGATCGGCGATCTGGGCCATATCCTGGCCGCGTCCGGGGTCGGGGCGGAAATCGAAACGGCGAAGATTCCGCTATCCGGCGCCTTCAGACGCGCTCTGGCGGACGACCCCGGCCTGTTCGCACTGGCCTTGGGCGGCGGCGAGGACTACGAACTGCTGCTGGCGGCCGAGGCGTCCGGGGTCGCCGGACTGCAGGCGCTGGCCGCCGGGATCGGGGTGAGGCTGTCGGTGATCGGCCGTGTTGTCGACGAACCGCGCGCCATCTGGCTGGTCGATGCCGACGGTGAACGACGGCGGGCGGAGCCGGCGGGATTTAGGCACGCCATCGGCAAATAGACGCCGAAGCGGCAAGTTGGACTGATGTTTGCTTGCGGTTGAGTTCCATGGAGGGAGAATTGACCGGCTACCGAGGCAGCGGCCATTCGGCCCCCTTTGTCGGCAGCGATCTGGCGGAGGAGGATTTCGACCGTATCCGCCAGCTGCTGCTCGCGCGGCGCGGCTTCGACCTGGGGATGTACAAGGACCAGTGCATCCGACGGCGGATTGCCGCCCGGATACGGGCCTGTGGCCTTGCCCGGGCAGCGGACTACATCGCGCGGCTGACGGCGCAGGACGAGGAGATCGACGCCCTGCTGGCCGCCATTTCCATTCACGTCTCCCAGTTTTTTCGCAATCCGCAGATTTTCGCCCGGCTCGAGGCGGACGTCCTGCCGCAGCTGGCGCGGCAGGCGCTGCAGCGCGCCGACCGGACCCTGCGCCTGTGGTGCGCCGGCTGCGCCGGCGGCGAAGAGGCCTATTCCCTGGCGCTGCTGATGGACGAACTGGCGCCGCAAGGACTGACGGTCGAGGTGCTCGGCACCGACATCAGCCCGCAGGTTCTGGACAGGGCCCGTGCCGGCGAATACGGACTGCATCGCCTCAGCGAAGTGCCGCCAGAGGTTCTGGAGCGCTATTTCGACCGGGACGGCCTGCGCTACCGGCTCTGCGAGCGCATTCGGCGGCAGGTGCGCTTCGAACTGCACAACCTGCTCGACGAAGGGCCCTATCCGGCAGCCGACCTGGTCCTTTGCCGCAATGTGATGATCTATTTTTCCCGGATCGACCAGCAGCGCATCCTGCGCCGCATGGCCGCGGCGCTGGCGCCGGAAGGGATTCTGGTTCTCGGCAGCGCCGAGACCATCATCGGAGAACCCCGCCAGTGGTTCGAGCCCCTGTTCGCCACCGAGCGGATCTATCGTTGCCGGCTTTCGCCATGAGGGCTGCCAGGGAGAGAGAAGATGCGTGTTGACATCAGCTACAAGTTCGTCATGGGTTTCATCATCGTCGTCTGGTCGATCGTGCTGCTGAACCTGCTGGTTCCGCACACCGGCCTGCCCGAGCAGTACCGGCAGCTGGTGACGGTCGCCGTCGCCCTGCTGGTCGGCCTGCTTCTCGGCTGGATATTTTCCAAGGTCTTCACCGCCAACATCCGCAGCCTGCGCGAGGCGGCCGAGCGTCTGAGCAAGGGGGACCTGTCCCGCTACGTGCGGCTGCGGCAGACATTTTTTCAGGACGAAACCTACGATCTGGCCAATTCCCTCAACACCGTGGTGGACAGCCTGCGCGAGCTGGTCGGTTACATTCGCGGCACCTCGGTCAAGACCGCCGATGCGGCGCAGGCCCTGTCGGCGACCTCACGTGAAATGACCGCCTCGGCGCACGAAGTGGCCAATACCATGGATCAGATCAGCCATGGCGCCGAAACGCAGACCGAGATGGTGGAACGCACCTCGGTCTTGATCCGGGAGATGGCGATGGCGATCGATCTGGTGGCCGCGTCCGCCCGCAAGGTCGAGGAAGCCGCCGGGCAGACCGCCAGCACCGCCGAAGAAGGGGGACAGGTGGCCCAGGAGACCATGCAGCGGATGCGGCAGGTATTTCAGTCGGTCGAGACAGGCGGCAAACAGATCGTCGCCTTCGGCAACCAGGTGCAGCAGATCGGGCGGATTGTCGAGGTGATCACCGGCATCGCCCAGAAAACCAATCTTCTGGCCCTCAATGCCACCATCGAGGCGGCGCGGGCCGGTGAATACGGTCGCGGCTTCGCCGTGGTCGCCGACGAGATCCGCAAGCTGGCCGACTCGACCAGCCAGTCGGCCGGCGAGATCACCCGCCTGATCGAGGCGATCCGGGAAGAGAACCAGAAGGTGCTGGACACCATCCAGCTCAGCATGCAGGAGGTCGAGGCCGGGCATCGCGCCGTCGATCGCACCGGCGCCAGCTTCGAGGCGATCATCGAAACCGCCGCCGCGACCCGGGAGAAGGCGAACAGCATCGCCGATCTCGCCGGCAAGCAGACCGACGGCGCCCGGAAGATGGTGACGGCGATGGAAGAGATCTCGCGGGTGATTTCCGACAATGCCGCCAGCGTGCAGGAGGTTTCGGCCGCCAGCGAGGAACAGTCGGCCTCCATGGAGGAGATGGCGCACCAGGCCCAGGAGCTTTCGACGCTGGCCGAAGAGTTGCTGGCCATGGTCAGCCGCTTTCATCTGGGCAGCGAAAAGGTCTGAGCACCGATGGAGAAGGTTCTGACCTTCGAATTGGGCGACGAGCTGTACGGCCTGCCGCTGTCTTCCATCCAGGAGGTGGTGGAACCGGCCGGTCTTTACCCCATCCCTTCGGCGCCCGCGTGGTATCTCGGCGCGATCAACTGTCACGGGACCATTCTGCCCATTCTCGATTTGCCCGGGATACTCGGGTTCGTCTCAGGGCCGAGGGATGGCAAGATGATTGTCATCGACGGCGGGGCCGCCCGGCTCGGTTTCTGTGTCACCCGCCTGGGGGAGATCGTCGAACCGGATGATGACAACAGTCCTGCAAACGGCCGGCAGCTGCCCGAGTGTTGCGTGGAGAGGGTACTCGACCATTGCGGCCGGATGATCCATCTGCTCGATCTGACGGCGCTGCTCGACCGGCTCGACCGTGACTGATTACAGCCTGAATCAGTGAGCTCATTACTGGTGAATAGCACAAGTCATTGATCTGTCTGCACTTTCCAAAAATCATCAGCGAACCTATGGGTGCGCCTCAGATTTTTGAAAATCGCATTCAGGCCAAGCACTTGCACTCTTTATCCGGCATGAGCCCACAGATTCAGGTACAGGAGACATGAGTTATGCCCTACCGGATACTGATTGTCGATGACGCCCTGTTCATGCGCAACATGCTGCGGGACATCTTTTCCCGGCAGAATGATTTCGAGGTGGTCGGCGAGGCGGCCAACGGTGTCGAGGCGGTGGAGTGTTACCGCGAGCTGCAGCCTGACCTGGTGACCATGGACATCGTCATGCCGCTGAAGAGCGGCATCGAGGCGCTGCAGGAAATCGTCGCCCTCGACGGCGACGCCAGGGTCATCATGTGCAGCGCCCTCGGGCAGGAGAGCCTGATCGTCGAGGCGGTTTCCGCCGGCGCGCTCGATTTCATCGTCAAGCCGTTTCAGGAGAGCAGGGTTCTGGAGGTCGCCCGCCGGGTTTTTTCCCGGCAGTAGGCGGTGACGGCGTGGAACGACCTATGGACATGGCAAAATACCGGGAGCTGTTTCTCAGTGAAACCCGGGAACATCTCGACAGCATGTCCCGCCTGCTGGTGGAGCTGGAGAAACAGCCGGACGACGCCGACGTCCTGGCCGCCCTGTTTCGCCAGGCGCACTCGGTCAAGGGGATGGCCGCGTCCATGGGCTACGGCGAGATGGCCGAGCAGGCGCACGCCCTGGAGGATCTGCTCGACGATTGCCGCCGGGCCGGCCGGATTTCGCCGGAGGCGATCGACCGTCTGCTCAGGGGCTGCGATCGGCTGGAAGAACAGCTCGAGGCCCTTGCCGCCGAGGGGAAACCGGCGCCTGACCCTGCTGATTCTGCCGTCGATGTGGGAATCGAGGAGCTGCCGGCCAACGCCCTGATCGTCGAAGATGTGGACGAAGACGGTCCGAAGTCCTCTCCCGCAGAGACGATCCTGCTGATCGACATCGCCGAACATGCCGTGGCCCCTGCCGCCCGGGCCCTTCTGGCGCTGCGCGAACTGGAACGGGTCGGCGAGGTGCTCCAGGTCCGACCCGACCGGGAGACGCTGCTGCAGGGGGCGCCGGTGCGGACCCTCAGGGTGGTTCTGCGCAGCTCCGCCGCTGCCGAGCGGATCGACGCAGCCCTCCTGGCGATGGCCGACATCGCTGGTGTGAGGCGCGAGGACGAGACGGAGCAGGAAGGGACCGAACTGCCGCGCCGCCGGCGCGAGGACAGCGAGCGTTCGGTACGGGTCCGCACCGAACTGCTCGATCAGCTGATCAACCTGACCGGCGAACTGCTGACCACGCGCACACGGCTGCAGACCGCCCATCGCGAACGGGCCGTCGCGGACCTTGAGGCGGGGCTGGATCAGCTCTCGCTGCTGGTCGACGATCTGCACTACCGCGTACTGCAGGTGCGGATGATGCCCCTGGCCAGCATCACCGGCCGGCTGCCGCGCATGGTGCGAGACCTGGCGCGCAAGACCGGCAAGCGGGTCGAACTGCGCATCGCCGGCGAGGAGGTCGAGCTCGACCGGTCGATTCTCGAGGAGCTGGCCGATCCGCTGATCCACATGCTGCGCAACGCCGTCGATCACGGCATCGAAGAAGAAGGAGTGGTCGCGGTGCGGGCCTGGCGGGAGAAGGACCTGGTGCTGATCGAGGTTTCCGACAACGGCCGTGGCATCGACCCCGAGGTTGTCAGGGCCAGGGCGGTGCAGCTGGGGCTGGTCGACGCCGAGCGGCTGCGCGCCATGGGCGAGCGCGACCTGTTCGCCCTGCTCTGCCGGCCGGGCTTTTCCACCGCCGCGCAAGTGACCGAAACCTCCGGCCGCGGTGTCGGCATGGATGTCGTCAAGGCCGCCGTCGAGCATCTGGGCGGCGACATGGAGATCCTGTCCGCTCCCGGCGAGGGGACACGCATCCTGCTTCGGCTGCCGCTGTCGGTTGCCATCATCAAGATTCTGCTGGTCGCCGTCGGCGACTGCCAGGTGGCGATCCCCATCACCCGGGTGCACCGAACCCTCGAGGTGGCCAGGGACGAGCTGCAGTCGTCCGGCCGGCAGCTGGTGCTGCGGCTCGACGAGGAGGTGTTGCCGCTCCTCTCTCTGCGCAAGATGCTGCGCATGCCGGGGCGTCCCGTCGCCGGCAACGTGCCGCTGGTGGTGGTCGAGATGCGGGGGCAGCGCGTCGGGCTGGTTGTTGACCAGCTGATTGGCCAGCACGAGGTGTTCGTCAAGAGCCTGGAATTCCCCCTCGACCGGTTGCCGGGACTGACCGGGGCTTCCGTGCTCGGCGACGGCAGGGTGGTTTTCATCATCGATCCGCAGGGACTGCTTGAGGCGGGACGACCGGCGGCGGAACATGCCGCCTAGGGGGATACATGGATTTCGGCAGACTGGCCGAACGGCAGAAGGACATACTGCGCGAGCTGAGCAACATCGGCGTGGGGCACGCGGCCACGGCCCTGTCGCAGATGGTGGGACAGCCGGTCATGCTCGAGGTGCCGGATGTGGCCGTCATCGATCTGGCCGAGGTGCCCGATTTCATCGGCGGGCCGGAACAGCTGGTGGCCGGGGTGGTCTTCAGGCTGGAAGGGGAGGCGTCCGGCCATCTGCTGCTGATCTTGTCTGAACCCAGCGCCGATCGGCTGTTGCAGCTGCTGTTCGCCGACGACCGGCACGCCATCGACAGCGACATGGGAAGCTCGGCCCTGATGGAGCTGGGCAACATCATCGCCTCGTCCTATCTGTCGGTGCTGGGCGGCATGCTGAAGCTCGATCTGCGGCCATCGGTGCCGTTCATGGCTCATGACATGGCCGGGGCGGTGGTCGACCAGGTGCTTGGTGAACTGGGACGACACGGCGATCTGGCACTGGTGCTGGAAACCCGTTTCACCAGCAGTGACCGGCAAAGGGATGTGCGGGGACACCTTTTTCTGCTGCCCGACCCCGGCACCCTTGACGTTCTGCTGCGAGCGGCCGGAGGTGACGCTTGAGCCGGCGGCAGCGGGTCGGCATCGCCGAGATACGGATCGCCAGGGCTCCGGCGGGGCTGGTCGGTTATGGTCTCGGGTCCTGTCTCGCCATCAGCCTGTACGATCCGGAGCTGCGCCTGGGCGGTTTCGCCCATGCCCTGCTGCCGCGCGACGAGTCCGGGCAGGCCGGAGAACGGCCGGGCAAGTACGTGTCGAGCGCCGTCGAAGCCCTGCTGGCCGCTCTGGTCGAGGCCGGAGCGGCGCCACAACGGCTGCAGGCCAAGCTGGCCGGCGGCGCCACCATGTTCCCCGGCCTGTCGTCGCGACAGAGCGTCGGCGAGCGGAACGTGCAGATGGCCCGCCAGGAGCTGTCGCGGTTGGGTATCCCCCTGGTGGCCGAGGATGTCGGCGGCAGCCACGGCCGTACCTGCGAACTGCTTCTGAACGACGGCAAACTTTTGGTGCGCCTGAGCCGGGGGCGTGATAGAATCAGGATCATCTGACGCCGCATGGCGGCGAAAGAACAAGGAGAGGTTCGATGAGACGACTGACCTGCATCTGGATGGTGTTGCTGCTTCTGCTTCCCCTGTCGCAGGCGACGGCGGCGAGCGTCCGCCTGCGGGACGTGATTCAGACCCTGGAGAGGCCGTTCCGGGCCGACACCCCGCCGGCGGAGGTAATTCGCGATTTCGAGGGGGAGTTCTTTCAGGAATCGCGCATCGCTTCCCTCGATCAGGTACAGCGGGGACGCGGCTTCGTCACAGTTCGCTTCGATCGCTTCGATACCCGGCATGTCCCCCGAACCCTTTTCCGCTGGGAGTACCGGCAGCCCACCAACCAGGAGATCATCTCCGACGGCGAGACCCTGTGGGTCTACCTGCCGGAGAACCGGCAGGTGATCCAGAGCGACATCGAGCTGACCCGGCAGGCCGGCCAGGAGGATCCAATGACCTTTCTTACCGGCCTGGGCAATATCTCGCACGATTTCCTCATCACCTGGGCCGAGCCGAACCGGGACGTGGAAGGAAACTGGATTCTCAGCCTGCGTCCGCGCCGGGTCTCTTCGCTGATCCGGGAGATGAAGCTGGTGGTGGACAAGGACGCGGTCGACGACTTCGTTGGCAACGGCAGGACCGGCCGGTTTTTTCCCATCCTTTCCAGCTACGTGACCGATCCCAACGGCAACACCACCCTGATCGAATTCAGCGACCTGCGCATCAACCGCGGCGTCTCCGACCTCACCTTCCGCTTCATCATTCCGGCGGGAGTCGAAGTGATGCGTTCGACCGGCCGGGGAATGGGATTCTGAACGAACCCGGCATCCATGCATGAAACCGCCCCGGGGGGATTCCTCTCCGGGGCGGTTTCGTGTTATAAGGCTGTGGTTTACGCCAACGCGACCGACCCTATCTTCGATGCCAACGGGCATCGGCAAGGAGTTCACGTGCCAAGTTTCGATATCGTTTCCAGGATCGACATGCAGGAGGTTGACAACGCCGTCAACCAGACCCGCAAGGAATTCTCCCAGCGCTACGATTTCAAGGGAACGCACAACGAAATCGAGCTGAAGGACGGGATCATCACCGTCCTGGCCGCCGACGACTACAAGCTCGAGGCCATTCTCACCATTCTTCGCGGCAAGCTGGCCGGGCGCAAGGTGCCGGTCCGCAACCTGGACTACGGCGGCAAGGAGCCGGCTTCGGGCGGCGCCGTGCGTCAGCGGATCACCCTGATGCAGGGCGTTTCCAAGGAAAAGGGCAAGGAGCTGGTCAAGGCGATCAAGGCCACCCGCCTGAAGGTGCAGGCGCAGATCATGGACGACCAGGTGCGGGTCAGCGGCAAGAAGATCGATGATCTGCAGGCAGTCATCCAGACCCTCAAGAGCCAGGATTTCGGCCTCGAACTGCAGTTCGTCAACATGCGTTCCTGAAGGCAGGCGCCAGGCTTTGGGGTGAACCGGTGCCCGAAGCCCGGTGTCCAAAGCGTGTAGAGTGGTGAACATGACATACAAAGTCGCGCTGGTCAGTCTTGGCTGCCCGAAGAATCTGGTCGACGCCGAAGTGATGCTGGGGCACCTGCCCCCCGAGCGCTACCAGATCATCACCGAGGAAGCGAAGGCCGACATCATCATCGTCAATACCTGTTCCTTCATCCGCGAGGCGAAGGAGGAGTCGATCCAGACCATCCTCGAGGTGGCGGACTACAAGGAGAAGGGCCGCTGCCGGCTGCTGGCGGTCACCGGCTGCCTGCCGCAGCGCTATCGCGAGGAGCTGGCGGCGGAGCTGCCGGAGGTCGACCTGTTCATGGGAACGGGCGATGCGCCGCGCATCGCCGCGCTGCTGGACGAGGCGCTGGCCGGAAAGGGCGGACAGCTGGCGGCGGTCGGCCTGCCCGACTTTCTTTACGACCACAGTACACCGCGGGTGAAGTCGTCGCCCCACTATTCGGCTTATGTCAAGATCGCCGAGGGCTGCGCCAACCACTGCTCCTACTGCATCATTCCGCAGCTGCGCGGCACCCTGCGCTCCCGCAGCATCGACTCGGTGGAAGAGGAGGTGCGGCGGCTGGTCGCCCAGGGGGTGAAGGAGATCAATCTCATCGCCCAGGATGTCACCGCCTTCGGTGCCGAGCGCAACGACGGCGGAAACCTGGTCGCCCTGCTGCGGCGGCTGGTGCGGATCGACGGCGTGCACTGGCTGCGCCTGCTCTATGCCTATCCGGACGGTATCGACGACGAGCTGATCGACCTGATCGCCGGCGAGGAGAAGATCTGCAACTATCTCGACATCCCGCTGCAGCACATCGACGACGCCATTCTCTCCCGCATGAACCGGCGGGTCGGCGAGGCCGAAACGCGCGAGCTGATCGAGCGCATCCGCCGGCGGATTCCGGACGTCACCCTGCGCACCTCCTTCATCGTCGGTTTTCCGGGCGAGAGCGAAGCGCAGTTCGAAAAGCTGCTCGCCTTTGTCCGCGAGGGGCATTTCGAGCGGGTCGGGGTCTTCCGCTATTCCCGCGAGGAAGGGACGCCGGCCGCCACCCTGCCCGACCAGATCGGCGAACGGGTGAAAAAATCGCGTTACAGCAAGCTGATGAAGGCCCAGGCGCGGGTTTCCTTCCGCAAGAACCGGGCTCTGGTCGGCCGGATCGAGCCGGTGCTGGTCGAAGGCTACAGCGAGGAGACCGACCTGCTGCTGCAGGGACGGAGCATCCGCCAGGCGCCCGATGTCGACGGCCTGGTCTACATCACCGCCGGCAACGCCAATGTCGGTGACATCGTTCCCCTGCGCATCACCGATTCCTCCGAGTACGACCTGATCGGCGAAATCTGTGAGGACGACTGAGTTGCCGTCGCCGGCCATGCGGGTGCGTCGCTTCTCTGCCTGTCTGTTGCTTCTGGTTCTGGTCCTGCTGCTGACCGCCGGCTGTCGCGACCGGCGGCCGGAGCCGGTGCGGCGCACGCGTATGCTGATGGGGACCATCGTCGAGGTGGTCGCCTTCGGCGACAGGAAGCCGACGCTGGCGGCGATCGACCGTGCCCTCGACGAGATGGCGCGCATCGAGGAGCTGATGTCGCCGCGGCGGCCCGGCAGCGATCTGGCCCGCCTCGCCGCCGCCCGTGACTTCGTGACTCTCAGTCCCGAAACCGCCAGGCTGCTGCGCCTGTCTCTGGCCATCAACCGGCGCAGCGGAGGCGCTTTCGACCCGACCCTCGGTGCGCTCAAGCGGTTGTGGGACATCGAGGGGGAGCATCCGGCGGTTCCGGACGAGGCGGCGCTGCGCCGGGCCCTGGCTCTGACCGGTCCCGACAGGCTGCTGCTCGACGGCGACCGCGCCAGGGTCGCCGCCCCGGGCGTCGGGGTCGATCTGGGGGGGATCGCCAAGGGGTACGCCATCGACCGCGCCGCAGCGGTGTTGCGGCAGGCGGGGATAACTCATGCCTCGATCAACGCCGGCGGTGATTTGCGGCTGATCGGCGACCGCTTCGGCCGGCCCTGGCGCATCGGCATCCAGCATCCCCGCCGGCAGGGGGAGATGCTGGCGATTCTCGAGCTGGAGGACGCCGCCGTGGTCACCTCCGGCGACTACGAGCGTTATTTCATGGCCGACGGGAAGCGCTACCATCACATCTTCGATCCGGCCACCGGCCGTCCCGCCCGGGGCTGCCAGAGCGTCACCGTGGTCGCCGGCGACGCCGTCCGTGCCGACGCGCTGGCGACGGCCGCCTTCGTCCTCGGCCCAAAGCGGGGACTCGAGCTGCTGCGGCGCGAGGGAGTCGAGGGGGTGCTGGTCGCCGCCGATGGCCGCACCCTGGTCACCGAGGGGCTGAAAGGGCGCATCCAATGGCGCTAAAGGCGGTCTGGGCGCGCATGACCTCTCTCGACCGGCTGGTGTTCGCCGTTCTGGTCACGCTCGCCCTGCTGTTGCTGCTGGCGACCCTTCTCCTTCCTTCCGGGCGCACGGTGCTGGTCGAGCGGGACGGCCGGATCGTCTTCCGGGCGCCTCTCGATACGCCGCGGCAGGTCAGCATCGACGGTCCGCTGGGAACGACGCGTCTGGTGCTGGACGGCGCCGGGGTGAGGATTGCCGAATCGCCCTGTCCGCATAAGGTCTGCATCGGTATGGGGCGGATTGACCGGGCGGGAGAATGGCTCGCCTGCGTGCCCAACCACATCCTGGTTCGGGTGACCGGCGACGGCGAGGCGGGGGAAAGGGACTATGACCTCATCAGCCGCTGATCCGGAACGGTTGCGCAAAAGCCGCCGGGAAGTCTTTCTCGCCCTGTTCATCGCCCAGGCGGTGGCGCTGCACACCTTCGAATATCTTCTCCCCTCGCCGGCGCCCTGGTTCCGTCTCGGCTTCGCCAATATTCTGACCCTGGTCGCCCTCTTTCTGTTCGACGCCGGCGGCGCCTGGACGGTGGCGCTGAGCCGCATCCTCGTCTCGTCCCTGCTGCTGGGGCGGTTTCTGACGCCCGGATTCTTCCTCTCCCTGAGCGGCGGGGTGCTGGCGACTGCGATCATGATTCTGGCCCGCCGGCTTGCGGGTGACCGTCTCAGCCCCATCGGCGTCTCGCTGCTGGGGGCTGCCGGTCACGCCTTCGGCCAGCTGCTCTGCGCCTGGCTGCTGCTGGTCCGGCACGCGGGGCTCTGGACCCTCTTTCCGCCGCTGCTGCTGTTCGCCCTAGGGACGGGGCTGGTCAACGGCCTGGCCGCCGACGCGGTCATCCGCCACCTGCGCGGCCATCGGGCGTTTGCCGGCGACCAGGGGAATCGTTCGGCATGAGCGGGAGGGATCTGCTATACTTCGGTTCGATTCTCAGGGAGTGAACCATGCTGCGTTACGTTCTGCCGACAGCTCTGCTGATCCTTTGCCTGGCCGCTTGCGGTCCCGTGGTCCGCGGTGACCTGAAGACCGAAACCGTCCCCCGGGTGGATGCCGCCACCCTGAAGGCGGGGGTGATCAACCTGCCCGGCGCCGAGGTGCAGGCGCAGCAGCTGCCGGTCATCTTCTACAGCGAGCAGAGACTGTTTGCCGAGGGGGCGGTGCTCCCCCGGCCGGAGGCCCTGAACCTGCTCAGGGCGCTGGCGGCACGGCTGCAGCGGTTCCCGTCGGTGCGCTGGCAGGCGACGGTGCGGGCCACCAGCCCCCATGGCGACGACCACGCCCAGGTTCTGGCCGCTGCCCGCGCCGAGATGCTCGACCGCTTTCTGCGACGCTCCGGTCTGGCGGATGGGGTTGTAGAGTGGAAGCCCGAGGCGGGGGCGGGAAAGGTGCTGGAGCTGGTGCCTCAGCTGCCCAGTCCCGCCAGTTCGTCCGGCGTGAAGGAATAGCTCTTGCGGCAGTATTCGCAGGTGACGGTGGTCGCCTCCTCGCGTCCGGCCAGCTCGCGGCGCTCTTCCGCGGGCAGGGCGCGCAGCATCTCCACGATGCGGCGCAGGTTGCAGCGGCACTCGAAACGCAGCTGGTAGCGGCCGACCTGGTGGTGGTCGATGCCGGCCAGAACCAGCTGCAGTACCTGCTCGGGCGTCTTGCCTTCAACCAGCAGTTCGCTCAGCGGCGGCAGGGCGGCGATGGTCTGCTCCAGCTGCTGCAGCCGGTCGTCGGGGCAGCCGGGCAGGGCCTGGATCAGAAAACCGCCGGCCGCGGTCACCTCGGCGTTTTCGTTCAGCCGCACGGCCAGGGAGACGGCCGAGGGAACCTGCTCGGATGATGTCAGGTAATAGGCGAGATCCTCGCCGATCTCGCTGGTCTGCAGCTGTACCGTGCTGTGGTAGGGTTCCTTCATGCCCAGATCCCTGATGACGTGGAGGAAACCGGCCCTGCCGACGGCCTGGGCCACCGCCGAGCGGCCGTCCTCCGGCGGCGGGCCTGACAGGGGCTGGCGGATGGTCGCCCGGATGGCGCCGTCGGCGTCGGTTTCGGCCTGCAGCCGCTGCAGGGGCCCGTTGCTTTCCACCATCAGGGCGAGGCGCTGCTTTCCCTTGAGCTGGGCGCCGAGCAGGGCGGCGCCGGTCGCCAGCCGGCCGAGGGCGATGGTGGCGACCGGATCGGTGCCGTGACGTTGCTGCAGATCGGCGACGAGCCGGGTGGTCAGCGCAGCCGTGGCGCGCAGTGTGCCGTCGTCGCTGAGAACCCGGATGAGATAATCGTTGTTCGACATGGGATGACCGTCCTTTGCCTTGGACCTGAATCAGTGAGCTCATCACCGGCGAATAGCGCAAGTCGTTGGGCGTGAACCCACCGATTCAGGTTGGGATCAGAAGTCAGGATCTGCGGGCGAGGAACATATTTAACCACAAAATCGGCCGGGGGAAAATCCCCCGGCCACGATGTACAGGGCATGGATTCGAATCAGCTGATCGCCTATCTCGTTCCGCCGGTGGTCGGGGCCTTTATCGGCTACCTGACCAATTCGATTGCCATCCGCATGCTCTTTCGGCCGCTGCGCCCCTGGCACCTGTTCGGGGTGCGGATTCCCCTGACGCCGGGGATCATTCCCTCCCGCCGGGGAGAGCTCGCCGAGCGCCTGGGCGAAACCGTCGGCCGCCACCTGCTGACTGCCGGGGATGTCGGCCGGGTGCTGGCGCGGGAGAGTTTTCAACGCGAATTGCGGCAGGCGGTGGCGGAAAAGGTCGCCGGTTTTCTCGGCCGCGAGCTGGGGACGGTCGAGAGCCTGGTGCCGGCCGAATTCCGCGGCCGTTTCCGTGACCTGCTGGAGCAGGCGCGTGGCAAGCTGGTCAAGGCGGTTTTCGCCTGGCTGGAAGGCGAAGAATGCCGAAGCCGGCTGGCCGCCTGGCTCGACCGACTGGGAGACGACTGGTTGCGCCGGGATCTCGCCGGTTGGCTGGGGGAGGAGGGCTGCCGGGAGTTGCTGGCCCATCTCGATGCCAGGGTCGAACGGCTGCTGCAGTCGCCCGAGGTCGGCAGGGCTCTCGAACGGCTGGTTGACGACCAGATCGACCGGCTGCTGACCAGCCGGCAGAGCCTGCGGGACCTGCTGCCTGACGACCTGGTCGAGGTGCTGCTCGACCAGCTGGAGAAGGAAGTCCCCGGGCTGCTGGAAAAGTTCGGTGGCCTGCTCTACGATCCGGGATTCCGCCAGCGGCTGGTCGTCCGGGCGCGGGAAGGGATCGAGGGTTTTCTCGACTCGCTGCAGGGGTTGGCCGGGCTCCTTTCCGGGTTCATCAACCTCGACGGCATCTACGAAAAGCTGCCCGGCTTTCTCGACCAGGCCGGTGACGAGATCGCCGCCTGGCTGCGCGAGGAGCAGACCCAGCAGCAGGTGGCCCGAATGCTGCGCGAGCGGGCCGAGGCCTTTCTCGACCGGCCCCTGGCTTCCTACCTGGAAAAGCTCCCCTACGAGAAGGTCCACGGCATCCGCAGTTACGCGCGGCAGCAGGCGGTTGCCCTGCTGACCGGGCCCCGCACCCTGGCCCTGGCCCGGGGAGCGGTCCACGCCGGGTTCGCCCGGATTCGCGACCGTTCCTTCGGCGAGCTGCTGCAGCAGGCGTTGCCCGACGGACGGCTTGCCGCCTGGCGGCGGGATCTGCCCGAGAAGCTGCTGGCGGTGGCATGTTCCGCCGAGGCGCGGCGGGCGGTTGACGAGGTGCTGCGCGGCCAGATCGATGAGCTGGCGCTGCGCAGGCCGCTCGGCCGGCTTTCGGCCCGGATGCCGGGCGACGTGCAGGACGAGCTGGTCGAGGGGATCTGCCGGGTGCTGCGCGAACTGCTGCAGCGGGAGATTCCGCCGCTGGTCGAGGCCCTGAACATATCGCGCATGGTGCGGGAAAAGGTCGACAGCCTCGATATCCTCCAGGTCGAGGGGCTGCTGCTGTCGATCATGAAGGAGCAGTTCAAGTACATCAATCTGTTCGGCGGTCTGCTCGGTTTTTTGATCGGGCTGATCAATCTGCTGGTCCTGCGGCTCGGTTGAGCAGGACCCGGAGGAGTGAGAACAAAATGACGATTCAAGGCAAGGACGGACGCGCCCTGTGGATGCTGGCCGGCCTGGCGGCTTTTGTCGTGGTGGTGGCCGGCCTGCGCGAAGCCAGTGCCCTGATCATTCCCTTTCTGCTGGCGGTCTTCATCGCTGTCGTCTGTGCGCCGCCGGTCTTCTGGCTGGCGAAGCGCCGCGTGCCGACGCCGGTGGCGGTGCTGCTGGTGGTGCTGTTCATCTGGCTGCTCGGCGGCAGTTTCGCCGCCCTGTTCGGCACCTCGCTCAACGAGTTCACCAGTTCGCTTCCCGACTACCAGAGCCGGTTGCAGCACGAGTTCACCAGTCTGCTGGCCTGGCTCGAACAGCACGGGCTGAAGGCGCATACCTCGACCCTGCGCGAGCAGATCGATCCGGGGGCGGCGATGCGCCTGGCCAGCCGCATGCTGACCAGTTTCGGCGGCATCCTGACCAACGCCTTTCTGATCATGGTTACGGTTATCTTCATTCTGCTCGAGGCGGCAAGCTTTCCCGGCAAGCTGCAACGGGCCTTCGGCAACACCGAAAAGACCCTGAACGCTTTCGGCGAGTTCGCCCGCGGCCTGAACCGCTACCTGGCCATCAAGTCGCTGCTGAGCCTGATGACCGGCGGCCTGGTCTGGCTGGCCCTGACCCTGTTCGGCGTCGATTTCCCCCTGCTCTGGGGGTTGCTCGCCTTCATGCTCAACTATGTGCCGACCATCGGTTCCATCGTCGCCGCCGTTCCCGGTGTGCTGCTGACCCTGGTGCAGTACGGAGGTGCCCGCGCCCTGGCGGTGGCGGCGGTTTACGTGGCGCTCAATATCGGCATCGGCAGCATGCTCGAGCCGAAGGTGATGGGGCGGGGCGTCGGCCTGTCGACCCTGGTGGTCTTCGTTTCCCTGGTCTTCTGGGGTTGGGTGTTCGGTCCGATCGGTATGTTGCTGTCGGTCCCCCTGACCATGACCCTGAAGATTGCGCTGGAGGCCAGCGAAAACACCCGCTGGCTGGCGGTGCTGCTCGGGCCGGAAGTGGTGGCGGAGCAGAAGGGGGAGTGAGGGGCGGAGGCATGCTTGTCACGAGCCAATCGTGAATGCCCATTTGTCAAGCCTGCCCCCTTTGCTTAAAGCCCCCGGCTTGGCCGGGGGATACTTACTTTGTCCTGTTTTGAGGTACAATCGTTCTCCACGGCAGTGCTCTCCTTTCGGTTAGGGATGATGTTGGCAAGCACAATTCTAACCGGAGGGGCACTGCCGTGCCTTCTCAAAAAAGCGAAAAATATTCTACGTTATCTGCCGAAAAAGCAATGGGGGCAAGATAGAATGTCCCCAATTGGCTTTCATTTCCTTGAAACTCAGTTCCTCGCGTATCCTTCCCGGACGGCGTTTTCCATGCTGGCCAACTCATCATCAGTCAGAAACACGAAATGTGATTCCCTCTTTCTGGCCGAAAGACGACCATTGTTTTGCAGGCAGAGCTGGATAAAGAGATCGATGAGGCGGTCAGGCATGTCCACGATCTCCTGAATGGCCTGCTTGGTCCTGTCGTAATTCGCCAGAAAATCAAGTTCTTCCACCAGCTCGTGTTCGATGGTGAGTTTGACGAAATCGTACAATGCCTCCGCCTGAGCGGTCATGTCGATATACCGATACAGACGTCCGGTCTCACCCAGCACGGTCATCTGGCCAAGTTCGTCCAGGTCGTATTCCACCAGCCGCATCAGCGGGCTTGAGTACGCCTTCAGGGAGTGATCGTAAAGCGTCGGATTTTTCAGCATGGCGGCGGAGATCGGGAACATGAGACCTTTCGGGATCGCGCCGCGCAGGGACAGGATGTTGTGAATGAGAAAACGGTGAATGCGGCCATTGCCGTCCTCGAAGGGATGTATGAAGACGAAGCCGTAGGAGATGGCGGCGGCATGGATAATGGCAGGGACCGCGCCTTCCTTCATCACCTGGTGAGCGGTGAACAGGCCCTTCATCAGTTCTGGGAGGTCGTCTGGCTTCGGGCAGACATAATGAACGAGCTGTTTCTGGTAGGAAATGGTTTGACCGACGTAGTTCTGGTTGGCCCGGTAGTCCGCGTCCCGGAACCGGGGATCGACAATGCGGTTCTGCAGGTCGATCAGGAGAGGCTTCTCGCAAAAGTCCTTGTGCTCGGCCATTTCCAGCAAGCCGATGAACTTCTCTGTCCGGGAGGCGCTCGGCTTGATGTGTTCGATCTCGAACGAGGATTTGGTCTCTTTGTTGTAGAGATAGCTCAGTGCCCGTCTGAGAAGCTCCGGTGGATAGGAGGTCACGACCTCTTCGCACCGTTTCCGCAGGTCGATTTCCTCCATGGCGGCGAGTTTTTCGGTGCGCCGGATGATGGGACAAAAATCTTTCCCGCCAAGCAGATTGTCGATGACCCTCTGACGTCGCACGCGACGACCGGGCGCTGCGGTGTAGTAACGGTCCGGCTCAAGCAGTTCTGTGTAATTCCCCCTGGTCAGGTCCGGCAGTGGGAGTTCCCGTCCGGTCAGGAATTCATACAGGAACCAGATCCTGCGGGCGTATTTTCCGGTCGGTTTCGAGCTGATCCAGGCCGTTATCTCATCTGCCGGAACCACATCGAAAAGGGCCGACAGGATTCCCAGGTTGACACCATCATATTTGAGGGCGAACTCCAGATGATCTCCCGTCCCGTCTCCAGGCCAATAAGACTGGGAATAGACCGATTCCACCTGCCCATCCTGAATGGTCGAGCGCAGTGTCCCGGTTGGGCTGACGGAGGAGGTGTGCCAGTTTGGTAAAACGCTCAAGCCGTACTGTTCGATCAGAAACGCATATCCCGCCAGCCGGTTCTGTGTTGTGTCCAATGTCATCGCACCTCAAAAAGTCGTTACGGTTCTCAAAAAAAAATTACCAGAGGCCTGTTTTGCAAAAATATAGTTACATAAACGCTGGTTTGCAAGAAAATTGTTTAGATAGCGGGAGTGTGGGTGAGGTAGGGGATAAAAATGGTTTGGATCTCAAAAAACGCGTTTGTATCTTGAAGAACGATTAAAAACAGACTCTCTTCGAGAAAAACAGTTACAGATGGAGGGGGAGGGGGCGTGGCGTCGACCGGGTCACCTTCGGCATTTCGCTGATTTCCTTGATGATGCCGGGACGAGGCATCTTGCGACCTCGTTGACCCGACAAACAAAACGGGCAGCCCTGGTTGGGCTGCCCGTTGCTTTTGGGGTTGGTTGTGGTGGATTTGGCGGCTGACCGTCAGAGCAGTTCCTTCACCTGGGCGACGATGTTCTCCACGGTGAAGCCGAAGTGGCGGAACAGTTCGGCGGCCGGGCCGCTGGCGCCGTAGCCGGTCATGCCGATGATCCGCCCCTCTGTGCCGACCCAGCGCTCCCAGCCGAAGGTCGATCCGGCCTCCACCGCCAGCCGCTTGCGGCAGGCGGCCGGCAGGACCGACTCGATGTAGGCGGCGTCCTGCTGTTCGAACAGTTCCCAGCTCGGCAGGTTGACCACCCGCACGCCGATGCCTTCGGCGGCCAGCTGCTTCTGCGCCTCGAGCGCCAGGGGGACTTCCGAGCCGGTGGCGATGATGATCGCCTGCAGCTCGCCGTCTTCTTTCGACAGCACATAGCCGCCGCGGTGCAGCTCGGCGGCCGGTGCCAGCTGCTGCCGGTCGAAGTTGGCCCATCCCTGGCGGGAGAGGATGAGGGCGGTGGGGCCGCCCTGGTTGCGGATGGCCGCCTTCCAGGCCTCGACCGTCTCGCTGGCGTCGGCCGGGCGGATCACTGTCAGGTTGGGCACTGCCCGCAGGTTGGCCAGCTGCTCGATCGGCTGGTGGGTCGGGCCGTCCTCGCCGAGACCGATGGAGTCGTGGGTCAGCACGTAGACGACCTGCAGGCCCATCATCGCGGCCAGCCGCATGGGCGGCCGCATGTAGTCAGCGAAGATGGCGAAGGTGCCGCCGTAGGGAATCAGTCCGGGGATGTGGGCCAGGCCGTTGAGGATCGCCCCCATGCCGTGCTCGCGGACGCCGAAGTGGATGTTGCGGCCGACGGTGCAGGCGGTGAAGGAGCCTTCGTCCTGCAGCACCGTGTTGTTGGACGGCCCCAGGTCGGCGGAGCCGCCGAGCAGAAAGGGCAGCTTTGCCGCCAGGGCGTTGAGGGTCTTGCCGCTGGCCTGCCGGGTGGCGAGCTTCTCGCCGGCGGCGAAGTCGGGCAGCTCGTCCCAGCCGGCCGGCAGTTCGCCGGCGGCGGCCCGCTGCCAGTCGCGCAGGGCCTCGTTCTCCTTCAGCTCGGCCTCGAAGGCGCTCTGCCAGGCGGCTTCGAGCTCGGCACCGCGTTCAACCGCCTCGGCCATGTGCCGGCGGACGTCGTCGGGGACTTCGAAGCTCTTTTGCGGATCGCGGCCGAAGAAGGCCTTGGCGCCGGCCAGTTCCTCGGCGCCGAGGGGCGCGCCATGGGCGCCTGCCGTGTCCTGTTTGGTCGGTGCGCCGAAACCGATGTGGCTGCGGGCGATGATCAGCGAGGGGCGCGGCGAATGCTTGGCGCAGGCGATGGCGCGGTCGAGATCCTGCAGGTTTTCACCCTCGACGTGCTGCACCTGCCAGCCGTAGCTGAGGTAGCGGGTGGCCACCTCCTCGGTGAAGGCCAGGCTGGTGTCGCCCTCGATGGTGATGCGGTTGTCGAGGTAGAGATAGACCAGGTTGCCCAGTCGCAGGTGGCCGGCCAGGGAGGCGGCTTCGGAGGCGACGCCCTCCATCAGGTCGCCGTCGGAGCAGAGGGCGTAGATGGTGCTGTCGAACAGCTTTTCGCTCACCCTTTTCTGCAGAAAGCGCAGGCCCATGGCCATGCCGACGCCGACCGAAATCCCCTGTCCGAGCGGACCGGTGGTGGTCTCGATGCCGGGGGCGTGGCCGAATTCGGGGTGGCCGGCGGTGGGGCTGCCGAGCTGGCGGAAGTTTTTCAGGTCGTCCAGCGACAGGCCGTAGCCGGTCAGGTGCAGCATGGAGTAGAGCAGGGCCGAGGCATGACCGCAGGAGAGGATGAAGCGGTCGCGGCCGGCCCAGTCGGGATTCTGCGGATTGTGGCGCATGTGCCGGGCAAAGAGGAGGTAGGCGATTGGCGCGGCCTCCATCGGGGTGCCCGGATGACCGGAGTTGGCCTTTTCCACCATGTCGGCGGAGAGCAGGCGGATGGTGTCGACGGCCCGGCGGGCCTGGTCCAGGTTCAGCGGCGGCAGAGTCATGGTTTTTGTTCCTCCAGGGCTCGAGAATGTGCGCATTCAAGCAGGAACGGGGAAATTTTTCAAGGCTCAAAAGGCACTGCCCAGCCCCCCGGCGGTCGTCCCGCCGGAAGGTGCCGGTGCAAGCGGTTGAAATGAGGAGGGACTGCGGCGTTTCGCCTTTTTTGCCACCGGCCGATGGCGGTGTCGGCAAGAACCAGCTGGCAAGAGGAACGACTCCAACCCACCCTCCCCGCTGAAGGTCGAGGGATTTTTCGTCAGATCAAGGCGGCCAACGCTTAAGCTGGCGAAAAAGAACCGCCCCCGGCAAAAGGATAGGGCCGGAAGCGGGGGAGGTATCCCAGTTCCGGCCCTGGTCCTGTCTCAAGGTAAGGAAAGAAAGAAGGTCGGCCGTCCCGCCTGCCACAACGGGACGACGTTGGCTGCAGGATATCGCCTCGGCCGTCCGCCGCCCACCGCCATAGCCGCACGGCATCTCTCGGCACGGCACATGCCCGGACTGTGGCGATGCACAGCCGGCTTCAGACCTCCAGGCGGAAGGCGCAGTGGCGCTTGAGCATCGCCAGGTCGTGCCGGCGTTCCCCTCGCCAGTCGCGCAGCAGGCGTTCGGCCAGGGTGACGCCTTCTTCGGCGATCTGTTGCAGCGGGTCGAGATAGACTGTTTCGTCGCAGCCGTGGTGGTTGTGGCGCTGCTGTCGCCGCAGGCCCTGCCAGGCCAGTTCGAGCACGTCCCGGGCCAGATCGCGCAACAGCCGGCCATTCTGTCTGGTCTGCAGTCCCGCCTTCCACGACTGCCGGTAGCTCCGGTGCAGGGCGTCGATGTCGCCGGGCCAGAGCAGGCACCAGGCGGTTTCCGCCGTGTCCCGGTCGTAGAAGAGGCCCTTGAGCAGTGCCGCGACGCTGAGGGTCAGCCCCTGCGGCAGTGAGTCGGAACTGCGGATCTCGATCTGCGGCCGCAGGCGGACCTCGGGAAAGAGGGTTGACAGGTGCAGGTCCCAGTCGGCGAGGGTGGCCCGGTGGCTGGCGAAGCCCTCGGCCAGGTAGCGCCGGAAGGTGAAGCGTCGGCCGGTCAGGTCGAGGTAGCGGCCGTCGCGGACGATGAAGTACATCGGTACGTCGAGGGCGTAGTCGGTGTAGGTCTCCAGGGAGGCGCCGTCGGCGAACAGTGCCGGGATCAGGCCGCAGCGGTCGGGGTCGGTGCGCGACCAGATTTCGCCGCGGGTCGATAGGAAGCCGCTCGGCCGGCCGTCCATGAAGGGCGAGTTGGCGAACAGGGCGTAGAGCAGGGGGGCGAGCGCCTGGCCGAGGCGCAGCTTGAAGACGGCGTCCTCTTCGTCTTCGAAGTCGAGATTGACCTGCAGGCCGGCGCTCTGTTTCATCATCCGCTGCCCCATGTCGCCGGTGCGCTCCATGTAGGGGCCCATGATGCCGTAGCGGGACTTGGGCAGCCAGTCGATCTTCTCCAGCGGCGTGAAGGGCTGGACGCCGAGGCCGAGAAAGGTCAGTCCCAGGGGTTCGGCGGCGCGCACCACGGCGGCGACGTGGGCGGCGAAATCCCCTTCGCAGCAGTGGATGTCCGGGCAGAAGCGGCCGGACAGCTCGATCTGTCCCCCCGGCTCGAGGGTGATGGAGGAATGCTCGCCGAGCAGGGCGATCACTTCTCCCTCTTCCCGGACCTCCGTCCAGGGCCGGTCGGTGGCCAGCTGTTCGAGCAGCTGGCGGATGCGGGAATAGGGGGCGGCCTCGCCGCTTTCGCTGTCGATGACCAGTTTCTCCGTTTCGGCACCGACGCCGAAATCCGCGGCGGGACGGGCGCCGCGGCGCAGAAAGTCGGTCAGCTGGGCAAGGTCGGTGACGGGCTGCTCGAGATCGGGTCTGTTCAGGGTGCTCATGAACAGGAGATTACCATGCCCCGGCCGCTTTGTCTCGGGGGCGTGGCGGCTTGCCGGGCCGGAGGCCTGGCCAAAGAGGAAAAGAGCGCTATGCTTGAAACAGGAAGGCACGATGCCTTGCGCATGGTCCGAAAGGAGGTCCGGCATGAGCGTACCCGACAGGAAAATACTGATGGTTGTGACCAGCCACGACTGTATCGACGTCGATCACCCCACCGGTCTCTGGCTGGAAGAGTTCGCCGTACCCTGGCAGATATTCCGCGCGGCCGGAATATCGGTGACGGTTGCCAGCCCCCTCGGGGGAGCCGCCCCGCTCGATCCACGCTCGCTCGAGGATGATGCCAGAGTTGCCGCCTGGGCCGAGGCGCGGTCCGCCCTGATGGAGACGATGCCGCTGCGCACGCTGCCGATGCATCGTTTCGACGCTGTCTTTCTGGTTGGCGGCCATGGCACCATGTTCGATTTTCCCGAATGCCCCGAGCTGCAGGTCCTGCTGCGGACCCACTTTGCGAATGGAAGCCTGGTGGCCGCTGTCTGTCACGGCCCGGCGGGTCTGGTGGGTGTCGATCTGGACGACGGCTCGCCGCTGGTCGCCGGCCGGCGGCTGACCGCCTTTACCGACGCCGAGGAACGGGCGGTGGAGCTGGACGGGCTGATGCCGTTTTTGCTCGAGAGCGAACTGCGCGAGCGGGGAGCCGATTTTGTCGCCGGGGAAGCCTGGCGCAGCCATGTCGAGATCGACGGCAACCTGATCACCGGTCAGAATCCGGCTTCGAGTGCCGCTGCGGCCGAGGCGGTGCTGCAGCGTCTGCCGGACTGAGTGGGGAACGGTCGGCTGTCGGCCGGGTCGTCGATGCGGTCCTTGCGCTATAATGGAATGAGTGAAAGGCCCGCAACAGGCCCGGCAGAAGAAAGGAGCAGCATATGAAAAGGGAAGAAGTCCGCAAACTCTGTCAGGATGTCCGTCAGGGGCGTATCCGCGAAGTCGAGCACATGATCACCCACCAGCACGGAGAGGTTGTCGCCTGTGAAGGAACCATGCTGGAAGTGAGGACCGGTGAAAGCTACCAGCGGTGGGCCGGTGAAAACTGCGAACGGTCCTGAGGCTGCTGAAAAAGACCCGTCAGTGGTGTCTTTTGAGCAGTCTGCGTTGTCAACCAAGCTCAGGCGGGTCGAGCACCCGCCTTTTTTATTTTCTGCTCGCTTTTTCCACATCGGCCGCCTGGCCGAGGATCAGCAGCAGGTCGCTGTCCTTGATCTGACGTTCCGCCGGCGGCATGAGAATGAATTCGTCGGTTAGCACGTCCTTGATGCCGAGGATGTAGATGTTGAAGCGGCGGCGCAGGTCGAGCTCGATCAGGGTCTTGCCGATGAAGGACCGCGGCGGGGCGAGTTCGTGCAGGGCGTAGCCCCCGGTCATGCTGAGCATGTCGAGGATGTTGGGGCTGGCCAGGTTGCGGGCGACCTTGATCGCCATGTCCTTTTCCGGATAGACGACTTCGTCGGCGCCGACCTTGCGCAGAATGCGGCCGTGATCTTCGTTGACCGACTTGACCACCAGCCGTTTCACTCCCAGTTCCTTCAGGTAGAGCGTGGCCAGGGTGGCGGCGTGCGAGCGCTCGCCGATGGCGACCACCACGGCATCCATTTCGGTGACACCCTGAGAGGCGAGGAATTCCTTGTCGGCGGCGTCGGCGACGATGGCGACCGAGCAGTATTCGCTGATCTCCTGCACGTGCTGCCGGTTGTTGTCGATGACCAGAACTTCGTGTCCGGCCTCGTAGAGGGTGCGGGCGATGTTCGAGCCGAAGTTGCCGGCGCCGATGATGCAGAATTTTTTCATGGGCTGGACTCCCTTGCAAACGTGTGGCCGCGTCTTATCCGATCATCACCTGTTCTTCAGCGTAGCGAATCTGCCGCTTTCCCGCCCGGCGGACAAAGGCGAAGGCGAGGGTCAGGATGCCCACCCGGCCGACGAACATCAGGCCGATGATGATCATCTTGCCGAGCGGAAGCAGTTCGCCGGTGACGCCCAGCGACAGGCCGACCGTGGCGAAGGCCGACACCGTCTCGAAGGCGTAGTCGAGCAGGGCGTTGCGGCTCTGGGTTGCCGGCAGGCCGTGCACCTGGACGGTCAGCAGCAGAAAGATGGCCGCGCCGCAGACGATGACCGACAGCAGGACCAGGGTCAGGGCGCGGGTGGTCAGTTCGTCCGGCACGGTGCGGCGGAAGATGTTGGTGTGCCTTTCCCCTTTCAGCCGGTTGTGCAGAATGGCGAAGATCAGGGCGAAGCTGGTGGTCTTGATGCCGCCGCCGCAGGAGCCGGGCGAGGCGCCGATGAACATGAGAAACATGATCAGTACCAGGGTCGGCACCTCGAGCAGGTTCAGGTCGATGGTGTTGAAGCCGGCTGTTCGCGCGGTGACTGACTGGAAGAGGACCATCCAGAAGCCGTCGGCGGCACCCATGGTGCGCAGCTCGCCGGGGATTTCCAGCAGTGCCAGCAGCAGCGCGCCGCCGAGGGTCAGGGCGCAGCTGGTGACCAGGACCAGCCGGGTGTGCAGCGAGAGCCGGTGCCGCGGCTGGCGACGGCGGGTCAGGCCGAACAGCTCCTGCAGCACCAGAAAGCCGATGCCGCCGGCGGTGATCAGCCCCATGATGGTCAGGTTGACCAGCGGGTCGTCGTGAAAGCCGACCAGACTGTCCGGAAAGAGGCTGAAACCGGCGTTGCAGAAGGCCGAAACCGAATGGAACAGGGCGCTCCACAGCCCCTGGACCAGGCCGAGTTGCGGTACCAGGCGGATGGCCAGCAGCGCCGCGCCGATACCCTCGATGACGATGGTCAGCAGGAAGATCTTGCCGACCAGCTCCTGCACCGAGGCGTAGGGCTGCGGCAGCAGGGTCTGTTCGATCTGCTGCCGGCCGCGCAGGCTCATGCCGCCGCCGAGATAGGAGAGCAGGTAGACCGAAAAGGTGGTGATGCCCAGGCCGCCGGTCTGAATCAGCAACAGCACCACCAGCTGGCCGAACCAGCTCAGCCGGCTGCCGGTGTCGACCACCACCAGTCCGGTCACGCACTGGGCGCTGGTGGCGGTAAAGATGGCGTCGAGAAAGGTGAGGGGTTCGCCGCTGCTGGCCAGGGGCAGGCGCAACAGCAGGCCGCCGAGCAGGATGGCCAGGACGTAATAGAGCAGCAGAACCTGGCCGGGCGAGAACCGCCAGGTCTGTCGGGGTTGTTGCAGGGCGCACATGGAGTGGGATTTTACTCCCCTCCGGCGCATTTGGCCAGCCCTTCAGTCTGAGGGTGGCTGCTGCCCGGACTCAGTCAAGAAACAGGTCGGGCAACAGCTCTTCTCCCGGTTTGACCGCGTAGCGTTCCAGGTCGCCGATTCCTTCTTCCGCCAGAACCTCCTCGTCGATGAAGAAGTTGCCGCTGCAACTGCGGCTGTCGCGGCAGAGAATGGCGTGGGCGGCGTCGGCGACGATCTCGGGTTTGCGGCACTGCTCCGGCCTGACCAGGCCGCCGAGCATCGCCAGGGCGGCGGTGGCGATCACCGTTCGCGGCCAGAGGGCGTTGACGGCGATGCCGTCGGGGCGGAATTCCTCGGCCATGCCCAGCACGCACATGCTCATGCCGTACTTGGCCATGGTGTAGGCGACATGGCTTCTGAACCAGCGCGGGTGCATGTTCAGCGGCGGTGACAGGGTCAGAATGTGGGGGTTGTCGGCCTTCTTCAGGTGCGGCAGACAGGCCTGGCAGCAGAGAAAGGTGCCGCGGACGTTGACCTGGTGCATCAGGTCGAAACGTTTGACCGGGGTCTCCAGGGTGCCGGCGAGATAGATGGCGCTGGCGTTGTTGACCAGGATGTCGATGCCGCCGAAGCGTTCGACCGACGCCGTGACCGCCGCTTCGATCGCTTCCGGCTTTCGGATGTCGCACTTGACCGCCAGGGCCCGGCCGCCGGCCGCTTCGATTTCGGCCGCCGCGGTATGAATGGTGCCCGGCAG
This sequence comes from Geothermobacter ehrlichii, assembly GCF_008124615.1. NCBI lineage: Bacteria > Pseudomonadati > Thermodesulfobacteriota > Desulfuromonadia > Desulfuromonadales > Geothermobacteraceae > Geothermobacter > Geothermobacter ehrlichii. Next base: position 123,828 of record NZ_VNIB01000008.1, read on the forward strand.
CCGGGGATTGGGGACGTTCGACTTGGCTGCGATGACGATGTTCGCGCCGTCGGCGGCGGCGCGCAGGGCGATCGCCTTGCCGATGCCGCGGCTGGCGCCGGTGATGAAGAGGGTCTTGTTTTTCAGGTTTTTCATGGGAGCCTCGTCGTCTTGTTGTAATGGTTTTTCTCTTCTTTCAAATCATACCTGCTCTCCCCCGCCCTGTCAGAAAAGGCGGAAAACCATCACCCACAGACCGTGGTTGGCGATCAGGGAAAGCATCGCCAGGGCCAGCAGACCTTTGCCCCATCGGCTGGCCAGTCGCGGCCAGAGCCAGATGCCGGCCAGGGTGACGACGACGATTTCGGCCAGGGCGGCTGGAATGCCATGATAGGCCGGATTCCAGTAGGAAATCGGCGAGATGAAACGCCAGCGGCTCAGAGGCCAGAAATGCATGTGGGCGTCGTTGTGGTGGAGGAAGAAATCCTCCGCCGCCCCGAGCAGGGCGGCAGCGCAGAAGAGGGCGGCGCGCGGTTTTTTCAGTTTCCAGCACAGAGCCAGACCGAGGGTCCACAGGGGGAAGGAGTGGAAGGCGCCGACCAGGGCCGTCCAGCCGGGATGGAAGTAGACTTCGTTCCATAGCCGTTGCTGGGGAATGCGGGCGATGAGGCTCCCCCAGATAAAGAAGAGGTAGATCGGCAGGTCGGGGGTCAGGGCGCCGAGGCAGAGGACCAGGTTGATGTGCGGCAGCCTCGCCAGCCGTTTGCCGCCGCAGAGTCGCAGCAGGGCGCAGGTGAGGATGGCGTGGCTTTGGGTGTTCATGGCCGGCCGTCAGGTCAGCTGTTGCCAGAGGACGCTGGCGGCCGCCAGCACCAGGCCGGCGAGCAGAGTCCACAGGCCGTTGCGCACCAGCGCATATTTGCGGGTCAGGCGGTGCTTGCCGAGGTAGTAGAGTTCGTGCAGGTAGGCTTCGTAGAGTTTTTCCTTGTTGCTGACCAGTTCCTTGAAGCTGGCGATGAACTCGTCCTCGTCCAGCTCGACAAAGGAGCGGAAGTAGAAGAGGTTGGTTTTGCCGCTGGCATGCAGTGGCGGAATGATGGCCAGGATGGAGAAGGTCACGGCCAGAATGCCGGTTGCCGCCAGGATGACAACGGTCAGCAGCGGCAGGTTCTGCATCTGGGTCAGAGCGATGGTGGTGACCAGGGAGGAGGCGGTGAGAATCATGGCCGCCTTGGAATCGGCCATCTGGTTCAGGGTCATGTGCTTGCTCAGGTTGGCGCGCAGGGCGTTGCTCGCCAGCAGGCGGGGAATGAGGGGTTCTTCCGTAGGACCGTTCATCTTGTATGCTCCCTGAATGCTGTGGTCTGTAAGAATGCGTGTGACCGGCGGTGCTGTCAAGCGGGCGCAGGAGGTTGGCGACGGGGCGGAAGCTAGGAAAGAGGCGACTGTTCGAGGCTGAGCTGGTCGAGAGGAATGACCTTCCCCCGAAATTGTGGACAGTCCGAAAAGCTGCTACAACAGCGTCAGGAGGACTGGCATGGTTTCGAAGAGAAGGAAGTACACTCGTG
>NZ_VNIB01000009.1 GCF_008124615.1 Geothermobacter ehrlichii
CGCAGGCCACCGCAAAGCAGGCATAGCCGAGAAAGCAGGTGACAACGTGGTAGGTCAGCCAGTTGCTCTGCAGCGCCGGCACCAGCGGATCGATGACGTCGTTGAGGTAGAGCTGCGCCCAGACCATGCCGAGAAAGGCGAAGGGGACGACGAAGGCGCCGACCGCCCGCTGCTTGTACTTCAGGTCGATGAGGATGTAGATCAGCAGGATGGTCCAGGCAAAGAAGACCACCGACTCGTAGAGGTTGGTCAGCGGCGCCCGGCCGTCGGCGCCCAGCATCTGGTACGACTCGTACCAGCGCATGCCGATGGCGGCGGTGTGCAGGGCAAAACCGATGTAGCAGAGGATGTTGCCGACCAGAGATACGGTCCGGCTGCGGGTGACCAAATAGGAAATAAAGATGACCATGGCGCCGAAATAGGCGATGGTGGTGAGGTTGAAAAGCTTGACGCTGAGCATGAGAATCTCCCTCGTTCTGGGGTTGGATCCAACGATAACGGTCCAGGGCGGAAACGCCGCGAGGATAATCAGCCCTGCGCGCCCGCCTCGGATTCCGACACCGGGCCGGCCGCCAGTTCGTCCCGAAGCCGGGCAGTGAACTGATCGAACCAGATCGCGAAGGCCGGCTGGTTGCGATGGGCGTGGCCGCCTACCCGCACCCGGCTGCCGTTCTCCGTCGGCTCGATGCTGACCCAGATGCGTCGGTGCGACAGGAAGAAAGCAGCGAAACAGCCGGCCACCATCAAAAAGCAGCCGAGCCAGACCACCCAGACGCCGGGATCCTTCGCCACCTGCAGGCCGGTGTAGAAGCGCTGTTCGAAACCGTTCAGGACAAAGGCGTAGGCCCCGCCGCGCCGGGCGTCGAAATCGGGAAAACGCTGCAGCACGACGAAGGGCCGGCCGTGCCGGCCTTCTGCGTCGTTGACGTGCAGCTGGATTGCCGGCCCGAAATTCCGGTAACTGTCGGTGAAGTTGGTCACGGCGAAGGAAGCGCCTCCGGGCAACGGGACATGCTCGCCCAACTTCGCCTGCACCTTCACCTGCTCGCCCGTCTTCCGCTCGGTGACGACCAGGTCAAAGACCGGGTCGCCGGCCGGACCGTAACTCGACTGGTAGAAGGTCAGGCCGCGCCAGGTGAGCGGGTCATTGACCTCGATCGTCTTTCTCAGCACCTCCTTGCCGTCTTCCAGCACCACCAGGTCGCTGGTGAACTCCTTGGGGCGCCGGGTTCCCGGATAATAGGTCACCTCGAAGTCGTCGCACCGCACCTCGAAGCCGATGGGGATAGGCGTCTCGCTGCCGCGCGGCCAGACCTTGTCGGTGCTGCCCCCCTCGACGATGTTGACATAGGCCTTGTAGCCCCAGACATTGCCGATGATCGCGCCGGCGAAAATGATCAGTATCGACAGATGTACCGCGTAGACACCGAAGCGGGTCCAGGCCATCTTCTGGGCGAACAGATGGAAGCGCCCGTCCTTTTCGCTGACGACCGGAGCGGCGAACTGGTTGCCGACCATAGCGGCCAGGCGCTCCCTGAGCGTGCCGGCATCCGCCGCCACCACGAATTCGTCACGGTTGGCAAGACTTCGATAGTGCCTTTCATCCGGCGTCAGTTCCGGCTGCCGCACCAGCTTCAGGATGCGCGGCAGGCGCTTGATCGAGCAGCAGATCAGGTTGATGGCGAAGATGTTGAGCAGGGTCAGAAACCACCAGGAATGGTACATGTCGACGAAGTCGAGGGCGACAAAGACCCGGTAGGCGGTCTCTCCGTACTCCTGGATGTACTCCTGCGCCGGCCGGCCCTGCTGGATCACCGTGCCGATAATCGAAGTGATCGCCAGCAGAATCAGGGTGACGATGGCGAGTTTGAGCGAACAGAAGAAGTCCCAGATGATGGCGAAAAAGGATTGTTCCTGTTTGTCGGTCACGAAAATACTCCTGCTGAAAAGCCTGGCGACGCCGGTTATGCGGGCCGGCGCCCCGTCGGGATACTCGGAAATCGTCGCGAACGCCGTCGTCGACAGCGTCCATCGAATCTGGCTGGATTTCCGGCCGGCTTATAGCAGCAGGACGGTGGAACGAATGACTTTCAGGGCGGGATTTCGCTGTGGACCAGACAGGCCGAGACCGAAACCCGTCATTTCGGGCTGCCGGGAAGTCCACTGCGTCGCGGAAGGAACGAGAAACGCCAGGCTGCCGACGGAGCGGAATGTCGGCCCCTGGGGAAGCAGGTGCGCCCGGTCGGTATCCGGCCCGGGGTGATGATTGTAACAGGGGGGACAGCAGCTTCCGGCGTCGGCCGTGCGAGACAGGCAGGGCGCGGCCGGAGCCTGTTCGTGGACCTGCACACAAACAGCGGCGCCCGCGTCCGAACAGCAGACCGCCGCCAGGCCGCCGCCCAGACCGAAGAGCAAATAGCCGAGAAAAACCAGCCAGCTCAGATGTTGAAACAGTCGCTTCCTTCGCACAGAACTTTCCATGAATTCAACAGGCCGACAGATGCGCCACCGGATCAACAGCAAGCAGAATGCCAACCCGGTCTTCCCCACCGAAACGAATGGCGGCAGCCTCTCGTCGTGACAGATTGTCAGCCGAGTTCGAAACGGCATCCCGCCGCGGCAAAGAAATACCGGTCGCCCAGGGCTGCGGCGAGCCGGGCGCCGTTGGCCAGCCCGGTGCAGTGCGAAGCGCCGAGCCGCCGTATCCCGAAAGAGTCCAGGTGATCGAGGGTCGCCTCCAGCTGGGCCGGTTCGGCAAAACCGAGATGGGTGCCGCCGATCACGGTGTGAATCGGGCGGCCGGGAAGACTGGCGCGCACATGCTGCAGGGTATTGATCAACCCGGCATGGGCGCAACCGAGAACGACCAGCAATCCGGCGGCCGTATCGACCACCAGCGCCTGGTCGTCCAGCAGGGGATCCTGATGCCAGCAACCGTCGGCATCCCTGAGTTTCATGGCCGGATCGACCGGCTCGAACGGCGTCGTTCGCGGCACCTCTCCGGTCAGGTAGATCCCGGGAGCAATCGCGCGAAACCCGGTGGCGAGATCGAAACGCGCCCCCAGACCTTCAAGGTAGGGACGGGTGTAGCGCAGTCCGATCTCCCGCTGGCGGTCCTCCTTTTTCCAGTACCGCGACAGAAACAGGTCCGGATGGGCGAAGACCTGCACCGATCCGTCCTGCTCCCCGAGGGCTGTCGGCAGTCCGGCGGTATGGTCATAGTGTCCGTGGCTGAGAACGATGCCCTGCGCCTGCGCCAGGTCGACGCCGAGCACGGCGGCATTGTTCCGCAGACCGACACCCTGCCCGGTATCGAAAAGCCAGGACCCGGCATCGGTTTCGATCCACACCGCCCAGCCATGTTCCCCCACCACTCCAAAGGGGGATGCCACGCTGTTTTCACAAAGAACCGTGACCCGTACCTGCATGACCGCCTCCTTTCTCGTCCCGTCACACTGCATTGTGTCCTAAAATTTGAATATATCAAAAAACGTATTAAAACAACACCTTGCGGGCGGACAAAAGGTCGCACGCTGGTCGAAAACCGTTCACTCCTCTCTTCCCGGCACCGTCGTTAGGCAGGCAAAGCCTCCAAAACCATTTGTTTTTTCACATGTTCCGGGTCATAATGATCCCGCCCCCCGGCTGGCCGGGACCTTGCTGACTTCTCTTCATTCGCATGCCGCCGGAAAAGATCATGACTGCGTGCGGATCCGGGGCCGCACCAACTGCAACGGTTTTTCAACGGCCCGTTACGGGCCGACACCCGAACAGGGGGGGGAGGAGCATGACCACACCACAACCTGTCGGCAACCGGTCCTACCGCCTTCATGGCCTGTTTCAGGCTGTCATCCTTGTCTGCCTGCTGATCTTCGTCACCTGGTCGCTCTTCGCCATGAACCGGGCTCGCGAGGAGAAATTCCGCCTCGAAGCGCTCAGCAGCTGCCGGGTACTGGAAGTCGCCATCGCGGACATCCTGCACGACGGCCCGCCCCTCCAGATTACCCGGCAGATCGGTCTGATACAGCAGCGCATCGACCGGCTGGTCGCGAGTGACCCACACATCGTCAGGCTCAGCGTCATCGCCAGGGCCGCGGACGGCACCTACCGGCACATCGCCAGCAGCCTGCCCAGCCGGATCGGCCAGCCCGCCAACCCGGAAGATCTCGATGCCTTCTCTTCCGGAGAAATCATCTTTCTCGACGAAGACTACCAGGATGTCGGCGCCCTCGACATCACCTACCCGGTCCGTGACTTCGACGGCGGGATCATCGCCCTGCTCGGCTACACGGTCAGCCGGGAACCCGATTCCACGCCGATGGTTCTCGGCGGTCTTGGCCTGCTGATCTTCTGTCTGCTGGTCTTTCATCTCCGGCAGGCCCGCATCGTCGTTCGCCAGGAACGTGAAATCCAGCAGAGTCTGCGCCGCCAGCTGCAGAACGAAGAAGCGCTGCGCGCCATGAGCGAAGAGCTGCACCAGGCCAAAAAGATGGAGGCGGTCGGCATGCTGGCCGGCGGCGTGGCCCACGACCTGAACAACATGCTGATGGGCGTCGTCGCCCTGCCCGACCTGATGCTCGAAGAAGGCAACCTGACGCCCCGCCAGCGGGAGCAGCTGATCGCCATTCGCGAGGCCGGAAACCGGATCGCCGCCGTCGTCAGCGACATGCAGGTTCTTTCCCGCGACAGCGCCACCAGCCAGGAGGTCGTCGACCTCAACCAGATCGTCCGCGACTATCTCGAGTCTCCCGAATACGCCGAAATCGCGGGCCGTCACAACGTCGAGCTGTCATGCGATCTCGCGCCTGACCTGCCGGCGGTCATCGGCACCGGTTCCCACCTGCGCAAGATACTGATGAACCTGGTCATCAACGCCATGGAAGCCTGCAACCGGCAGGGCCTGATCAGGGTTTCCACCAGGCCCGTCACCCTCACCAGGGCCTACGAAGGTTACGAAACCGTTCCGCCGGGCGACTACGTCCGGTTGCGGGTCAGCGACAACGGCTGCGGCATCGATCCGGAAAACATGGGCCGCATCTTCGACCCCTTCTTTTCGAAAAAAGTCCTGGGACACAGCGGCACCGGGCTCGGCCTGGCCATCTGCTGGTCGATCGTTCACGACCATGGCGGCTATATCGACCTGTCCGCCAACGATCCCGGTTGCGTCTTCGACATCTACCTGCCGGCCTGCGACCGGCAGACGAAACCCGCCGTTCCGGACAGCGTCGAGTTGCCGCGGGCCCAGAACTCGACAACCACGGTTCTGGTCGTCGACGACGAGCCGGAAGCACGAAAGGTCGCCTGCGACATGCTCCGACTCCTCGGCTACCAGGCTCTGGCGGCGGAAAGCGGCGAGGCCGCCCTCGCCCTGCTTCGCCGCCAGCGTGTGGACCTGGTGCTGCTCGACATGGTCATGCCCCCCGGCATGGACGGACTCGAAACCTACCGGCGCATGCTCGCCCTCGACCCGGGCCTGAAAGCTCTCGTCATCAGCGGCCAGGCCGAATCGGGCGACGTTCACGAGGTTATGCGGTTGGGGGCGGGAGCCTTCCTGAAAAAGCCGCTGAGCCTGCAGCGGCTGGCCCAGGCGGTGCACGAAGAACTTAAGCGCAATCCTGACGGCAGTCCCGAACCGGACGACCGCAACACTGAAAATCAGGACGTCCAGGCCTGACAACACCGGTTGCGACCTTCTTCTCCGTTCAGTCAGTTATCCCGGCCCGTCTATCCGCTGCCAGCGGGAGAATGACGCGGGCTTGACAGGCGGTGGCAAAAAGGGGCAGACTGAGATAAACACTTGAACACTTGCTCAACTGTTGGAGCATAAGAGATGGACACCGACGTCTGTCAAGTCACCGTCATTGACCGGCAGCGCATCGACCGGGCGGCCCGGCAGATGCCGTCGGAACCGGTTCTCACCGAGGTCGCCGCGACCTTCAAGCTGCTCGGCGATCCGACCCGGCTGAAGATCCTGCATGCCCTGGCGGCCGGTGAACTCTGCGTCTGCGACCTGGCCGCCCTGCTCGAGCTCAGCGTTTCGGCCGTCTCCCATCAGCTCAGGCTGCTGCGCGGTCAGGGCGTGGTCCGCTTTCGCCGCGAAGGGAAAATCGTCTACTACCAGCTCGAAGATGAGCACATCCGTCAGGTGATGAGCGATATGCGCACCCACATCGAAAGCTGTCGATAATGCTTGACCTGCTGCTGAATATCCTGCGTGAAAGCTGGCTGATCCTGCTCGAGTCGGCCCCCTATGTGCTGTTCGGATTTTTCGTCGCCGGGCTGCTCAAGGCGCTGATTCCCGATGACGCCGTCGCCCGCCATCTCGGTGGCAACGGCGCCGGCGCGGTAGTCAAGGCGTCGCTGTTCGGCATTCCGCTGCCGCTCTGCTCCTGCGGGGTGATTCCGGCCGCCATCGGCCTGCGCAAGCAGGGCGCCAGCAAGGGGGCGACCGCCTCCTTCCTGATCTCGGTTCCCGAAACCGGCGTCGACTCGATGGCCATCACCTGGGCGCTGCTCGACCCGCTGATGACCCTGCTGCGACCGCTGGCGGCCTTCTGCACCGCCATCTTCGCCGGCCTGTGGATCAACCGCCTGCCGGAGCAGCCCGAATCACTCCCGGCCAAAGAACCGGCCGAGCAGCCGGGCTGCGGCTGACCGGAGAAAACCGACGGGGGTGCCCCGTCTGCGGCTGCCCGCCCACCGCTGCCGACCCGACTGCGCCAGGGGCTCGGTTACGCCTTCGGCGACCTGCTCGGCGATATCGGCAAATGGCTGCTGCTCGGCATCCTGATCGCCGGGCTGCTCTCGGCGCTGATCCCGGAGGCGATCTTCCAGCGCGTCTTCGCCAGCGAACTGCTCTCGCTGCTGCTGATGCTCGGCATCGGCATCCCCCTCTACATCTGCGCCAGCGCCTCCACCCCGATCGCCGCCGCACTGGTGCTCAAGGGGCTCTCCCCCGGCGCCGCGCTGGTCTTTCTGCTCGCCGGCCCGGCCACCAACGCCGCCACCCTGACCGTGCTCGGCCGGCAGCTCGGCCGCGCCGCCACCCTGCGCTACCTGCTCAGCATCGCCGTCTGCTCGCTGCTGTTCGGCTGGCTGGTCAACCGCCTCTACGCCGCCGCCGGGATCAACATCATCGACTGGTTGGCCCCCACCGAAACCGCCTCCAGCTCTCCTCTGGCCATCGCCTCGGCCCTGCTTCTGCTGGCCCTGATCGGCTGGAACCTGCGCCCGAAACGGGGTTGCAAGAAAGACTCCTGACTTCTGACTTCTGACTTCTGACTCCTGACTCCTGACTCCTGACTTCTGAAAAGATGCTGCATTTGTCTTGACTCCGTACTATTGTACGGGGTGCATACTTTTCCATGTAACCCGTGGGGGACACCATGACCGAACTGACTATCGGAAAAGTCGCCCGAATGGCCGGTGTGGGCATCGAAACCATCCGCTTCTATGAGCGGCAGGGGCTGATCGAACAGCCGCCCAGACCACAGAACGGTTTTCGAATCTATCCGCCGGAAACGATCCGCAAAATCCGGTTCATCCGTCGCGCCAAACAGATCGGCTTCAGTCTGCGGGAAATCCGCGAACTGCTCGATCTTTACTTCTCTTCCGGAGCCAGCTGCGACGAAGTCCGACGGCGGGCCGAAGAAAAACGGGCCGACATCGAGCAGAGGATGCGCCACCTGCAACAGATGGGACAGGCACTGCAGCAACTGATCGATGCCTGCCGACAGCGCGGACCGGATGATCCCTGCCCCATTCTGGCCGAACTCGTGGCCGACGAACCCATAACAGGGGACAGCTCCCAGCCACCGAGGTGACCGATGAACGTGTCGACAAAACAGGGAAAACTTGCCGGTCTCGGCCTGATCGGCGCCATCATAAGCGGCTTTCTCGCGTCAGGATGCTGCATCGGCCCGCTGCTGCTGGTTTTTCTCGGCATCGGCAGCGCCGGTGCATTGAGCGCCTTCGAACCCTGGCGCCCGATCATGATGGCGCTGACCTTTCTGTTTCTCGGTCTGGCGTTCTATCTCACCTATCGCGAACCGAAAGCAGCTGGTTGCGCGGATGCCGCCTGCGACCGCGTCGGCAGGAAACGATTCCGGAAGCTGCTTCTCTGGATCGTCACCCTGTTTTCCCTGGCGCTGCTCTTTACCCCGCAAATCATGCCCCTGCTGCTTGACTGAAAAACCGAGGTGAACCATGGAAAAAATTCTGAAAGCCGCCGCACTCCCCGTTCTCCTGGCCATTCTGGCCCTTGCCCCGACATACTGGTCACGACTGATCCAGGGACAGGGAGCCTATGGGGTCATGCCCGTCCATGCGGCAGAAATTCGCACCGTCCGCCTGGCCCTCAAGGGGCTGGCCTGCGCCTCCTGCAAATATGCCGTCAAGACCGCCCTGAGCAACCTGGACGGCGTCAGCCGGGCGGATGTCAGCTACAAGAAGAGGAGGGCAACGGTTCTTTTCGACCCGGACAAGGTGACGACACAACAGATGATCGAGGCGATCGAAAAGATCGGCTTCCAGGCCGAAATACTGCCGGAAAACGGGCGTTGACCGGGAGGGAAAGCATGCAACAGCTGATTTGCTACTGCTTTGAACACAGCGAAGGGGAAATCCGCCGGGAGGTGCTGGAAAGAGGCGGCCACAGCCGCATCCTGGAGCAAATCCGGATGGCGAAGAAGGCCGGCAGCTGCCGCTGCGCCGAGGTTCACCCCGAGAGCAGATGATGTCTGCCCGATGTCCGCCGTGTCGTGGACGCAGCCAAAAAGGACTTGAGAGATGACGATAAAACCTGAATCGACCCTGACCTGCCCACACTGCGGTCACCGTGAAACGCTGACCATGCCGACCGATGCCTGCCGGTTCTTCCACAGCTGCAGCGGCTGCGGCAAGCTGCTCAAACCCCTGCCCGGCGATTGCTGCGTCTTCTGCTCCTACGGTGACATTCCCTGCCCGCCGATCCAGCAGCAGCGGAATACAGGATGAGCGACGCCAGGCGCTTTCGCAACCGTTTTCTGGCCGCCCTGGCGGGTACCGGGCTGGTCGCGCTGTGCTGCTTCACGCCGGTCCTGGTTCTGCTGCTCGCAGCTCTCGGCTTGAGTGCACTGACCCCCTATCTCGACTTCGTGCTGCTGCCGGCGCTGGTGATTCTGGCCCTGCTCAGCTTCCTGGCCTATCGACGATGGAGGGCTGTCGACAGATAGGGGGTTCCGGCTCAGGTTTTCGTCTTTCCCGCTTCGTCTTCGTAGGCCCGGGCGATACCGCCGGCGGCGGTTTCCCGGTAGAGCGACGGCAGGGCCTGGCCGGTCTCCTTCATCACCCTGACGATGGTATCGAAGGACACCTTGTGCCGACCGTCGGAGAGCAGGGCGAAATGGCAGCAGGCCAGCGCCCGCGAAGCGGCATGGGCGTTGCGCTCGATGCAGGGGATCTGCACCAGCCCGCCGACCGGATCGCAGGTCAGTCCGAGGTGATGCTCCAGCCCCATCTCGGCGGCGTACTCGATCTGCGCCAGGCTGCCGCCGTGCAGCTTGGTCGCCGCCGCCGCGGCCATGGCGCAGGCAGTGCCGACCTCACCCTGACAGCCGACCTCGGCGCCGGAGATCGAGGCGTTGTGCTTGACCAGGTTGCCGATCAGCCCCGCCACCGCCAGCGCCCGCAGGATATCCTGCCAACTCAGCTCGAGGGTTTCGTCAAGGTAGCGCAGCACCGCCGGCAGCACACCGCTCGAACCGCAGGTCGGCGCGGTGACGATGATCCCGCCGGCGGCGTTCTCTTCGGCCACGGCGTAGGCATAGGCGCAGAGCAATCCGCTCTGCTTCAGGTGTTCACCGAACAGCGACGCCTTGCGGCAGAAGGAGCGCGCCTTGCGCGCCAGCCCCAGTCCGCCGGGCAACGGCCCCTCGGTCTGCAGGCCCCGGTCGATGGCGGCACACATCGCGTCCCATATCCGGCCGAGAAAGGCCTCGATGCCCTCCCCCTCGCGTTCGAACACGTAATCCCCCAGGGACTGCCCGTACCGGTCGCAGTGTTCCAGAATCTTTTGCAGACTGTTCAAGGGGTAGACGGAATCCACTTGTTCACCGACCATCCCTTCGGCGTCGCGCAGGGCGCCGCCGCCGACGCTGCAGACCTCCCAGCCGGCAAGCACCTCCCCCGATTCGGCCAGCGCCTCTAAGCGCATGCCGTTCGGATGCTCGGGCAGCCGCTCGTCGGGACGCCAGACTATCTCCACCGGCTTCGGAGCGAAGGCCTCTTCCAGCGCCCGGTCGGTCAGGTGACCGCGGCCGGTGGCGGCCAGGCTGCCGAACAGGGTGACGCGAAAGCCGGCGGCACGCGGGACGCGGCGGCAAAAGCGTTCGGCGGCAAAGCGCGGCCCCATGGTGTGACTGCTCGACGGGCCCTGGCCCACACGATAGAGTTGACGAATCGAGTCCATGCTCACTTCCGGTCGCAGGCGGCCGACGCCGCCGGTCTTCCCTGTAAGCTTAGCAGGACGGAGCCCGACCATCATCCGCCTCAGCCGGAAATACCGGCAGCGATGGTCGCCATCCCCTTGCGCTCGAAAGAAAAACAAAATATATTGAAAGCTGAATTTATCAGAAAGGAAAACCGCATGGACATCTGGTTGATGCTCGGCGTAGTCGCCGTCTGGGTCATCCTGCAGAAGTGGATTCTGCCGAAAATGGGCGTTCCGACGTGAATGTCCGACAGTTGCGACCTTCCGGTGCGGAAGGACCAGAAAACCGATAACGACAAAACTTCCTGAACGGCGGCCCCGGCCTGGCAGCGGGTCGGGGCCGTTCCCTTTCACCCCTGCCGCCGCAGACCATCGACGGCGAAACGCTCCGCCAGCACCTCGACCAGCCGCGACTCCGCCTCGGCCATGAAATCCCCTGCCGCCGCAGCCGGCCACCGCAGACAGCGGCGCAGGCTGGTGCAGGCCTCGGGATCGAAACGTCGCTGCTGACCGCACAGGGCGTAGAAGCGGTTCACCTGCCGTGTCATCTCTTCCAGATCGGGATCGACCAGCAGGCAGGCATGGGCCAGCACGACCGAACGGCGGCGGTTGCTGCCCGCCCAGCGCTGGGCCGTTCCCGCCAGCTTGCATCCGCCCACCTGCACATTGTAGCGGCCGTCGCAAAAGGCCCCCGCCACCTCGCCGACACCCGCATGCACCCCGAAACCGTCCAGCCAGGCTGTCAGCAGATCGCACAGCAGCCGGTAGCCGTCCTCAAGGCGCCAGTGCGCCGGGCGGGCGAAAATCAGGGCGAGATTGAGCACCCCCGGCCCCTGCGGCACGCAGGAGCCGCCGCTGCAACGCACCACCACCGGCCAGCCCTCGGCGGCCAGCCGTGCGCCGACAGCGGCAAAATCCGGCCAGCGCGCCTCGCGCCGGGTCGCGACCAGACAACGCGGGTGGCGGGAGATGACCGCCAGCGGCCCGGACTCACCCGCCATCACCCGTGCGAGCAGCGCATCCTCCCGGGTCAGGCTCCCCGCCGGATCGGACAGCGGCGGCAGCCGCAACAGCCGCCAGGGCAGGTCGGAGCAGGGGACGGAAAGGTGGGAAGGGACCGAAGACGTCATGGATGGAGTTTACCCGAGACCGTCCCGGAACGCATCCCGCCGCTCCTGGCGGGATACCGGCGCCAAAAACCTGCAGAGCGGCAAAACCCCGACGTCCTTCGGCAGACGGCGGCAACCCGCTCAGGCCGTGTGGTTCTGCGCCGCGTCGGCGTTGTCCGGCCGGCAGTCCTCGACCAGTGTGTCGCTCAGGCTGTCCACGCAGGCGAAATCGTCGAACCAGTAGCCCCGGGGATTGCGGCGGCAGATGATGATCTTGCCATCGTTGGCCGGGTTTGGCGCGCGATGATAGCGGAACATGATGTGCCCTTTGGTCAGGCCGATGACCTCGATCTTGCCCGTCCGATGCGACATGACCAGCCGCGCCCGCCGCGCCAGACCGCTGCTGCCCCGCCAGGCGTCGACGAAATGGCGATAGGCCTGCTCCAGCGGCAGGGTGTACGAGCGGTTTCCCCTGGTCGGCCGACACTGAAAGACGTAATAGGGAGGGATGCCGAGAAAGGAGAGCTGGTTGAACAGATCCCTGAGCACTTCCGGGTCGTCATTGATGCCGCGGATCATCGGCGTCTGGTTGGTCAGCATCACGCCGACTTCGGCCAGGACCCTCAGGGCGCGCTTCGCCTCGGCCGTCAGCTCGCGGGGATGGTTGAAGTGATTCATCAGGTAGAGCTGCGAACCGCCGCGCACCGTCCGGGCGAAAAGATCGACCAGCTCCCTGTCGTCCAGAATCCGGTAGGGATTGAACGCCGTCATCTTGCTGCCGATGCGGATGATCCGGACATGCTCGATGCTCGAGAGCGCCTCGAGAATCGGCGCCAGCCGGGCCGCCGACATCAGCAATGGATCGCCGCCGGTCAGCAGCACATTGGAAATTTCCGGATGACTGCGGATGTAGTCCAGTTCGGCGTCGACGTTGCGCACCGTCTCCTGGTTGCCCTTGAGAAAGAGCCGCTTGCGAAAGCAGAACCGGCAAAAGGCGCCGCAGACATTGTTGACCAGCAGCAGCGCCGTATCCGGATACTTGTGCTCGAGCCCCGGCATCACCGTATAGCTCGCCTCGCCGGAAGCGTCCAGGCTGCCCCATTCCACCAGCTCGTCCTCGTGCGGCACCACCAGCCGGCGAATGGGATCGTGCGGATCACTCCAGTCGATCAGTGACTGGTAATAGCTGTTGCTGCGAAACGCGAAACGCTCGGTCACCCGGGCCAGCCGGGTCCGCTCCTCGGCCGCCAGCTCGGGAACCTGCTGCAGTTTGGTGATATAGGAAACCTTCATAGACACCTCCCCAAGGGCCGGTCAGAGACCGGCAGAACAGAAAAAAGAATGACGCGCTGGAAACTGCCCGACAGAAGGGCCACAGGAAGATTTTCAGCCTAACAAAACTTGACCGGAACTGTCAAAAAAGCCCGGCGCGAACCGGGTCGGGCAGAAAAAGAGGTTGCCGGGGGCCACCCAGACACCCGGCACCGTTCAATCGCCCGACTGAATATCGACAAAGATCCGTGCCGTCGAACGGCCGGGGGCCTGCAGGTCAAGATCGAGGAAATAGCCGAAAGGGGTCTGGACGGCCTGATAGCCGGCCGCTTCCAGCCTCCGGGCGCTGCGTTCCAGCAGCGCGGCGGTAAAATCGGCATCGGCCTTGCTGGCGGCGAGGTGGGAAAAGGAGTGAAGCAGGATCGTGCGGCTGTCGTTTTTGCGCGCACCCCACTTCAGGTTCTTGACCAGCTTCTTCTCGACCCTGGCCGGATCGTCCTGATCGACGGCCTCGGCGTGAATCAATCCGACCAGCACCCGGGTGAGCTCACCCGGTTCATTGCTGTCGGGAGCCTCGGAAAGGGATTTATGGGCCGGCCGCCAGGCAAAACGGTCACAGAAGATCATCAACAGCTTCATGCCTAGAGTGTAGCAAAGAAAGCCAGAGCTGGGCACCCGAATCGTCCGGGGCCAAGCTGACCAGGGCATGGTCGCCCTGTGGAAGAATAGCCTCGGTTTCATCCTCGGCCAGCAAAATCGCTTTACCCGCCCCAGGACGATGAGATGGTTGCCGAGGTCCGGCCCGGAAGACCTGCGGGCGAGGGCAGCCTTGAAAATAGTTGGGCCGGATGGACTCCCTTCCCCGTGCAGGGAATAGCGCATCCGCAGTAGAATAGAAGCAGGCAGGATACCTGCCCTATGGCGCGAGGAGTTCACCATGAAACATCCCGGGATTCTAGCCCTTGCACTCCTGATCATCGGCTGTTCCGGCAGCCAGCTAGTCTGGCAGCACCCGTCGGGACTAGGGGAGACCGAACGGCTGCAGGCCGAAAGAACCTGCGATATGCTCATCGAAGAGGAATCTTGGCGCACCCCCTATTTCCCACCCTATTACGGCCGCTACTTCCATCACCCCTACGGTTACGGCTATCCCTTCCACTACCGGCACAGCTACGGATACAGTTACTATGACGACCCGGGCAACGTGTGGGCAGCACAGAAAGCGTTCCGCGTCTGCATGCGGGCCAAGGGCTGGGAGCAGGTTGAAGTCGACGAAAAAGGCACGGTCACGTACTGAAGCACCTCTGCCGAGGGGCCGTCCTCTCCGGGGGAGCTTGCGTCTCCAGTTGCCGCATAGCCCGGCCTGGCTGGCGCACGGTGAAAAAACAAACCGCCGAATCGCTTCGAGTGGTAGTCTATCATCAGCCTCTGGCAGGTAGAAGAACCGGAAACGAGCAGTTAATGGCCGCCGGATGTGTCGGCCCTGTTCGGAACCTGAGCCCATGGAGTAAAATATCACTATGAAAAAAGGGATGATCGATCTAAGCCAGGCGACCTGCGAGGTCTGCCGGGCCGGCGCGCCCCCGGTGACGGAAGAAGAGGCCGCCACCTACCTGAGCGGGCTGCCCGACTGGGAAATCGTCACCATCGACGGCGTCGACCGGCTGCGGCGCAGCTTCAGGTTCAAAAACTTCGCCGAGGCCCTCGCCTTCACCCATGCGGTCGGCCAACTCGCCGAGGAGGCAGGCCATCACCCGGCGATCCTGACCGAGTGGGGCCGCGTCACCGTCAGCTGGTGGACCCACAAGATTGGCGGCCTGCACCGCAACGATTTCATCATGGCCGCGAAGACGGATCGGCTGGTCTGAACTCATCACCTCAAACCGACTGCCTTCATGCGGGAAATTCTGCCCTGGGTGTCCCTATGCCCGACCTGGCATGGAGCCCTTGAGGAGGCGGGCCAAGGTGATTCAACCCCGCGGGTGCGGGGAACACGGGCGCGAAAATCGCGCATCAAAGAGACGTACCGGTTCATCCCCGCGGGTGCGGGGAACACGGGCGCGAAAATCGCGCATCAAAGAGACGTACCGGTTCATCCCCGCGGGTGCGGGGAACACAGGCGAGGTCTCCATTTTCGCCGCCGAATTCCGGGTTCATCCCCGCGGGTGCGGGGAACACATCGACACCATTGCTCCGTCGAACCCGGTGAACGGTTCATCCCCGCGGGTGCGGGGAACACTACTACTCCGACACCAGCCCCATGGTCGGCGACGGTTCATCCCCGCGGGTGCGGGGAACACAGCATCATAACTCTTGCCGCTACCCGGCACACCGGTTCATCCCCGCGGGTGCGGGGAACACGCCATCGACCAGGGCAGCCAGTCCGGTAACATCGGTTCATCCCCGCGGGTGCGGGGAACACCCGAACGAAAGCAGAAACGGACATACCAACGGCGGTTCATCCCCGCGGGTGCGGGGAACACACCGGCAGGCAAACTCAGCATGTCACCCCCCCCTCGGTTCATCCCCGCGGGTGCGGGGAACACTTTTTAGTGTGCGCTCGAACCGTCATTCTTTTCGGTTCATCCCCGCGGGTGCGGGGAACACACCGGCGAAGACCGCATCAACTGCCGCCCCAACGGTTCATCCCCGCGGGTGCGGGGAACACTGTCCGCTGGTGGCAAAAGTACGGGGAAAAGCCGGTTCATCCCCGCGGGTGCGGGGAACACGAATTTAACGCCAAAAAGAGTCATGCTGTCACCGGTTCATCCCCGCGGGTGCGGGGAACACTGTCAAAGGATTATCGGTTCAAGGTCGATTGACGGTTCATCCCCGCGGGTGCGGGGAACACGTCTTCATAACAAAAAAACAATAATTCTATATCGGTTCATCCCCGCGGGTGCGGGGAACACCCGCCGCAGTCAATCCCGGCTTCATCTCCGGACGGTTCATCCCCGCGGGTGCGGGGAACACGTCTCGCTGAAATTCAGCTGAGGGATCGACTGCGGTTCATCCCCGCGGGTGCGGGGAACACCGAGCCAGCGCCTCGAGCAGGTGGCCCTGACGCGGTTCATCCCCGCGGGTGCGGGGAACACAACCCATGCGCCTCTTCCCGCTCATATCCCTGCGGTTCATCCCCGCGGGTGCGGGGAACACGTCTCCGCAAGCCGCTGAATCTGCTTGCAGGCCGGTTCATCCCCGCGGGTGCGGGGAACACTCGCCCTCACCTCGACTTTTTCTCAACATATTCGGTTCATCCCCGCGGGTGCGGGGAACACAGTAAATTCCGTGCAGTTGACGATTCAGTTCTCGGTTCATCCCCGCGGGTGCGGGGAACACCCAATCAGGCCGTTGAGATAATCGAGACAATCCGGTTCATCCCCGCGGGTGCGGGGAACACGGCTGGAACTCCACCCACACATGGTGGGCGAGCGGTTCATCCCCGCGGGTGCGGGGAACCCCCCCCCTCACGCTTTCGGGGATGATCGACCACCGGTTCATCCCCGCGGGTGCGGGGAACACTGTGCCGCCTTCCACCGGGCCTGTCTCTCTCGCGGTTCATCCCCGCGGGTGCGGGGAACACATCCTCTCGCCCCGACCAAATAAAAACAGCCGCGGTTCATCCCCGCGGGTGCGGGGAACACTGCTGCTCCCAATGCTCCCGGCAGAAAAGATGCGGTTCATCCCCGCGGGTGCGGGGAACACGCACTTGCCAAGCACAGCGCCAAGGGCTAAGACGGTTCATCCCCGCGGGTGCGGGGAACACCTCGCCGGCATCGCGCAGGCCGCCGATGAACTCGGTTCATCCCCGCGGGTGCGGGGAACACGGGTTGCCGGTGATGTGGCAGACGATTTCGACCGGTTCATCCCCGCGGGTGCGGGGAACACGTCCAGCAGGTTGCGGGCCTCCCGGGCTTTCTCGGTTCATCCCCGCGGGTGCGGGGAACACCGTGACACTCGCGGCACAAGGCGCTGGTTTATCGGTTCATCCCCGCGGGTGCGGGGAACACGTGGTGACCACACGCTTGCCCTCCGGCGCGTCCGGTTCATCCCCGCGGGTGCGGGGAACACATCCTCTCGCCCCGACCAAATAAAAACAGCCACGGTTCATCCCCGCGGGTGCGGGGAACACATGGCCGACGCACGTGACAAGGGTATCGACCCCGGTTCATCCCCGCGGGTGCGGGGAACACAGGAAAAAATGAACCTCGGAATCAGTCTCGGCCGGTTCATCCCCGCGGGTGCGGGGAACACTGGTATATCGATTACAGCCGGAGCTGTTATCACGGTTCATCCCCGCGGGTGCGGGGAACACGTCGTAGTCGCCGTAATACCATGACCGGCAGCAGGTTCATCCCCGCGGGTGCGGGGAACACATCACCTATCTCCTTTCAAAAATGCTCTTCCTCGGTTCATCCCCGCGGGTGCGGGGAACACCATGGACAAGCGACAACCCCGACTGGTGGGGACGGTTCATCCCCGCGGGTGCGGGGAACACCATGAGCCTGGCCGGATGTGTGATTGATGACTCGGTTCATCCCCGCGGGTGCGGGGAACACCCGGTCCGGATGATCGAGGGAGCGCCAACCCACGGTTCATCCCCGCGGGTGCGGGGAACACCCCAGATAGCTGCGGGTGTTGTTGCGTTCGAGCGGTTCATCCCCGCGGGTGCGGGGAACACGTAGTTCGCGCCGACAGCCAGCCGTGCGTAACCGGTTCATCCCCGCGGGTGCGGGGAACACCAACAGGTAGTGTTGTCGTAGACCAGTGTGAGCGGTTCATCCCCGCGGGTGCGGGGAACACAAGGGAATCAGCAGCCCATCCCGGCAAGCCTGCGGTTCATCCCCGCGGGTGCGGGGAACACAAATGCAGGCGGAGTCGCACCAAGGTTAAATGCCGGTTCATCCCCGCGGGTGCGGGGAACACCAGTGCTGGATGCACAGGGCGCCGGGTTCAGTCGGTTCATCCCCGCGGGTGCGGGGAACACTTTCAGCCATTGAGTAAGGGTTGAAATCCATTCGGTTCATCCCCGCGGGTGCGGGGAACACCTGAGCGACCGCAAGAGCTTGAGAAAAGAAATCGGTTCATCCCCGCGGGTGCGGGGAACACCTGTCGTACAGGGTCTGTGAAGAAAGGTAGACCGGTTCATCCCCGCGGGTGCGGGGAACACGGCCGTCAGTTGGTTGACCGACAGCCCCATGGCGGTTCATCCCCGCGGGTGCGGGGAACACGATTTTCGCATCGGCCAGCCGTCGGGCGGCGTCGGTTCATCCCCGCGGGTGCGGGGAACACACTTCTTCTATCTAATCGAAAATATTATGTTTTCAAAGATCAACTAACCTTACCAAATAAAATCCCTCACTTCCCATACACCCTGGGGCTATCCGACAAACCATCTGTCGGAAGGAAAGAAACCAACTTGAGACCATCCATTTCTTTCGGGATACGGCGGTTGGCTCCCAAGGTCATGAAATCAAACCCGGATTCGGTATTGGAGCTCCAAGCCATCACTGCATTGCCATTGTCGATCCCCTTTTCTAGATTGTTCCAGATCATCTCACGGACCCGTTTCGATACCTTCCCCACATAAACACCTGCCCGCACTTCCAATAGCCATAGAGCTAGACGGCCCCGCAAACGCGCCGGGGCATTTTCAACCACGATGACCAGCATCGCCAATCCCTTCCTTATTCGGAATTGCCATCTCAACCGCCTCAGCGTGCGGTTTAGGCGGATCTAACTCACCGGCATTCAGCACCTCTTCGATGGCCGGAATGATCCGCTTGAGGAGCTTGGTCTGGCGAAACGCATCCCGGCAGGCCAAGCGAACCTGACGCTCAAGATCATAAGGCTTTTTCGCAGCGATCCTGAACGCCACAGGAACCACCGTGTCGAATTTGAAAATATCGGCAATGTCATAGACAAATGACTGGGGTTTGCCTGTATGGATAAACCCTACGGCCGGCGCGTAGCCAGCCGCAAGGATGGCCGCTTCGGTGATGCCGTAAAGACAAGCAGTAGCCGCTGACAGACAGCGATTCGGGATGTCACCGCTGCCCCACTGAGTATGGTCGTAGTTGCGCTTTCGCCATGGCACACCATACTGCCGAGCAATGAGCTCGTACATTTTGCGTACCCGTACCCCTTCAATCCCGCGGAGCTGTTCGACACTACGTCGTTCCGGCGGTTTCTCTTTGAACCGCAATTCATACATCTTGCGAACGACTTTCAAGCGTGCGGTATCATCAAGAGCCAATTTGGCCTGATACAAAAGACGGTCAGCCCGGGCACCACCGGGCTGACCTGCCGCGTACATCCGTACCCCGGCCTCGCCTACCCACACCAGAAGGCAACCGACTCGAGCCGCCAGCACAGCTGCCGCATGCGATACCCGAGTCCCCGGCTCCAGCATCAGGCAGGCGACCCCACCAAGAGGGATATGGGTTCGCACACCATTTTTGTCGACCAGCACGAAGGCCCCGTCGAGAACATCGAGATGGCCCTTTTCGACGAACAACACCGATACCCGGTCTTTCATCGGGATCGGTTTCAGCGGTGGCAGAATCGGCTCGGTCAAATCCCCCTCCCGTAGCTGGAATTGTCAATTGTCAGGCGACCGACTGGTTTCGCTTTTCCGGTTCGATAGCCAGGCGCAGCCCCATGGCGTGCAGAATCGCGGTGAGGCTCTTGATCTCCG
Organism: Geothermobacter ehrlichii; assembly: GCF_008124615.1. Lineage (NCBI taxonomy): Bacteria > Pseudomonadati > Thermodesulfobacteriota > Desulfuromonadia > Desulfuromonadales > Geothermobacteraceae > Geothermobacter > Geothermobacter ehrlichii. The sequence goes on from NZ_VNIB01000009.1 coordinate 19,547, forward strand.
GATTGCCACGGTTTGACAAGGTTCGGTAGAGGCTTTCGCGGCTGAGCTGGGCTTTTCGAGCCAGGGCGCTCATGCCGCCGCAGGCTTCGGCAACATTACGCAGGGCCAGCAGAAACACAGCGCGATCCCCCTCCTCGATAGCCGCGTTGAGGTATGCGGCCGCCTCAACCGGGTCTTTGAGCGATTCGATCAGGTCACGTTGGTAGGATGTCTGTTCAGCCATTCGCCGATCTCCTTTGATGGTACCGCCAATATTCACTTCGAGCGAGCAATGTCTCGCCTCTGTGACGACTTGTCACCCCCGAGCAGCAACAGCACCAAGCGCGCGCCGTCCCTCGATACCCAAATAGACACGATACCCCGGGCCGAAATTGATGCGGAGCTAAAAAAACGCCCTCGCCTACCGAACGATGATCTCCCAGATTTCCGAGACGCTCTCGATCCAGGCGCACCCGGATGCGCGCCCGACCCTGCACATCACGCAACCCTTCGAGCCAATCCTTGAAGGGTTTGTCACCCCGTTCGGTGACGTAGTAGTCGATCTTGGTAAGGATATGTCGGCATAATTGTAACTTATAAGCTACAAGCGGTCAAAGGGAGAGCTCTGCATCATCACGCAGGAGCCAGCGACAGCAGGCCGCAGCCGAAGGCTTTGGCGGGGCCGATGTTGGTTGTCACTCCGCCATCGGCACCACAGACAGGAGTCCAAGCCCCATGACCTTGCCGTGCCCAATCCCAGTCTGCAAAGCGCCCCTGAACTTGTCCTCGTGCGTCACGGTGAGGATGCCATCATACAGCACTGAAAAGACCCGTATCTGGTTTCCGGAGTGCTGTCGCCCGCGCAGCATCTGTTCTTGGGAAATGCGCACGTCTATTCGACTTTGCGGCGATTCAGTCAAGTCGAACGCAGCAAAACGAGGCATGGCGAAGCCATGAAGCTGTCCCTTCCTTTCGATCCATTGTTCCTGCTCCTCCTGACGCAGCAAACCCAGCCTCTTCCCTGCTCTACAGACGCTGGGATTGGCACGCAACCGGAAGCGAAACCGTTGCCCGGCCTTGAGAGAATCGATGTTGAGGCGGTCCATCAGGTCTATGGCAGGGGCAATATCTGCCAGCCAGTCTTTCACGCCGATCCGCTCCCAGTCTGGCAGTGTCCTGCTCTGTACCAGAATGCGAGGCTGTCCAAGGGCATCCGTCTCCGGTTCGAGACGCCAAAGAAATCCTCCCTTCGGGCACTTTGATTCCGGTGGGCTGAAGGCACGGCACAAGGTCGCGTGCAGCTGGTAGGGGTCGGACAGATCACGTCTTGCTTCGCGGCAGCGAAGATTGAGGTGAATTCTATGCAGGTACATGGGGCACCTCCTGCGGGAAGGGGATCCATTCCGAGCTTACATATCGGGCCCCGAAACGACGCTCGGCGAAGGAAGACAACGGCTGGTCCATCCTGAGAAGGCCTGAACCAGCATCCGATTCCATGGAAAGCCGCAACCTCTCGGGGACACTTTCCCAGTCTCGGGGGGAAGCGATCCATGGATAGCTCCTCAGGGTGTCCGCCAGCCCGGCATCCTGAATCCCGTCTCTAAGCCAGACAGGCTCGGACGGGACATAGGACTTTCTCCCCAATGCCAACGGCCAGACAGGATCGTGCAGGGCTGCATGCACACGCTCCAGCAGAGAACGGTCATTTCCGGACAACCCCACCAGAAAGGCGGCATCGGCCAGATAATCCCGGCGTGAAACGATACCATCCCTGGAGAGTCTTCCGTCCGCCTTGATGACCCTGTCTCCCTTGGCACAGCCCGCTGTCTGGTAATCCCTCTTCGGGATGCCCGGTCGGTCATGACGTACCCCCATGACCAGCCTGGTCAGTGGCTCGAGGTCTGTCCAGTTTTCGCGGTCGATTCCCATCGCGGCGGCAATCAGACCCAGTACACCCGATTTGCTCGGCTCTTTGCCGGTGTCACGCTGGTCAAAGCGACTGGTCGTTCCCCACGATTGCATGGGTCCCACCAGCCGAAGCAACAAGGTCGGCATGGCTCACTCCTGTACGGCTGCGAGGGTCCCGTCCAACAACTCTTTCAATGATGCCACGACGCAGCCGAACCCTTCGTGCCGGGCACCAGCAAGATTGAGCACCAACGTCTGCTCGTCACCGCCATAGGCGGCCTGCAATATCCGGGCTTTTTCCGTCATAGCTTCGGCTGATTTCCGGGTTAAAGATTCCCCCTTACCGACTCGGATAGCGGTTTCAAAGGCATTTGCCAGGCTGCGTGGTGCCGTGTTGCGGCGGACAGCAATGGCCACAAATTCGGGCGGGTTGTGGGCTGCGAAAGTATTCTGCTTGCCGGTGGGCGCGGCCACCACAAAGCCTTCCAAGAACGCCCGCAGCCCTTTCCGGGCCAGCTCGGCATCGCCCTGAAGATTGTCAACGAGTTTTTCCCAGTCCACGACTGCGTAACGATAGAAACAGGCGGAATTGAATTCCACTGTCCCCATCATATCGGCACCCGCCGTGTCCTCCGGCTTGAGATCGTCCACCGCCGTATAAAAGTCGAACTCGCGGTCGACGGCATGGGTCGAAATGGCGTGGGCCACCTGGCAGGCGGCATCCTGATTCTTCTCCGGAAGATCGGCCAGCATGCGACCGAAAAGCGCGACATCCACCGCTTTGCCGCCGTTGAACACCTTGTCGAGAGCCTTCTTCAGCTCGGGATCGGCATTCTGCGCCGCCCGTTTCTTGGCTTTACCAGCTTTCTTCCCTTCCGCCACCGATTCGGCCGCAGGCGAGATCAATTCCCACTTTTCATGAATAATGTCGGCCAGCGCAGCGATCTCCCGTTTGCCGAGGAACAGGAGATATTCGGTCTTGCCATCGTCCTTCACCGAAATTTCCATGGCGGCCAGCGCCAATTTGGCCTTTTCTCTGGCTTCGTCCTCGTCATGCCCCTTGTCTTTCAGGGCTGCAGTGATTTCCTCGAGAACCCGCTTGGTCCGGAAGGCCACATCAGTCTCCTCAAGTGCGGCCCGCTCCATCAAATCTGTGAAATACCGGCGCACAGCGCGTTTGAAACACTGGCTGGAAACCCGAGCGCGGCGGGTGCCGCCGAAAATGGCATCCTTGGGTGCGCCGGTGTCGTCGCGGTTGAGGTTCGACGGGGCGAAATTCTGCAAGGCATGGATTTCAATCAGCGTCTTCATTGGACATTCTCCTCCTGTGTGTTGGATTCGATGGTAGTGTTGGTTGCGGCGCTCCTGTAATAGTCGCGCGCCCAGCGATTCTGAACCGGTTTGCGGGGATTGTTCCAGGCCAGAAGGTCGCTCAGCAAACTGCCAAAATCGAGTGGATAGTCTTTGAGCAGTGCAACCATCTGGCGCAAACGATGAAGAAGTTGATCTCTGTCTGCATCCAGCAAGGCGACAAATCGTTGTTCCGTACTCAAGGAACCGTTGGCACTTTGATAAGCTGCGCACGCTCTGCCAAGAGACATCGGTTGCCCCTGCCGCCCTTCGCGCCAATGCAGGGCCCAGAGTCCGGCGGCGAGGTAGTGCATACCGCGTCGCCACTCGCTGGATTCATCGGGAAGAAATGGCTCGACATAGGGGTAGGCGGGGGGAAATGCGCCCGGCTCATACGCAAGGCTTCGCCTGAGCACGGCCCTCACTTTTCTGTCACGGGCATTCAGATCTTCCAGCCACTCGAAAAATGCACTCATACTCCCTCCTCTTGCGGTTCGAGTTTGGCGATTTCGTTAGTAAGTTCATGTAGCTTGCGGCTCAGTGGTCCTTCTGCTCTGGCCAGCGCCCTGATGGCCCACGCATTACCTGTGGATACAGATAACCTTTGATGCTCCCAGGCTTCGCTTAATGCGTGTCTGACAAACTTCAACCAAAGCCCTCGGATATCCTCTGGGTCTCGATCAAGCGTGAATTCCGACAAGATTTCATGAAATCTTGTCTCCAGGATGGACCAGTACCTCGGAGAAACAGGCATCTGCTCGACGAAAGCACTGATATCCTTTGCGGCTGGCTCGCGATTACCGCGACCAAGCAAATCACGCGCAAAGTTGCGGCATGCCTGCCAAAGCGCCTTTTGGGCCCCTTCCGCATCCATAAGAAACTGGCGGATATCTGATCTTATGTAACGGTTGCCCGCCAAAGCTTCAGGGAGTGTGAAGCGCTCCATGCGCCAGAACTCGATCTTTGCCTTGTTGTTCGCCTGGCCAAGGATCATCACCGACCTGGGCAGCCTCTCCCGATCCGTTTTCGCAAGCCGCGCCGCATGTTCAATAACCTGGGGCGCGAGTTTCGAATCGTCAGGCAGCAGAGAATCAAAATCCCGCCAGATTCCGCGCTCGCGAAATTGAAGTGGCAGTCTGCCAAGCTTTACATCCTCGCGATAGCCAACCATCGGGTCGATGTAATCGGTGGCAGCAATGCCAACACCTGAAGCGAATGCCAATTGACTCACGTGTCCGTCTTTTTCCTCCTTCAAACGGATAGAGCGGGTGCGCCAGCTGAACAGATCGGCCAGCCCGCCAGGTGGGCGAGCGATCCCTTTTTTGAGATCTTCGACCGTCTCAGGTTCTCGCTCCCAGAGAGGGAGGTCATTCTGTATGACCGCCCGATTTTGAGGGACCAGAGAAAAAATGAGGGTTTCCTCGAGATTGCGGGCTAGAGGCAGGGCCATAACCGCGGTCGCGGAAGGGGCTGTGCCGGTGTGGGCAAGTTCGCTCTTGCCACAGCTGACCGCATATGTCTGAGTGGCCAGAATCCAGCGAGCTGCAGCCGCCGACGAAATACTCCCGGGGGAATCGACAACGACGTGATCGAACAGAATCTTGGCGTTATCGGCATTATGTTCAGTCGCCAGTGCCGTCCAGGCCCGCCAGATTTTCGGTGTGAAGGACGGGACCTGTCCGAACGGGTATTTCTCATGGAAGAGCCAGAACCTGTCTCGCCATTTTTCGAGATAGGCGTTGATCTTCGCCACCGGAAAGCCGGAGCGGAACAGATCCCTGGCCTGATCGAAATCGGTGGGTCCCTCAAGGGCGCGATAGAGGACGGCCAGCAGGAAGCGGTGCAGGGCAGCGACAACCAGGGGAGAGGGGTCTTCGATGGCGGCGATTTTCTTTGCATCAAGCAGGGTTTCGCGAATCCCCAATTCGTCCCGACGCCCGTTAAGCAAACGGACCGGAATCCATTTCTCATCAATCAGGTTAAATCGACTCATGCCTCCTCCTTTGTGTCGTAAACTAATCCGAGATCGTCATCCAGGCGCACTGACTCATCCAGCTTCCACCGGCCCTCTTCATTTAGTTCCAGGGGAAAGGAGTTTCGCAGTAATGTAGATTTCTTCCAGGCTTCGGGCACCCCCAGGGCCTGACAACGCCTGACCACCCCCTTGCGCGAAAGGCTCATCGAACGCAATGACCATGCTCTGGCTTTGAAAAACTCCGGGGGGCTGGTCGGATCGAAGCCATCTCCTGGGAACAGCGGGATAACCACGACCGAGGGATCGCCAAGTCGGGTCTGAGCAATCAGAGTCGGATGCAGGCCGGGCTCGTCCTCGTCGGCCTTAACCCCACGCCCGGTGTCGTTCCAGGAAGCATCATCGGGGAATCCGATGAAGGCATGGTTCGCCTGGTTTTTTCTGGAATAATCGGCACCGTCCCCCTGTATGATTGCCTCGCACAACCTCTCCTGAAGCGCTTCCGGCACTTCGACCTCTTCTTCATAAACACTGGCAACCAGAGCGTCGATCTGGTCCGGCAATATCAACGTCGACATGCCTCGCAAAAGGCACCAGGTCCGCAACAGTACATCCTCGCGATAGACAGCCCCCCACCAAAGCGGCTGACCGAAATCGGGCGGCTCATCACCCGAGAGGCCGGCAATCACCAGCAGCGGTTCGGTCAGCGGCCGGCCATTTCTGGGATGCCGCCAGAGACGACCGGCGCGTTGCAGAACCAGGTCGATGGGAGCAAGATCGGTGACAATCAGGTCAAAATCGAGATCGAGACTCTGTTCGGCGACCTGGGTGGCGATGAGAATTTTGCGGCCTGCTCGGCAACCCTTTTCGCCGAAAACCTCCAGGGCCTGATCCTCTCGCTGTTGTCGCCATTCCGCCGGGAAGCGGGCATGGAAAAGAAATATCTCGGTGCCATCGGACAATCGTTTTCCGACCCGCTGCCCATTCCGAACCAGGGGGGCGCCCGCGGGAAAAAGGCGGTAGAGATCCTGCGCACGCTGGACCGTATTGACCAGGGCGAGCCCCATGCCGCCGTCTGCCAGATGCTCCATCAGAGCCGCTTGCAGACTGGTGACATCGGCCGGAAGTGACTGTAGACGCACTACTCGCCGCCGCTCGGGATCAGCTTCGATGTGCACCTGTTTCACATTGTCCGGAGAATAGAGTGTCAGGCGCGGGTAATCAGCTTCCTGCTCGGGCAACGTACCCTTTACAACTTCCGCCAACTTCCTCCGAGTGGACGGCGAGAGGGTTGCCGACAGGAGAATGACTGAAGAACCCAGAGCCAATAGCCAACGTAGCAGGTGGGCCAGAAGCGTGCCGGTATAGCTGTCATAGGCGTGGATTTCGTCGAAAATCACGACCCGGTTGGCCAACCCCCACAGCCGTACGAACTGGTGCCGCACCGGCAGGATGGTCAGCAGTGCCTGATCCACAGTCCCCACCCCGTATTCCGAGAGAAGAGCCCGCTTCTTGTGGGTGAACCATTCGCCAGCGCGGACCTCCCCGCCAAAGGACTCATCGTGAATTCCTGAAAGTCTGAGGTTCTGAAATGTCTCGTTGAGTTGAGTCGCCCCGTGGAGCAGTTGCAGATCCAGCTGGCGATCCTTCCCCTGGCGGCTAATGAATCCGAGCGTACGGGCGAACATGGCGTTGCCGGTGGCTTTGGTGGGCAAGGCCACATACAAGCCGCGATGCCCGAATTTTCGTTGCAAAGCCAGATGACCGTAAAATGCCGCTTCGGTTTTGCCTTCACCCATGGGGGCTTCCATCAGCAGAATGGAAGGGGTGCTGACCGCCGCCAGGAATTCGGCGACTGCCTCTTGCAACGGCCGAGGCTGAAAGGAAAAAACCTGATCGAAGGATTTTTCTTCCGAACAAAGCGGCGACCGAGGCAACCAGCCAATGGCATCGAGCGCACGATCAGCCTGTGTGCGACGCCTTTCAAACCATCCCTGCAAATCCTGGCAATCGTCGGAATTGCCAAAGGGAAACCAGTCCTCGTTGGAACCGATCCAATCGGCGAAACTCGTCAGCCCCGCCAGCAGCATGAAATCGGGACCGGACAAAGTCTTCTTGGCTGGGGGCTTAGATGGCTTGAAAACAGTGAACAGCGATTCCAGAAGTTCCTGGCGGGCCTTCTCCCAGTCGCTCTCGCCAAGGGCACGCCGGTCCCCCATGAGGCGATCGAGGGTATTCGATGCGGCCCTCATCCCGTGGTGGCAACCAACGGCATCCGCTACCAAATCGGCCAGGTCATCAGGCCAATCCTGCGCCCGCAACCATTCAGCGAGTACGCCCTGGCTGACAAAAGCGTGGTTGATGTCGGTGCTGGGGCTGCGCGGATTCTTCAGTGAAAGCCGGGAAAGAAGTTCAGGCCATTTGCATTGGAACCCCGGACAGGCTTTACCGAGATCGTGGCAGGCGACAATCAAAAGAAACCAGGGGCGTGCTTCTTCCCATGGCATTCCGAAGATGGCAGCAAGCCGCTGACGAGTCGATTTCGGCTCACGGGCAAGAATGGCATCGGCACTGGCCGCAACATCAAGCAGATGAAGCACCAATGGATGCCACCGCAGATCACCCTTATTACTACTATCTGATTTGGCCCAGAGGAAATTTAACACCTCACTCACGATCCCCTCCATGATTTGCCGCCCCAATATCGCCGGCCACTCTACCAGCAAAATCTCAAAAAAAATCTCACATTGAAGCGACAGGCTCACCCAGTCTATGTTCCTTCGTACAAACGCGGATCGGCACCCTCCTCCCAAAATTCCTGCACGATGGTGTATTCACCGCTCATCGTCCAGCGCGGGTCACCCAGAGTGCAGGGTTTGCACCCTTTGGCGTTATCGAGGTCACTTCCATAGAATTCGAAGAAGGTCCCGTCATCGAGCACCAGGTGCACCTTTCTGGCCGGGCTGCCGGGGTGCCTGTTTGATTCCAGGGCCACCACACCAACAATTCTGCGGGGCACATAGCCCAGCTTGCGACCGTTCCATTCGATGCGAACGGCGAATGCATCATGGGGATTGTCCGGTTCCGCCCGAAGCTGCAACGTCTGTCCTGGCCGCAGTATCGGCAACAGGGCCGTTCCCTGGTAATAGCGAAACCCCGCGATACTGAAGCGGTTGAGCAGAAGGCCGCGGTCCGGCGACCGGGCAATGGCAGGCCGGTGGAGCAGGGCAACAGGGACGGACAGCAGTGACTTCAGAAAAGAGCGGCGCTTCAACGGCATGACGACCCCCTTCGATTGTTGACCGTGCCGCCATTCTGCCACGCCACCTGGGACATCTGGTGTCCTACATGTGATTTTTTTCAGCATACAGTCCCGATATCCGTTGCGCTTCTTCCACAATTTCACGGCGCAAGGCTTCCGGAGCCAGGACTTCGACATCCGCGCCGAACTGCAGAACCCGCAACTTGATTTCACGCAGATCCGCAACCTTGAAGCGCAGAATCAGCGACCCGTCGGGGCATTCCTCGACTTCCTGTTCCGGATGCCAGATTTCATGTCTGATCCAGCGCGCCCGGTAAGCGTTGAAATGCAGCACGACCTGCTGGTGTTTCAGTCCCTGAAACAGGCCGAACGCTCCCTCCAGCTCACGCTTCCACGAAGCCGGTGGCAGAGGGGTAAACGAATCAGACGTCAATTGCACATCGCTCATCCGCCCCAGGTTGAATTTTCTCCAGTCCTGCTTCTCGCAACACCGGGCCAGCAGCACCCAGCTGCCAAGGTAATGTTGCAGGTGATAGGGCTCGACCAGACGCTCGCTGCGTTCACCACTGGCAGGGGAGAAATAATGGAACTGCAACCGGCGCGACTGCAGCAGACTGTCGGCGACCAGGCGAAAGGCCCGGGGATCGGCGGGGGTGTAAGCGTTCCAGACGGCGGAAAAGGCGGTGGCGATGCGCTCGGCGCCAAGTCCGATATGATCGGTGGCGGCAAACAACCTGCGGCCGAAGCGTTCTATTTCGCGGCTGATGAGCCCGCCGGCACTGTCGGCAAGCAGATTTTGCGCCAGAAGAATGGCAAGCAATTCGTTCTGGCTGACCTGCAGGGCCGGCAGGGAAAAATCGACGTCTGTGTAGTAATAGCCCTTGCGCCGGGAATCGTATTCCAGCGGCATCGCCAACTGGTCGCGCATGTAATCAATGTTTCGTTGCGCCGTCTTGGTTGAAATTTCAAAGTGCTCGGCCAGAGTCGTTGCGTTCGGATAGCGCCCTGCCCGAACTTGCCTGTCGAACCAGTAATAACGGATGAATTTGAGGTGCCCGGCCATGAGTCGCCCCTTTTCCAACGAGGTGGCAGAAAAAACGAACGCCTCATATTAGTCTCCGCTTCTCAAAAAAATCTCAAATCCGTCCCCTGAGGCAATTGGCGGCCTTATTCGCCTCACATTCCGAGTCGAATCTGGCGCTTCGGACCTGGTTTCTACAGATATGGCGAGGAGAGCTTGCAGACGGAATCGAGCAGCCTGACGGGGAGGGGCAGGGCAGGCTGCGTGGGTCGATGGCGTGAATGGTACTTGCCCGAGGCCGTCCAGCCCCCCGGTGAGGTTGAAAAGGGGACGGAATCTTATCACCCTGACCTGCACGACTGCGATGAAAACGAAGCGGGGGATGCTGTCGCATCCCCCGCCTGTTTTGCCTTTCCGTGCAGCAGAAATTCGGGGCTATTGGGCCTTTTTCAGGTAATTGAAGAAATCGGAATCGGTGGAAATGATCAGGCGGCCGTTTTTTCGGATCCCTTTCTTGTAGGATTCGAGCGTTCGCGAGAAGGCGTAAAACTCCTTGTCCCGATTGTAGGCCCCGGCATAGATCGCGGCGGCCTCGGCATCGCCACGCCCGCGAATTTCGAGCGCCTGTCGCAGTGCCTCGGAACGGATCTCCTTCAACTCCCGCCCCATCTGGCCGAGGATGTCGGCCTTTTCGCCCTCTCCTTCGGAACGGTACTGGGTCGCCACTTTCTTGCGTTCATTGATCATCCGCTCATAGACGCTGCGCCTGACCTGCTCGATATAGTTGATCCGCTTGATCTGGACATCGATCAGTTCGATGCCGTACTCGGGAGTGCTGGCCCTGGCCTTTTCCAGCATGCCGCGCATGATTTCCTCGCGACCGATGATCTCTTCACGCGGAATCTCGGCGCCATCGATCACGAAACGTTCGCTGGCGCCCTTTTCCGGAACATAATCGCTGCCGCGAACCAGTTCCACCAGCAGTCGTCCGGAGACGGCGTCGCGCACTACCGAATCGATAATGTCGTCAAGGCGGCTCTGGGCGCCAAGTTCGGTGGCGACGGTCTTGTAAAAAAGCAGCGGATCGGTAATGCGCCAGCGGGCCGTGGTGTCGATCCAGATGAATTTCTTGTCCTTGGTCGGAATCTGGTTCGGGTCGCCGTCCCACTTGAGGATACGTCGATCGAACCGGATGACATCCTGAATGACCGGGATCTTGAAATGGATGCCGGCGTACTTGACGTCGCCGACCGGGGCGCCGAACTGGGTGATGATGGCCTGTTCACCCTCGGTGACGACATAGAAGCCGCCCTTGGCAATCAATACGGCGGCCACAACAAGGACCGCAATCAGGGACTTTTTCATTTTCCGGCCCCTCCTTTCTCGCCGCGCAGCTGCAGCAACGGAAGGATGGCTCCGCCCTGCTCGTCGAGGATGTAGACCTCGTCGAGCCTCGGCAACACCTCTTCGAGAGTTTCGAGATACATCCGGCGCCGGGTGACTTCCGGGGCCTTGCGATACTCGGTCAGGATCGACAGGAAGCGGTCGGCCTCGCCCCTGGCCCGGTTGATCCGTTCGGTCGCATAACCTTTGGCTTCCTGGATCAGCTTCTTCGCTTCACCTCGGGCCTTCGGCACCTCGCGGTTGTACTGTTCGCGGGCCTGGAAGATCAGGCTCTCCTTCTGCTGTTCGGCCTCGTTGACTTCGTTGAAGGCCGCCTTCACCGGGTCGGGCGGTGTCACGTCCTGGAACTTGACGGTGACGATGCGGACGCCTATGTCGTATTCGTTGAGAATTTTCTGCAGGTCAGCCTCGATCTCGCCGGCGAGCTCGGCCCGTTCGGTGGTCAGAACCTTGCTGACGTTGGAGTTGCCGACCGCCTTGCGCACCATCGCTTCGGAGATGTCGCGGATGGTTTCAACCGGCCGGCTGATGCGGAAGACGAACTTGAACGGGTCGGCTATCTGGTACTGGACGATCCATTCGACGTCACTGACGTTCAGATCGCCGGTCAATGTCAGCGACTCTTCCTCAAGCCCCTTCTTGGTGTAGGACGTACGGACACCCGGCTTCACGGTACGGAAACCGAACTCCTCCTTCAAAACGCGGCCGGTCGGCACGGTGTAGATCCGATCGATACCGAAGGGGAGCTTGAAGTGGAGGCCCGACCCGGAAAAACCGGCGAACTTGCCGAAGCGGAGAATGACCGCCGTCTCTTCGGTATTGACCTCGTAGAAACTTCCCAAGACACCGAAGCCGAGAATGATGATCAGAGCGACCAACAGCAGCCCACGACTCGGCTTGAAGCGGCCACCCTGCATCTTTTTTTTCACCTTGTTGGCGAAATCGACGATTTTCTTCTCCAACTCTTCACTGGAGGGGCCGTTACCCCAATCCCGCATAAAACCTCCTGTCCTTTGGTTTCCTGACCATGTTCGGTATTTTTTCGATTATGCCTTGAAGTTTCACTCTAACACCTTTGGGCGGCAAAAAAAGTTTAAACAGTTTTTTTTTTTCAACCCTGTTCAAGGGATGTTTTCGCCGGCCGATCTTGGCGACCGGCATCTCCTGACCGAGAACGACGATGAGTACCCGGAAGAAATTCGGACTTACAGATACGGCGAGAAGAGCTTGCAGACGGAATCGAGCAGCTTGACGGGCAGGGGGCGGCCGTCGACTTCGGCCTGGGTGACGGGGCGGGACTGGTCGCGGACGGCGTCGAAGTGCCGGCTCAGCTTCCAGTTGAGTTCGCGATCGAAGACGGTGAGGTTGAACTCGAAGTTGAGCCGCAGGCTGCGCGGGTCGAGGTTGGCGGAACCGACCAGGCTGTAATGGTGGTCGACCAGCAGCAGCTTGCTGTGGTTGAAGGGGGGCGGCTGGTAATAGATACGGGCACCGTACTGGAGCAGTTCCCAGAAGTAGGCGCGGGCGGCCCAGCCGACGTAGGGCAGGTTGTTCTTTTGCGGCAGGATGATCTCGACCTTGACACCACGCAGGGCGGCACTGTTGATGGCGACCAGCAGGGGGCGGTCGGGGATGAAGTAGGGGGTCATGATGCGGATGTGCTCGCGGGCGGAGTTGAAGGCGCCGACCAGCAGCCACATCAGCTTGTCGAAATCCTCGTTGGGACCGGCACTGATGCCACGGCAGAAGGCGAGGCCGCCGGGAACGGCGGGCGGATACTCGGGATTCTGGAACCGGTCGCCGGTGGCGAAGGCCCAGTCTTCGAGAAAGGCCTCCTGCAGCTGACCGACCACCGGCCCCTGCACCCGGAAATGGACATCGGCGGTGCGGCGCGGATTGCGCACGTCGGAGGCCAGATGCCGGTCGCCGATGTTCATGCCGCCGGTAAAACCGAGGCGGTTGTCGATGACCAGCAGCTTGCGGTGGTTGCGCAGGTTCAGGTAGATGCCGCGGCCAAACAGCGACGGCGGCAGAAAGCGGGCGATGCGCACCTTTTTCGAGCGGAACAGGCGTCGTGCCGGGGGAAAATCGTAGCGCTCGCCGATGGCGTCGATGAGTACCCGCACGGTGACGCCCCGCTCGGCCGCCGCCTCCAGGGCGGCGACGAACTTCTTGCCGGTGCGACCCGAACCGAAGATGTATGTCGCCAGGTTGATCTCGTGTCGCGCCGACTCGATCGCCTCGAGCATGGCCGGATAGGCCTCTTCGCCGTTGAACAGAGGTTCGACCAGGTTGCCGGAGACCAGCGGCCGGCGGGTGACGGCATCGGCCAGGGCGAGCAGGGCGGCGTTGTTTTCATGCAGAAAGACCGGATCGTCGTCGACCGGCGGCAGCCAGCAGCTGGTGTTCGGCTCCGGCCAGGGGCGCTCTTCGCCGCGTGTCTGCCAGTCGCGGGCACGGGTGCGGATGCGGTTGATGCCGAGCAGCCAGTAGAGTCCGGCTCCCAGCCCCGGCAGGGTGAAGCAGATAAGGACCCAGATCAGGGCGGCACGCGGATCCCGCTTGGTCAGCAGGGCGTGCCCGGCCGAAACCAGGGAAAAGATGAAAATGAGCAGCCAGAGGATGGTATCGAGCACGCCACACCGCCTTTGCGAGAGGTCCGGGCCGGCAAGCGGGCCGAACCCCTCACTGAAACCTGCTGCAATAACAACATGTTATCAGGTGCCGGATCGATATCCAGCAAAAAGCGGCCGCTTGTCGACCCGCCTCAGCGCAGACTGGTGGCACAACGGGGGCATGTCAGCATGCTGGTGGACGGTACCTTGTGCCCACAGGTGGGGCAGTTGAACCAGTAACGGCAATGCCGGCATTGCGGGTCGGAAACCCCCTGCTTTTTCTTGCACTTGGGGCACTGCCGGTACATCTTCTTGCGGTTGATGTAATCCTCGAAGATCAGTCCGCACTTGGGACAGCTGGTCAGGTCGCGCTTGCGGATCTCGTATTCGCAGCTCTGCACGGGGCAGCGGAACATGGTCTTGCAGTTCTTGCAGAAGTATTTCCCCTTGCTCTGTTCCTTGCAAACGGGACATTTTTCCATGGTTGGCCTCCCTGTCTCGACATCAATGGCCGCACGATGGCAACAAAAAGGCCGGGCCCCTGAAGGGCCCGGCCGGAAAATTTCGGCTGTGATGGCCTTCAGTCGACCTTCTTGAACGCGGCGATGGTGGCGCCGCAGACTTCGCAGGGTCCGTCAGGTTCGCCCTCGATGGTATTGCCGCAAACCTGACAGACGTAATAATCAACTTCGTCATTGCGCCCGAGATTGTCAAGGGCTTTCTGGTAGAGCCGGGCGTGGGCCTTTTCGACGGTGTTGGCATAGGTGAAGCTCTTCAGCGCCGAATCGTAGCCGGCGTTGGTCGCCTCGCGGATCATGTGCGGATACATTTCGGTGAACTCGGCCGTCTCGCCACGGATCGCCTCTTTCAGGTTGGCGGCTGTGTCACCGATGCCGCCGAGTACCCGCAAATGGGCCAGGGCATGAACGGTTTCGGCCTCGGCCGCGGCCCGAAAGAGCTTGGCGACCTGCGGATAGCCTTCGGCCTCGGCCTGACGGGCAAAGGCGAGATACTTGCGGTTGGCCTGGGATTCCCCGGCAAAGGCCTCCTTCAGGTCGGCCTCGGTCCTGCTCCCTTTCAGATCTGCCATGATCTTGTTCCTCCTGTTTGAGTCCGCATCCATGATTCGGGTCCAACCCGCGCACAGTTTAGCAGTCGGAGACGGCTTGTCAACCGGCAATCGGCCGCCCCGGGCGTAGCCGCCCGACCGGTGGATCACAGGGCAGACAACGGAGGAAGAATCTGCAAATGGTTCGTTTACGGGGAGCCGGCGAAACGTCCCGGCCACGGGAGGAAAGAGCCGGGAAGGGAAAAGGTCAACGGAAAAGGGTTTCCAGGTTGCCGCTGTCACCGGCGACCTGCTCGCTGCCGGGACGCAGAATGAATTCGTAGCTGTCCTTGAGCTTCTTGCTGAAGAGGGTGCCGATCAGCAGCGGACTGCCCAGGGGCAGAAGCAGGCTGGCGGTAACCCAGCCGGCCTGGGCCTCGCGATCGACTTCGTCGGAACGGATGGTGTAGCGAATCGGCTCGAACCCGTCCTTGAGCAGCACCACCTGCCGCTCGCGGCCGCCGTCGCAGCGGTAATCGAGAGTGCAGGGCGTGGTGCCGATCTCCCTGCCGTCGACGATCACCCGGGCTCCGGGGGGCACGGAAATGAACGCCGCCTGGTTGGCCGCGCAACCGGTCAGAAAACAGACCAGAAGCAGCAATGTCAATGCGCGCCGCAGGTACATGGGACCGGATCAGCCTTTCGGGTTCGCGGTTCAGCCTTGCCGTCAACCTTGAGCGCTGCATCAGACATGCCAACCCCGTCGACTGCCGGACCCAAAGGTCAAAAAAGACGGCCCGACTGAGACAAGCGGCTGAAATCGATGCGACATCGGCAAGGCGACAGGTGCCGGACGGATCATTTCCGGCGGGGCCGGGAAGCGACATCCGCCCCTCCGCAGGGGACGCATGGTGGAAAGACGTTGTGCAATAGCCACAGAGTGTCAGTTTTACCTTGCCGCGGCCGACGCAGCGAAGGCGGGCAGGCAGGTGCGCAGATAGCGGCCGGTATGCGAGACCTCGACGCCGGCCACCTCTTCCGGCGTGCCGGCGGCGACCACCGTGCCGCCGCGCGAACCACCCTCGGGACCGAGATCGATGATGTAGTCGGCGGTCTTGATAACATCGAGGTTGTGCTCGATGATGATCACTGTGTTGCCTGCCTCGACCAGCCGGTGCAGCACCTGCAGCAGCTTTTCGATGTCGGCAAAGTGCAGGCCGGTGGTCGGTTCGTCGAGGATGTAGATGGTCTTGCCGGTGGCCCGCTTGCTCAGCTCCTTGGCCAGCTTGACCCGCTGCGCCTCGCCACCGGAGAGGGTGGTGGCGCTCTGGCCGAGCCTGATGTAGCCCAAACCGACATCGCGCAGCGTCTCCAGCCGGTTGCTGATCTTCGGAATGTTCTCGAAGAACCGGGCCGCCTGGTTGGCGGTCATGTCGAGCACGTCGGCGATCGACTTGCCCTTGTACTTCACCTCGAGGGTCTCGCGGTTGAAGCGGGCTCCCCGACAGACATCGCAGGTGACGAAAACGTCGGGCAGAAAGTGCATCTCGATCTTGAGTATGCCGTCCCCCTGGCAGGCTTCGCAGCGGCCGCCCTTGACGTTGAAGGAGAACCGCCCCGGCTTGTAGCCGCGGATCTTCGCTTCCGGCAGCCCGGCGAACAGCTGCCGGATCTCGGTGAAGACGCCGGTGTAGGTGGCCGGATTGGAACGCGGGGTGCGGCCGATGGGCGACTGGTCGATGTCGATCACCTTGTCGAGCTGCTCCAGGCCGAGCACCGCGTCGCAGCGGCCGGCCCGCAGGCGGGCGCCGTTGAGGCGTGAGGCCAGAGTGCGGTAGAGGGTGTCGATGGTGAGGGTCGACTTGCCGGAACCGGACACGCCGGTGACGCAGGTCATCACCCCGAGCGGAAAGCGGACGTCGATGTTGCGCAGGTTGTTCTCCCGCGCTCCGCGCACCTCGAGCCAGCGTTCGGGCACCCGGCGCCTCTCCGGCACCGGAATCGACAGCTCGCCGTTCAGGTAGCGGCCGGTCAGGGAGCGCGGATTGGCCATGATCTGTTGCGGCGTCCCCTGGGCGACCACCTCGCCGCCGTGGATGCCGGCCGCCGGTCCCATGTCGATGACGTGGTCGGCCTCGAGAATGGTCTCCTCGTCGTGCTCGACCACCAGCACCGTGTTGCCGAGATCGCGCAGCCGCTTCAGGGTTTCGAGCAGCCGCCGGTTGTCGCGCTGGTGCAGGCCGATGGAGGGCTCGTCGAGAATGTAGAGCACGCCGACCAGACTCGAACCAACCTGGGTCGCCAGCCGGATGCGCTGCCCCTCGCCGCCGGAGAGGGTGCCGGAGGAGCGGTCGAGGGAGAGATAGTCGAGGCCGACGTGGGTGAGGAAGGAGAGCCGTTCGCGGATCTCCTTGAGGATGCGGCGGGCGATCTCCCGTTCCCGGCCGCTCAGCTCGAGGGCGGCGAAAAAGGCCTCGGCCTCGGCGATGGAGAGGGCGCAGACTTCCTGGATGTTCTTGCCGCCGACCCTTACGTTGAGCATCTCCAGCTTCAGGCGCGCGCCGTTGCAGGTCGGGCAGGGCATGACGTTCATGTAGCGCTCGAGCTGTTCGCGCACCGTCTCCGAGTCGGTCTCCCGGTAACGGCGCTCGAGGCTGGGAATCACCCCCTCGAAGGGCTTGCTGTAGTAGTGCCGCCGCCGTCCCTGGTCCCAGAAGAAGCGGATCTTCTCGTCGCCGGAACCGTAGAGGACGATCCGGCGCACATTTTCCGGCAGCTGCCGGAACGGAGTGCGGATGTCGAACCGGTAATGCTCGGCGAGGGCCTCGAGCAGGTTCTGGTAATAGACGCCGGAGCGGGTCTCCCAGGGAGCCACCGCCCCGTGCCGGAGCGAAAGGTCGGGGTCGGGAACCACCAGCTCCTCGTCAAAGTACATGCGGGTACC
Organism: Geothermobacter ehrlichii; assembly: GCF_008124615.1. Taxonomy (NCBI): domain Bacteria; kingdom Pseudomonadati; phylum Thermodesulfobacteriota; class Desulfuromonadia; order Desulfuromonadales; family Geothermobacteraceae; genus Geothermobacter; species Geothermobacter ehrlichii. The sequence goes on from NZ_VNIB01000009.1 coordinate 37,050, forward strand.
CAGTCCCGAGCAGTCGGGGCAGGCGCCGTAGGGATTGTTGAAGGAGAACATGCGCGGAGTGATTTCCGGATAGGAGACGCCGCACTCGACGCAGGCGTGATGCTCCGACCAGAGTTCGCTGGCGCCGCCGACCACCTCCACCCGCACCACGCCCTCGGCCAGCCGCAGGCAGGTCTCCAGGGAATCGGCCAGCCGGCTCTCGATCCCCTCCTTGACCACCAGCCGGTCGACGATCACCTCGATGGTGTGCTTGCGGTTCTTGTCGAGCGGGATCTCCTCCCCCAGCTCGTACTGCTCACCGTCGACACGCACCCGCACGAAGCCGTCGGCCTGCAGCTGCTTCAGCTCCCGGCGATACTCCCCCTTGCGGCCGCGTACGATCGGCGCCAGCAGAATGACCTTGCTCCGCTCCGGCAGGGCCATCACCCGGTCGACCATCTGTTCGACGGTCTGCCCGGCGATCTGCCGGCCGCACTTGAAGCAGTGCACCTTTCCGACACGGGCGAACAGCAGCCGCAGGTAGTCGTAGATCTCGGTCACCGTGCCGACGGTGGAACGCGGGTTGCGGCTGGTGGTCTTCTGCTCGATGGAGATCGCCGGCGACAGGCCCTCGATGCTCTCCACGTCAGGCTTGTCCATCTGTTCGAGAAACTGCCGGGCGTAGGCCGACAACGACTCGACGTAGCGGCGCTGGCCCTCGGCGTAGATGGTGTCGAAGGCCAGCGTCGACTTGCCCGAACCGGAGACGCCGGTGATCACCACCAGCTTGTCGCGCGGAATCTCGAGATCGATATTCTTCAGGTTGTGCTCACGGGCACCCTTGATGATGATCTTGTCGGTCATGAAAATCAGGCTCTAGGCTTGAGGCTCGATACGGAAGGTTAAAACCCGAAAAGGCCTGCTGTCACGTTGCTCGCTGCGCTCGCTTGAAACACCAAAGCCACCAATGGACATGAAGAAAACCCACTTCAATTTTTTCGAGAATTGCCTCTCGGCTGAATCTGGGTTCTGGTCTTGTGGAAATTTCGATTCTCCTTCGCTATCTTCGTGCCATCGTGGCGGGTTTTGAATCTTCCTGTATTCAGCTGTTACGAGTCATCTGCTCCGCCATGCGAATCGCCGCCAGCAGGCTGGCGGTGTTCGCCTTGCCCGTGCCGACCAGATCGTAGGCGGTGCCATGGTCGACCGAGGTACGGACGATCGGCAGGCCGAGAGTGACGTTGACCGCGTCCTCGAAATGCAGCAGCTTCAGCGGTATCAGCCCCTGGTCGTGATACATGCAGATCACCGCGTCGCAGTCGCCGCGGGCGGCGAAGTAGAAAAGGGTGTCGGGCGGAAAGGGACCGCGGGCGTCGATGCCGGCGGCCCGCGCCTCTTCCAGCGCCGGAACGATGATCCGCTTCTCCTCGTCGCCGAACAGGCCATCCTCGCCGGCGTGGGGATTGAGGGCGGCCACCGCCAGTCGGGGCCGCTCGAGGCCGAACTGCCGACGCAGGGAACGGTCGACGATCCGCAGGGTGGCGAGAATCTCCTCCCGGCTGAGCCGGGCGGGAACCTCGCGGTAGGCGAGGTGGGTGGTGACCAGGCAGACCTTCAGCCTGGCGCCGGCCAGCATCATCACCACCTTCTCGACGCCGCAGCGCTCGGCGAGCAGTTCGGTGTGACCGGGAAAGGGGATGCCGGCGGCCTGCATAGCCGCCTTGCTGATCGGGCAGGTGACCATGCCGGCGGCCTCGCCGCGCCTGCAGGCCGCCACCGCCCATTCGACGTAGGCGGCCATCGCCGCGCCGCAGGCGGCGTCCGGACACCCCGGAACCAGCCGGCCGGCATCCAGCCGGCTCAGAACGCGAACCGGCAGCGAGCGGTCGGCCAGCCACAGCCGTCCCGTCCCGTCGTCTTCCGGTTCGAACCTGGCGGCGACGGCAAAAGGGGCCGAGGCCCGCGCCAGCACGCCGGCATCGCCGGCCACCAGCAACCGGTCGGCAAAGGGGTCGAGCTCACCGGCCAGCAGGGCCTTGAGAATCAGCTCCGGACCGATCCCGGTCGGATCGCCCATAGTGAGAATCAGCGGTTTCATGCCCATTGTTTTCCAAAATGGTAAGCAATCACTATAGCCGAGGGGAGAAGGGGCGGGCAAGCAAAACGCAAAAGAGGCAGAAAGGGATCTCCCGACCCTCCCTGCCTCCTGCCAGCTCCCGACATCCGGCGCCTGACGGCCTCACAACCGGATATCGATATAGGCATCCTTCTTCATCGACTTGCTCCACTTCCTGAACTCGCGCTCGCGGGCCTCGTCGATCAGCTTCTGGCGGATCTCCGATTTGACCAGATCGAAATTGCGGATGTGTCCCGGTATCCGCTCGTCGACCCGGAAGATCATGAACCCCCTGGGCACCTTGAGCGGCCGGCTGTAATCGCCGACCTTCATCCCTTTCAGGGCCTCGACGATCTCCGGCGACAGTTCGCTCTCCTTGAAACGGCCCATGTCGCCGCCGATCGCCAGTCCCTGACGCGACAGATCCTCGACCACCGACTCCAGGCTCTCGCCTCCCCGCAACCGGGCCAGGGCCTTTTCGGCCAGCTCCCGGGCCTCGGCCTCCCGGCGGGCGTCAGCCTTCTCGGGCAGGGTGACGATCAGGTGGGAAAAGCGGATATAGGGCGGCTCGCGAAACTCGTCAATATGGTCGCGGAAATACTCCCGGATGTCGCTGTCGGTCACGTCAACCTTGCTCTGCACCTGGCGGCCGAGCAGCTTCAGGCGCAGAATCTGCTTGCGCAGCTTCTCCCGGTAGCTCTCCATGGTCAGCCCCTGGGCCTTGAGCGCCCTGGTCAGCTGCTCGGTGGTCAGCTTGTTCTGCCGCTGCACATCCTGCACCGCCTCGTCGATCTCGGTCTCGGAAACGGTCAGGCCCAGCGCCTCGATCTGCTGCTGCAACAGGGTTTCCTCGATCAGCTTGTCGAGCAGGGTGCGGCGCAGGGTTTCGATCTGGTCGGCGTTCAGCTTTTCGCCCCGCGCCCGTTTCGCCAGCACCCTGGCCACCTCCTGCTCGAGCTGGTAGGTGGTGATGATGTCGTCGTTGACCACGGCCGCGATCTTGCTGACCAGCTCGGCGCGGGCCGGCAGGACGGAGACGAGCAGAAAAAAGAGCGAGAAGAGGAGTTTGTTCATCGCGTTGTTCCTCCCGTTCCGGCGTCAGCCGGATGCGGTTCGGTCGAGCTGCTGCAGGTCGATTTCGATGCGGGCCCGCCGCCGCAGCTCTTTGAGCCAGCTCTGAAAGGCGGTCTTTTCCGCCTGGCGCCGCAGGATTTTCCGAATCTCGTCGCGGGCCTCGTCCAGCGCGAGCCGCCTGGCCGGCCGCCTTTCCTCGACCAGAAAGATATGATAACCGTAAGGACTCTTCACCAGGTCGCTCAACCGGCCGACCGGCAGGCTGAAGACGGCCCGATCGAATTCGGGCGGCATCTGGCCGCGGGGAAACCAGCCGAGATCCCCGCCCTGTTCGGCGTCGGGCGACAGTGAATGGGCCCGGGCCACCTCGGCGAAGGACTCACCCTGCCGCAGCAGGCCGAGCAGACGCTCGCCTTCCTCCCTGCTGCCAACCACGATCTGCCGGGCCCGCGCCTGCTCCGGACGGTCGAATTCGTCGCGATGGTCGCGGTAGTAGGCGGCGACCTCCTGGTCGCTGATGGCGATGCGCGATCGGACCTGCAGATCGATGACCTTTTCGATCAGCAGCTCGTCGGTCAGCTGCCGCTGCCACTCGTCGAGAGTCAGCCCCCGGCGCTCGAGCATCTGCTCGAACTCCCTGTCGGCATAGTCGCGCTCGATCTCCCGCCGGGCGCGGGTCAGCTCGCCGGCGGTGACCTGCAGATCGAGGCGGTCGGCCTCGGCAAGGATCAGTTCGCGATCGATAATCTGGGCCAGAAAGGACCGGCGCAAATCCCTGCGTTCATCCGGAGACAGCAGCCGGTCGGCAGGCAGGCTCCGGGCGAATTCCCGGTCGAACCGCTCGGCGGACAGCACCCGGTCGTTGACCCGCAGCAGGGGGCGGCTCTCCGGCGTCTCCCGCCGGCAGCCGACCAGACCCGCGACCAGGAGCAGAACCAGGACCAGGCAGCGTAATCCGCGCATCATGACTGGGCAGACTAGCATGCGCCGAGCAGCAGCTGCAATTCTTTTCTGGCTGCAGCGAGCAGCTCGTCCGGCGCCATCCGGCCCAGCTGAACGGTCAGCCGGTAGTCGGGCGAAAACCGGTAGCGCTGCGGCTGCCGCTGCAGCAGGGCGAGAATGCTTTCCGGCGAAACCGGAGTTTTGGCGTGGAAGGCGCAAACCAGGCGCCGGCCGTCGTATTCGGCCTGCTCGATCCAGAGCTTCTTCAGCAACACCCGCAGTCGCATCACCTGCAGCAGCAGCCGGGCCGGCGGCGGGATCTCGCCGAACCGGTCGCGCAGCTCGTCGGCGGCCTGGTAGAGCTCGTCCTCCTCCCTCGCGGCCGCCATGTTGCGATAGAGAACCAGCCGCTGGTTGGGATCGGGAACGTAATCCTCCGGCAGATAGGCGGAAACGCCGAGCCGGATCTCCGGGTCGACCTTCTCCTCCTTCTCCCGCCCCTGCAGTTCGGCGATGGTCTCCTGCAGCAGTTCGGTGTACATCTCGAAACCGATGGCGGCGATCTGCCCGGCCTGCCGCGCTCCGAGCAGATCACCGGCGCCGCGCAGCTCGAGATCGTGGCTGGCCACCCGGAAACCGGCGCCGAGCTCGGTCAGCTCCTGCAATACCCGTAGCCGCTCCCGCGCCTGCCGGGTGAGCGCTCCCTCGCCGGGAATCAGCAGGTAGGCGTAGGCCCGCTGGCTGGAGCGGCCGACCCGGCCGCGCAGCTGGTAGAGCTGGGCCAGGCCGAAGCAGTCGGCACGATTGATGATGATGGTGTTGGCGCGCGGAATGTCGAGACCGCTCTCGATGATGGTCGAGCAGACCAGAACGTTGCTCTCGCCGGCGATGAAATCGACCATCACCTTCTCCAGCTCCTTTTCCGGCAGCTGGCCGTGGCCGACGACGATCTTCGCCTCCGGCACCAGAGTGCGCAGATAGTCGGCCATCGCCTCGATGTTCCGCACCTGGTTGTGGACGAAAAAGACCTGCCCGCCACGCCGCAGCTCGCGGCGGATGGCGTCGGCGACCAGTTCTTCGTCGAAACGGGTGACGTAGGTACGGATGGCCTGGCGGTCGACCGGAGGGGTTTCGATGACCGACAGGTCGCGCAGGCCGCTGATGGCCAGGTGCAGGGTGCGCGGAATGGGGGTCGCCGTCAGGGTGAGGACGTCGACCTCGGCCCGCAGCTTCTTCAGCCGCTCCTTGTGCGCCACCCCGAACCGCTGCTCCTCGTCGATGACCACCAGCCCCAGCTCCCTGAAACGCACGTCCCGCTGCAGCAGCCGGTGGGTGCCGATCAGGATGTCCACCCGCCCTTCGGCGACGCGCTGCAGAATCTCCTTCTGCCGGGCCGGCGCCACGAAGCGGGAGACCATCTCCACCGTCACCGGAAAATCCTGCAGCCGCTGGCGGAAGGAGACCAGGTGCTGCTGGGCGAGCACGGTGGTCGGGACCAGCACCGCCACCTGCCGGCCATCGAGCACCGCCTTGAAGGCGGCACGGATGGCGACCTCGGTCTTGCCGTAGCCGACGTCGCCGCAGACCAGCCGGTCCATCAGCCGGTCGCTGGTCATGTCGGCCAGCACGTCCTCGATCGCCGCCAGCTGGTCGGGCGTCTCCTCGTAGGGGAAGGCCGCCTCGAACTCCCGGTAGAGCCGGTCAGGCGGCGAGTAGCGAAAGCCCCGGGCCAGCTCCCGGCGGGCGTAGATCTGCAGCAGGTCGCGCGCCAGCTCCTCGACCATGGTCCGGGCGCGCAGGCACGCCTTCTCCCAGCCCTGGCCGCCGAGCCGATCGAGGCGGGGCTCGGCCGCGCCCTCGCCGCCGATATATTTCTGTACCTTCTCGATGCGGTCGACGGGCAGGTAGAGCTTGTCCTGTCCGGCGTATTCGAGATGGAGGAAATCCCCTTCCACCGGACCGAGCCGCAGGTGCTCCAGGCCGTGATAGCGGCCGATGCCATGGTCGACATGCACTACCAGATCGCCGCTCTTCAGCTCGGCCAGCGACGACAGCAGCGCCCGTGCCCGCTCTTCGCCCCCCCGCCGGCGCCGGACCCGCGGCCCGAACAGCTCTTCCTCGGTCACCACCGCCGTCTTTTCCAGCGGCAGCCGGAAACCGGCCGACAGGTCGCCCAGCACCAGCTGCAGCTGCCCGGGCTCCGGCAGCGCGGTCAGCGGTTCGGGATTCTTCGGCAGCGCAAAACCGTAGGGTTCGAGCAGATCGGCCAGCCGTTCGGCCTGCCCCCGGGTATGGCAGACCAGCAGCAGGCGCCAGCGCTCGTCCAGCCAGCGCCGCAGTCGCCCGGCCAGCGCCTCCAGTCCGCCGTCGGCGGCACCGGGATCGACCCGCAGATCGGCATTGCCGCGGGCGTCGATGCGAAAGAGGGGATGGTCGGCATCGAGCCGGTAGACCTGCAGCGGCGAAAAATCGAGCCGCGGCCGCACCGCCAGCTGCCGCTCGAGCTCTTCCGGCGTCAGGTAGAGGCTGGCCGCCGGCACCCAGGGCTCGTCACGCCGCCCGGCGACCAGCTGCCCCTCCTCGATCTCGGCGGCGAAGGCGTCGGCTTCCCGTTCGACGCCGGCGCCGTCGACCACCACCCAGCGGGCGTCGCCGGCATAGTCGAACAGGGTGTCGAGCCCGGGATAGACCAGGGGGAGCAGAAAGGAGCGGCCCGGAGTGAGATAGCCCTCCCGGGCCTCCTCGGCCACCGCCTCGCGGGCCGAACGGGGCAGACCGAGTTCGTCGCAGCGCTGCTTGAGCCGGTCGAGAAAATGGGCAAGGAATTCGCCGGCGAGAATCATCTCCCGCGCCGGATACAGGGCCAGTCGCTGGAGCTCCTCGCCGGTCGAGCGCTGGCTGACCGGATCGAAGGGGCGGATGCGCTCCAGCTGGTCACCGAAGAATTCGAGCCGCAGCGGCCGCTCGCCCGTCGGCGGGAAGAGGTCGACGATATCGCCGCGGGCGGAAAAGGTGCCGCGATCCTCGACCAGGGGGACCGGCTGGTAGCCAAGCCCGGTGAGCAGGCGCTGCAGCTCCTGCCGGGGGTAGTCCTGTTGCAGCTGCAGTTCGCAACTGAGGGCCTGCAGCACCTGCTTCGGCATCACCCGCTGCATCAGGGCGCGCACCGGCAGCACCACCGCCCGCAGCCGGCCGGCAGCCAGCCCGGCCAGGGTCGCCAGACGCGTCGCCTCGACTTCGGGGTGGGGGGTCAGGGGATCGTAGGGCCGCATCTCCCAGGCGGGAAAGTGGCCGATCTCATCGCCACGGCGGTGATAGAAGGCGAGATCGCGGGCCAGGCGGGCGCTCTGGCGGGCATCGGCCGTCAGCACCATCAGCGGCCGCCGGTCGGCAATGAGCAGGGAGGCGAGCAGGTGGGCACCGGCGCTGCCGTGCAGGCCGAGGACCTCGGCCCGGGTGACAGACGCCCGGCACACCTCGACCACGCTGTGGACGGTGGCGTGCTGAATCTCTTGCGCAGAATCCTCGCTCATCCAGTCAGCATCCCGGCAGAAGACAGGGGCAGGTCGGCGGCTGCGCAGCGGTGCGGGCAGGTGAACACGAGGACGGTGGCGCGCCTCAATCCCGCGGCACCGCCAGCATCCGGTCGAGGGCGGTCTTCGCCTTCTGCCGGATTTCGGCGTCGACGGTCACCACGGGCTGCATGGTCTGCAGCGCCCGCAGCACGTCCTCGAGGCTGGTCAGCTTCATGTTGGGACAGATCAGGGCCTTGCTCGGCAGGATGAATTCCTTGTCCGGATTCTCCTTGCGCAGCCGGTAGAGGATGCCCATTTCGGTGCCGACGATGAACTTGCGCGCCTCGCTCGAACGGGCGAAGGCGTACATGCCGCTGGTCGAACAGATGTGATCGGCCAGCGCGAGCACCTCCGGCGTGCATTCCGGATGGGCCATAAAGAGGGCATCGGGATGCTCGGCGCGGGCCCGCTCGATGTCGGCGACGGTCAGTCGGTCGTGGGTCGGGCAGTAGCCCTCCCAGCAGATGCACTCCTTCTCCGGCACGTGCCGGGCGATGTAGCGGCCGAGATTGCGGTCGGGCACCAGCAGCAGCTTCTTGGCGTCGAGGGAGCGGGCGACATTGACGGCGTTGGAGGAGGTGCAGCAGATGTCGCTTTCGGCCTTGACCGCGGCGCTGGAGTTGACGTAGGTGACCACGGTGGCGTCGGGATGCTGCGCCTTCAGTTCGCGCAGTCCTTCGGCGGTGACCATGTCGGCCATGGGGCAACCGGCGTCGAGCCGCGGCAGCAGCACCGTCTTGTCGGGCGCCAGGATGGCGGCGCTTTCCGCCATGAAATGAACGCCGCAAAAGACGATCACGTCCTTGTCGGTACGGGCGGCCTCCATCGACAGACCGAGGGAATCCCCCGTGATATCGGCGATTTCCTGAATTTCGTCGCGCTGGTAGTTGTGCGCCAGCAGCAGGGCGTTACGCTCGACGCAGAGGCGACGGATTTCCTGTTGTAATTCGCTCGTATTCATGACTGTCCTTCCGTAAACGGTCGTGGCCCGCAAGTCTAGAAGAAAAACCCTGATATGTCAAACCGTTAACAGCCATTCACCCGCTTGACTTGCCCCCTGATTGCGGCTATTCTCAACCGACTTCAGACGGAAGGGTTCTTCATGTTCGGCATCGGTTTTCCCGAGCTTCTGCTCATCCTCGCCATCGCCCTGATGGTCATCGGCCCGCGCAAACTGCCCGATATCGCCCGGGCGCTGGGACGGGCGATGGCGGAATTCAAACGGGCCACCGACGAGTTCAAGCAGACTCTCGAGGAAGAGACCCGCACCCGCGAGATACGCGAGCAGATCCTTGGCGGCGGCAGTCTGAAGCCGCCGGGCAGCGATCCGGCGGAAGATTTCGATCCCTACGCCCCCGCCACGCCGCCGCAGGCTGGCGAAACCTCAGGGGACACCGCGACCGGGAAGGGCCCGGCGAGCGAAAATGGCGGCGACGGGCGGGAAGAGGACGCCGAAAAGGAGGATTCCGCGACCGGGGAGGAAAGCGACCGTGCATGACGAGCAGCTTCCCCTGATGGCCCACCTGGAGGAGCTGCGCAAGCGGCTGGTCATAGCCGCCAGCTCCTGGTTTGTCGCCTTTCTCGGTTGCTACGCCTTCGCCGAAAAGCTCTTCAACTACATCGCGGCCCCGGTGAAGGCGGCCCTGCCCGAGGGGAGCTCACTGGTCTTCATCAACGCCACCGAGCCCTTCTTCACCTACATGAAGATCGGCGCCCTGGCCGGATTCCTGGTCGCACTGCCGATCATCTTCTGGCAGCTCTGGGCCTTCATCGCCCCCGGCCTCTACACCCACGAAAAACGCTACCTGATCCCCTTCGTGCTGGCGAGCTGTCTCTGTTTCGGCGTCGGCACCTATTTCGGCTTCTTTTTCGTCTTTCCGCAGATCTTCACCTTTCTCATCAGTTTCGGTCTCGACGGCAGCCTCGCTCCCATGCTCTCCATGGGCGGCTATCTCACCTTCGCCACCAAGCTGCTCTTCGCCTTCGGCATGGTCTTCGAGCTGCCGATCATCATCTTCTTTCTCGCCCGCATCGGCGTCGTCGACTACAAGTGGCTGGCGGCCAAGCGCAAGTACGCCCTGGTGATCGGCTTCGTCATCGGCGCCATCCTCACCCCGCCGGACGTCTTTTCGCAGACCGCGCTGGCGCTGCCGTTCGTTCTGCTCTACGAAATCGGCATCTGGGTGGCCCGCTTCTTCGGCAAGAAGAAAGCGGCCGACGAACCGGACGAAGAAGATGAGAAGCCAGAGGAGGGCGGGGCGGCCTGAGCGCCCGGCGCGCCCCCCAGCGGAACCGACTTCCGCCGGAGTGAACCGAACTACACACAACGGCCGTTTCCGAAAGGGAAACGGCCGTTGCCGTTTTGCGGTCACGCGGCACTGTCTTCACCTTTGCGCAGGTCGACTGGCCTTCAGCGATTGCCGCCCGGCGTCCACAGCCGGTCGCTCCGGCCGCCGTCGTTGGCCAGGCGGGCCCAGACGAAACAGAGGTCGGACAGGCGGTTGAGATAAACGAGCGCCTGGGGATTGACCCTGTCGGCCCCTTCTTCCTCGACCAGCCGCCAGGCCAGCCGTTCGATGCGGCGGGCGGTGGCGCGGGCCAGGTGCAGCAGCGCCCCCGCCCGGGTGCCGCCGGGCAGAACAAAACTCTCCAGGGGCTCGAGCAGTCCGGTCACCCGCTCGATTTCCGCCTCGAGACGTCGTACCTGATTTTCGCCAATCCGCAGCGCCCTCTCTTCGTAAGGTCCGCCCGGCGGCATGGCGAAATCGGCGCCGAGATCGAACAGGTCGTTCTGGACCCGTTCCAGCTCCGGGCCGACGCCCGCCGGCAGTGCTTCGAGCAACACCACGCCGATCAGGCTGTTCAGTTCGTCGACGCCGCCGTAGGCCTCGACGCGGACGGCGTGCTTCGCCACCCGCGTCCCGTCGGCCAGACTGGTCTGCCCCCTGTCGCCGCCGCCGGTAGTGATGCGATCGAGCTTGACCATGGCAATCCTCCCTGGAAGCCAGAAGTCCGTATCCGGAAGATTTTCTCCTGGCCCCTGTCTTCTGACTCCTCTTTTAAATTCTTTCGCTTGCGCCTATTATACCCGTCATGAGCGCAATCTCCGCAAATCAAAACTTCCCCGCCCTTCAGGTGAGCGGGCTGCGCAAGCGTTTCGACGGCCCGGAAGTGGTCAAAGGGGTTTCCTTCGACATCCGAGCCGGCGAAATCTTCGGCCTGCTGGGCCCAAACGGCGCCGGCAAGAGCACCACCATCAACATGATTGTCGGCGTCACCCGCATCGGCGGCGGCCGGGTGGCGATCTTCGGCTTCGACAACGTGCGCGATTACCGGATCACCCGCCGGTTGACCGGGGTGATGCACCAGGAAGTGGTCATCGACAACTTCTTCACCATCGATCGCGCCCTGCGCATCCATTCCGGCTATTTCGGCGTCGACGACGACCCGGCCTGGCGCAACATGCTCATCGACCGCCTCGGCCTGCGGCCACACCTCGACAAGGTGATGATCAAGCTCTCCGGCGGCCTGAAACGGCGCTTCATGGTCGCCAAGGCACTGATTCACAAGCCGAAACTGCTGATTCTCGACGAACCGACCGCCGGCGTCGATGTCGAACTGCGCCATTCGCTGTGGGAGTTCGTCCGCGAGATCAACGCCAGCGGCACCAGCATTCTGCTGACCACCCACTACCTGGAAGAGGCGGAGCAGATGTGCGAACGGGTGGCGATAATGAACCACGGCGAGATCCTGGCCCTGGAACGGACCAGCGACCTGGTCCGGCGCTGGGGCCATCGGGAGCTGACCATCGAGCTGGAAAATCCGCTGGCACAGCTGCCACCGCAGCTGGTCGCCCTCAAGGCGCGGCTGGACGACGACGGACGCCACCTGCGCCTGCCGGTGCCGGCCGAAACCACCACCGGTGAGCTGGTCGGCCGCCTGCACCAGCTAGGCCTGAAGATTCGGGAGCTGGAAACGCGGCAGCCGCGGCTGGAAGAGGTCTTCATCGAACTGACGGGACTGAAGAACGGCGGGGGAGGGCAGACATGAAACTGGAACACGCCGGACGCCGCTACAACCGCTGGCAGCCCTTTTTCACCCTGACCCGGAAGGAGATCCTCCGTTTTCTGCGGGTTTCTACCCAGACCCTGCTGGCGCCCATTGTCTCGGCCTCGCTCTACCTGTTTGTCTTCGGCGCCACCCTGGGTGAGCGGATCAGCGTGCTGGAGGGCTTCTCCTACGCGCAGTTCGTCATTCCCGGCCTGATTCTGATGGGGGTGATCAACAACGCCTTCGCCAACACCAGCTCCAGCCTCTTCATGTCACGCTACCTGGGCAACATCGTCGACCTGCTGGTAACGCCGATCACTCCGCCCCAGTTCATCTTCGCCTACACCCTGGCGGCCATGATCCGCGGCCTGGGGGTCGGCCTGGCGGTCTGGACGATCTCCCTCTTCTTCGCCCGGCTTCCCTGGGCCGATCCGCTGGCGGCACTGGCCATGGCGGCACTGGCCAGCTTTCTCTTCGCCCAGTTCGGCCTGCTGGCGGCCATCTTCGCCAACAGCTTCGACGCCCTGTCGATGTTCACCAACTTTCTCATCCTCCCCCTGATCTATCTGGGCGGCGTCTTCTATCCCCTCTCCATCCTGCCCGACTTCTGGGCCGGTATCTCCCGGCTCAATCCGCTCTTCTATCTGATCGACGGCTTCCGTCACGCCGTCCTCGGCGTCGGCGATCTGCCGCTGCACACCGCGTTCACCGTCGTCGGCGTCCAGACGCTGCTTCTTTTCGCCGTCACCGCGTTCCTGATCGGCAGGGGATATCGGCTGCGGAATTAGGAGCTGAAAACCCTCTACGAAGGCACGAAGGAAAGGAAGACATGGGGCGGGTGTAAAGAATTCCCATGGTACCTGTGGTTGCCGGACTTGCGTCTGTTTCCCAAATCTTATGTCATGGATTTTCTCTGTGTTCTTCGTATTCTCGTGGACCTTTGATCTCTTCAGCTCTTGGCGAACAGCAGCACGAAGTTGCGCAACAGCTCCTGATCCATGTCGGTCAGGATCTGTTCCTGCATGAACTTGAGCGCCTCGAAAGTCGTGCGGCGCTTGTGGTAGGGGCGATCGGCGGTCAGGGCCTCGTAGATGTCAACCAGGCGGCAGATGCGGGCGTAGGGGTGGATGTCCCTGCTTGTCAGGCCGGCCGGATAGCCTTCGCCGTCTTCCCGTTCGTGGTGCTGCAGGGTGAGGATCTCCGCCTCGTCGGTCATGAATCCCTCCAGCCGCAGGATTTCGTAGCCGTCGCGAGGATGCCGGTTGACGAGCCGGCGCTCCTTCGGCGTCAGAGAACCGGGCTTGTTCAGGATTTCGACCGGGATCCGGCACTTGCCCAAATCGTGCAGGAAAAACCCCGCCCCCAGCCGCTCCATCACCGCCACCGATTCCTGACCGTACATGATGCGCGCCAGGGCGATGCCGAAGATGCCTACGTTGGTCGAATGGACGTAGGTACAGTGGTCGTAGGCGGTCAGCTGGACCAGGGCCCGAGTCGCCACATCGTCGTGGACGATGAGATCGACCGTCGGCGCGATTACCTCGTGCGCCTGCTGCAGAAAGACGGCCCGGGGATCGGCGTAGGCGCGACGCATGGTTTCCATACAGGAGACGTGCACCGCTTCGGCCTTCTTCTGCGGACTGACGGAATTGTCCCGGACAATCTTTTCCAGCGTTTCCCTGATGAAGGTAAAGAAGCGCGGAACGTCGTCTTCACGAATGTAGAGCTCGCTTACGCCGAGCTCGTGCAGGCGGTCGCGCGCCTCCTGGTCGAAGGGGATGCCGCGCCGGGCGAAAAAGACCATCTCTCCGTCCTGCAGCCGCCGATAGAGATCGCAGGGTGCGCGCAGGTCGAGATAGAGACACTCCAGCCCGATCGGATAGAGGTCCCCCAGTTCGGCATCCGCCAGCCGCATCCCCGAAACCGGCGGTCCCGGCCCGCTTTTTCGCTCCAACGACAGAGACATCTCCACCTCTTTGCCCACCCCCTCGTATCGACAAGGCCGCTGCCTTTCTTTACCTGCCGCACACAAAGAAAAAGCCGACCCTCTGTCGAGCGTCGGCTTTTTCTTCTCCATGCTTCAGGGCCGAAAGCCCGCCTCCGGACTCCGGTTCCGTCAACCCGGCGGCACCGGCGGATTCCGGCTGCGGTTAGAGATCCATCGCTTCACCCATGTAGCTGGGCTGCTTGCCCGGTTTCTGTTCCTTCATGCTCTCCAGCAGCACCTTGCCGCCCAGCTCGGCGGTCTTGCTGACCAGATGGTCAGCAGCCTCGCCGTCGCGGGCGCGAAAGGCCTCGATCAGCTTGCGGTGCTCGGCCACGGAGATCTCCATCCGGCCGGGAAGCGACAATGAGGCGATGCGCAGGCGGTTGAACTTCATCCCCACCTGTCGGATCAGATCGGCCAGCTTCTCGTTGCCGGCGGCATCGATGAACAGGTCGTGAAATTCGCCGTGCACCTTGAAGAAGGTCTTGATGTCGCCCTCGGCAGCCAGTTCCGCCAGCTTCCGGTTGATCTGCTCCAGCCGCTCGATTTCCCTGGCCGTCAGCTTCTCGGCCGCCAGGCGGGCGGCGTAGCCTTCGAGAATGCTCTTGATGGCGTAGAATTCGGTGATGTCCCGCTCCGACAGTTCGGTCACCACCGCCCCCTTGCGCGGAATGACGGTCAGGTAGCCTTCCGATTCAAGCTGGCGGAAGGCTTCCCGGATCGGCGTCCGGCTGATGCCGAACCTCTCGGCCAGTTCCGGCTCGGCGACCTTTTCTCCCGGCTTGAGCGTCCCTTTCAGTATCGATTCCCGGATGGTCTCGAGAATCTTTTCCCTCAGTGTCTGGTGGCGTTCCAAAGGTTTTCTTCGCAACGGATATCTCCAGTATCAGAACATTTCCCGCAGAAAATCACATTGTTGCGGGCACTACATCATACGTATACGATTGTATACAGTATACATGCGCTGTCAAGATTTTTCTCTCCTGCCCGCCACCCCTTGCCACGGCCGGGCATCGCGGCTATCATCGCACCAAGACCTTCCCCCCGGGAGCCCCTGATGGATCCGGTCCGACATCTGCGCTTCTCGCTCTTCATCCTGGTCGTGGTCATCGCATTCGGCACCTTCGGCTATTCGACGATCGAGGACTGGACCACCTTCGACGCCCTCTACATGACTGTCATCACCCTCGCCACCGTCGGCTTCCGCGAGGTGCACGACCTGTCGCCGGAAGGGAAGGGCTTCACCATCCTGCTCATCATCTTCGGCGCCGGCATCATTGCCTATGCCGTCGGCAGTCTGATTCGCTTTACGGTCGAGGGGCAGCTCAGGCAGCTGCTCGGGAGGAAAAAGGTGGAAAAGAAGATCGCCCGGCTGCAGAATCACTATATCATTTGCGGCTACGGCCGCATCGGCACGCTCATCTGCCGCGAATTCGCCCTCAAACCGCTGCCGTTCGTGGTGGTGGAAAAGGACCCGGCCCTCTGCCAGAAGCTGGCCGAGGAGGGCTATCTCTTCGTCGAGGGCGACGCCACCGACGACGCCACCCTGCAGGCCGCCGGCATCCGCCGCGCCCGGGGGCTGATCACGGCGGTCACCTCCGATACCGAAAACGTCTATATCACCCTGACCGCCCGCGGACTCAATCCCCAGCTCTTCATTCTCGCCCGGGCCGGCGAGGAGGGTTCCGAACTCAAGCTGCGCCGGGCCGGCGCCAGCAAGGTGATCTCCCCGTACGTCATCGGTGCCACCCGCATGGCGCAGGCCGTCCTGCGTCCGTCAGTGGTCGACTTCATCGAGATCGCCGCTCCCGGCCACAACCTGGAAGTGCAGCTGGAAGAGTTGCGCATCGCCAGGGAATCGTCCCTGGTCGGCAAGACCCTGCTGGCGTCGGGGATCCGCCGGGAGCTGAACATCATTATCGTCGGCATCAAGAAGACGGATGGCAGCATGGTCTTCAACCCCGCCTCTGCGACCGTCATCGAGGAAGGGGACATCCTTATCGTACTCGGTGAATACCCGGCCATTCAAACCCTGGAAAAGATCGCCGCCGGAGGCCGCCCATGAATCCGAAACTGCACGTCCACGTTCCCTTCCGGCACATCGAACAGTACCTGCCGCTGCTGCTCGAACACGGCCTGCAGCCCGAGCTCGCCCTGCAGGCCGCCGATCTCGACAACACCCAGGACGACTACTTTCTCAACATCGGCGCCCGCCTGCGCAAGCGGGGACTGGCGCTGACGGTGCATGCGCCGTTCATGGATCTCAATCCCGGCGCGGTGGAGCCGATGGTCCGCCAGGCCACGCGCCATCGCTACACTCAGACCTTCGCGGCCGCCGAAAAGCTCGGTGCGCGGTTGATCGTCTTTCATCCCGGCTATGATCCCTGGCATTACGGCAGCCAGGTGCGCCAGTGGCAGGAACTGGCCCTCGATTTCTGGCCGGAATTTCTGCACCGGGCCGAAGATTCCGGCATGCGCCTCGTGCTGGAGAACATCTACGACCGCAGCAGCCGTCTGCTCTGCTGGCTGGTGCAGACCCTCGACCATCCTCTGTTCGGGCACTGTTTCGACATCGGCCACTGGGCCCTGTTCGGCAACCAGCCGCTCGCCACCTGGCTGCAGCAGCTCGACGGCCGCCTCTTTCACCTGCACCTGCACGACAATCGGGGTCGCAACGACGACCACCTGCCCATCGGCCAGGGGAAGATCGATTTCGCGCCCCTGTGGACCCATCTGCGGACCCTGTCGCGGCTGCCGACCATGACCCTGGAGGCACACAGCGTCAACCACCTGCTGCACTCACTCGCCGTCTTCGAAACCATCCTGCCGACGCTGCACCGATCCGTCCAGCCCGAGTAGCGAGGCCCGGGTCAGCCCCTTTTCGCCGAAGCGGCGCCAGATCCTGTCGCGGGCCTCGTCGAGCCGGCGCAGCCGTTCCCGCTCTCCAAACAGGTCGAGCTGGCTCTCCGGCGTCAGGTCGTTCAGATAGAGGCCGAGCAGCCGCACCGGCCGCTGCGGCTCGATATCCGGCAGGGCCGCGCCGGCCCAGGCCATCAGCTCCGGCACCGCATTGACCGGAGAGGTGAAGGTTACCGAGCGGGTGCGGGTGGAAAAATCGGCCAGCCGGACCTTCAGCGTCGCCCCGCGTCCGGCCAGCTTCTGCAGCCTGGCCCGGCGGCAGACTTTCTCCGCCAGGCGCAGCAGTTGCCGCTCCAGCTCCCGCCGGTCGTCGAGATCGCTGACAAAGGTCTCCTCGGCACCCAGGGATTTCCTCTCCGGCGGCGGCTGCACCGGCCGGTTGTCGATGCCGCGCAGCAGGTCGTACAGCCGCTCGCCCTGCACTCCGAACATGGAACGCAGCTGACGGCGCGACAGGCTCCTGGCCTCGGCCACCCGGTGCACACCGATGCGGTGCAGCGCTTCGGCGGTCTTCGGCCCGACGCCCCAGATCCGTTCGACGGGCAGGGGGAGCAGAAAGGTCTCCACCTCATCGCCGGCCAGCACTCGCATGCCGTCCGGCTTGGCCGCCGCCGAAGCCAGTTTGGCGAGCAGCTTGTTGTCAGCCACGCCGACGCTGACTGCCAGTCCGGTTCGTTCGCGCACCAGCCGCCGCAGAGTTGCGCCGATGGTTTCACCATCTCCGAGCAGCCGGCGACATGCGGTGACATCGAGAAAGGCCTCGTCGATGGAGAGGGGCTCCAACCGGTCGGTAAACTGCCTGAAGAGGGCGAAGACCGCCTCCGACACCTGCCGATAGCGCTCCATACGCACCGGCAGCACCGCCGCCTGCGGACAGAGCTGCAGCGCTTTGGCCATCGCCATGCCGGAGCGGACCCCGAACGGCCGCGCCTCGTAGGAACAGGCGCAGACCACGCCCCGCCGGCGATGCCCGCCGACCAGCACCGGCCGTCCCCGCAGCTCGGGCCGATCTTGCTGTTCGACTGAGGCATAGAAGGCGTCCATGTCGCAGTGCAGGATCACCCGTTCTGACCGACTGTCGTCGCCCATCAAAACCCTTGCCTTTTGTCAATCAAAATGCCAAAATGTGGTCTTACCAATTTTCCACGTGGAGCATTGGAATGACCAACGTGTTCAAGCCGATCCGCCCCAAGAAAATCTCCGAAGAGATCGTCGAGCAGATCCGCAACCTCATATCCGAAGGCCAGCTCAAGCCGGGCGACCGGGTCCCATCCGAACGGGAACTGGCCTCGCTACTCGGGGTCAGCCGCCCGTCGGTACGGGAGGCGATCATGGTGCTCGAGGCCATGGGACTGGTCGAATCGCGCCAGGGCGGCGGGACCTACGTTCGCTCGCTGACCGAAACCTCGCTCGCCGATCCCCTGTCAAGCATGGTCGAGAAGAACCCGAAGATGCTCTACGATCTGGCCGAGGTGCGCATGGGCATCGAGACCTGGTCGGCCTATCTCGCCGCCGAGCGCGCCACCGATGAGGACATCGCCCGGCTCGAGGAGATTTTCGCCGACATGGAACGCCAGGCGGCCAACGGCGGCTGGGAACCGGACATCGACGCCCGTTTTCACTATGCCATCAGCGTCGCCGCCCACAACACCATTCAGATGCACGTGCTCAACACCATCCAGAGCCTGTTCCACACCACCATCATGGTGGCCCTGACCGAATTCTACAAGCGGGAAGGCTACATCGAGCTGCTGACCCGCCATCACCAGGCCATTCTCGACGCCATCCGACGCCATGATCCCGAGGCAGCGCGCCAGGCGATGCGCGAACACCTGGCGGTGGTGATGGACAAGATGCGTCAGCTCGAGCGCGACGATCTGCTGGTCCACTGATCCCCTGCCTTCGCCGCCATATCGTCAGCCTAGGTAAAAAAAAGGGCGACCCGCGCGGGTCGCCCTTTTTCACTTGTTGCCGGTGGAATCAGCGGGCCTTTTTGCCGGCCACCTGAATCCGGATCATGGCCCGTTCAAGGGCCGCTTCCATGACCTTGAACTCCTTGTCCTCGGACGAGAGCTTCTTCAGGGCCTCCTCGGCACGGCCAAGTGCCGCCTTGGCGCGCCCGAGATCGATCTCGTCGGCCGGCTCGGCGGTTTCGACCAGCACGTTGACCTTGTCGTTCTCGACCTCGAGGTAGCCCCAGTTGACGGCGACATGGTAGGTCTCGTTACCCTGCCGATAGGAGAGTTCACCGATCTTGAGGGTGGTCAGAAGCGGGGTATGGCCGGGCAGCACCCCGAGTTCACCGATCGAACCGGGAGCCGTCACCTCGTCGACTTCCGCCGACAGGACCCGCTTGTAGGGTGTTACCAGTTGCAATGTCAGTTTATCTGCCATGGGCTCGTTCCTCTAGGCGGCGGAACACAATCAGGCCGCCAGCTTCTTGGCTTTCTCCAGGGCTTCCTCGATGGTGCCGACCATGTAGAAGGCCTGCTCGGGAACATCGTCGTGCTTGCCTTCGACAATCTCCCTGAAGCCCTTGATGGTGTCCTTCAGTTCGACGTACTTGCCGGGGGATCCGGTGAAGACCTCGGCGACGTGGAACGGCTGCGACAGGAAACGCTGGATCTTGCGGGCGCGGGCGACGATCAGCTTGTCTTCCTCGGAGAGTTCGTCCATACCGAGGATGGCGATGATGTCCTGCAGATCCTTGTAGCGCTGCAGGACGTACTGCACGTCGCGGGCGACCTTGTAATGTTCTTCGCCGACAACCTGCGGGTCGAGGATGCGGCTGGTCGAGTCGAGCGGGTCGACGGCCGGGTAGATGCCGAGCTCGGCGATCTGACGCGAAAGAACGGTGGTTGCGTCGAGATGGGCGAAGGTGGTCGCCGGCGCCGGGTCGGTGAGGTCGTCGGCCGGAACGTAGATCGCCTGGACCGAGGTGATCGAACCCTTGTTGGTGGTGGTGATACGCTCCTGCAGG
Source organism: Geothermobacter ehrlichii (assembly GCF_008124615.1). NCBI lineage: Bacteria > Pseudomonadati > Thermodesulfobacteriota > Desulfuromonadia > Desulfuromonadales > Geothermobacteraceae > Geothermobacter > Geothermobacter ehrlichii. The sequence goes on from NZ_VNIB01000009.1 coordinate 56,672, forward strand.
GCGCCCATCTCCGTGGCCAGGGTCGGCTGGTAACCGACCGCCGAGGGGATGCGGCCAAGCAGCGCCGAAACCTCGGAACCGGCCTGGGTGAAACGGAAGATGTTGTCGATGAAGAGCAGCACGTCCTGGCCTTCTTCGTCACGGAAATATTCGGCGACGGTCAGCGCCGAAAGGGCGACGCGGGCACGGGCTCCCGGAGGCTCGTTCATCTGGCCGTAGATCAGGGCGGCCTTGTCGAGAACGCCCGAATCCTTCATCTCGTGCCAGAGGTCATTCCCTTCGCGGGTCCGCTCGCCGACCCCGGCGAAAACCGAGAAACCGCCGTGCTGCTTGGCGATGTTGTGGATCAGTTCCATGATCAGAACCGTCTTGCCGACGCCGGCGCCGCCGAACAGGCCGATCTTGCCGCCACGGGCGTAGGGAGCCAGCAGGTCGACGACCTTGATGCCGGTTTCGAACGCCTGCACGTCGACCGACTGCTCGACGAATTCGGGGGTCGGGCGGTGGATTTCCCACTCCTGTTCGGCCTCGACCGGACCGGCCTCGTCGACCGGCTCGCCGATGACGTTGAGAATGCGGCCGAGGGTCTTGCGGCCGACCGGCATGACGATCTGCTTGCCTGTATCGAGCACTTCCTGACCGCGCACCAGGCCGTCGGTGGTGTCCATGGCAATGGCGCGGACTGTGTTTTCCCCGAGATGCTGGGCGACCTCACAGACGAGGTTCCACTCCCGGTCGTCGATGGCCGGGTTGGTGATTCTCAGGGCGTGGTAGATTTCCGGCAGCTTATCCGACTCGAACTCGACGTCGACGACCGGACCGATGACCTGCGTGATTTTCCCTTTATTCATGGTGAACCGTTCCTCCGTTTTCCTATAAAAACGCTTGAATTCGCTACTTTTTCCTATTTGATCGCCTCGGCGCCGGAAATGATCTCCATCAGCTCCTTGGTTATGGCCGCCTGCCGTGCCCGGTTGTACTGCAGGGTCAGCTTGCGGATCATCTCGTTGGCGTTCTTGCTGGCGTTGTCCATGGCGCTCATCCGGGCGCCATGTTCCGACGCGACCGATTCGAGCAGCGCCCGGAAAATCTGGACCTCGACATGCTTGGGAAGAAGCTGGCTCAGCACCTCGGTCCGGTTCGGCTCGTAGATGTACTGGGCCACGTGCTGGCTTTCCTCCACCGACCGGGGCTCGACCGGCAGCAGCCGCTGAATGGTCGGAATCTGCGAAATGGCGCTGCGGAAGGCATTGTAGACCAGATAGACGGCGTCGTAGGAACCGGCCTCGTAGCCTTCGACGATCTCCTGTCCGAGCAGGGCCGCGGTCTGGTAGGTCACCTTGCCAGTGAGGTTTTCGTGCACCTTGCCGATCGGCAGTCGCCGGCTGCGCAGGAACTCGGCGCCCTTGCGGCCGATGATCATCAGCTCGTACTCTTCGTAGCCATCCGTCTTTTCGCGAATGAAGCGCTCGGCTTCCTTGGAAATGTTGGCGTTGAAGCCGCCGCAGAGGCCACGGTCAGCCGTAAAGAGCACCACCAGGGCCTTGCCGCGCCCACGATCCTGCAGCAGGGGATGGACGTCATGATCCTCCCGCGCCGCCAGGCTCGAAAGCACGTCGAGCAGCTTGTCGGCGTAGGGCCGGGCGGAAACGACGGCATCCTGGGCCCGACGCAGCTTCGCCGCCGAGACCATTTTCATGGCCTTGGTGATCTGGCTGGTGTTTTTGACCGTACCGATCCGTTTCTTTATGTCCTTGAGACTGGGCATCTATCCCACCTTAGTCGTGCGCGTTATCAGGCAACAAACTGGCCCTTGAATTCGTCGAGCGCGGCCTTGATCCGGCCCTCGAGCTCGTCGTCGATGGCCTTCTTCTCGGCCAGGTCCTTGAAGATGTCGCCGTGCCGCGTCTCGAAAAACTCCAGCATCTCCTTCTCGAAACGCTGGACCGCGGTGACCGGGTAGTCGTCGACGTAGCCGTTGTTGGCGGCGTAGATGGCGACGACCTGCTTCTCGACCGGCATCGGCTGATACTGGCCCTGCTTGAGGATCTCGACCAGGCGGGCGCCGCGGTTCAGCTGGCGCTGGGTGGCAGCGTCGAGGTCGGAACCGAACTGTGCGAAGGCCGCCATCTCGCGGTACTGGGCCAGCGCCAGGCGCAGGGTACCGGCAACCTGCTTCATCGCCTTGATCTGGGCACTGCCGCCGACGCGGGAGACCGACAGACCGACGTTGATCGCGGGACGGACACCGGAGTAGAAGAGGTCGGTCTCCAGGAAGATCTGGCCGTCGGTGATCGAGATGACGTTGGTCGGAATGTAGGCCGAAACGTCACCGGCCTGGGTTTCGATGATCGGCAGTGCGGTCAGCGACCCGGCACCGAGATCGTCGTTCAGCTTGGCGGCGCGCTCCAGCAGACGGCTGTGCAGGTAGAAGACGTCACCGGGATAGGCCTCGCGTCCGGGCGGACGGCGCAGCAGCAGCGAAAGCTGACGGTAGGCGACGGCCTGCTTGGAAAGATCGTCGTAGATGATCAGGGCGTGCTTGCCGTTGTCACGGAAATACTCGCCCATGGTAACGCCGGTGTAGGGTGAGATGAACTGCAGCGGAGCAGGGTCGGAAGCGGTCGCGGCGACAACGATGGTGTAGTCCATGGCGCCATGCTTCTTCAGCTTGTCGACCACCTGGGCCACGGTCGATCGCTTCTGGCCGATGGCGACATAGATGCAGATCATGTTCTGGCCCTTCTGGTTGATGATGGTGTCGATGGCCACCGCGGTCTTGCCGGTCTGGCGGTCACCGATGATCAGCTCGCGCTGGCCGCGGCCGATGGGAACCATCGAGTCGATCGCTTTCAGGCCGGTCTGCATCGGCTCGTGCACCGACTTGCGGGTGACGATGCCGGGCGCCTTGACCTCGACCTTGCGGAAGACGTCGCTGTCGATGTCGCCCTGGCCGTCGATCGGAATGCCGATGCCGTTGACAACGCGGCCGAGAAGACCCTCACCGACCGGAACCTGCACGATCTGCTCGGTCCGCTTGACGGTGTCACCTTCCTTGATGTGGTGGGCCTCGCCGAGAATGGCGGCGCCGACGTTGTCCTCCTCGAGGTTGAGGACCATGCCCATGGTGTTGCCGGGGAATTCAAGCAGCTCACCGGCCATGGCCTTGTCCAGGCCGTGGATACGGGCAATGCCGTCACCGACGGAGATGATGGTGCCGGTCTCGCTGACTTCAACCTCGCGACCGAAGTTCTCGATCTGCTTTCTGATGATCGCGCTGATCTCTTCTGCTCTGATTTCCATAGGACCTTCTCACCCCTTTTTTAAGGTATCTTCAATACGTTTCAGCTGAGTCTTGAGGCTGGCATCGAAGAGCCGGCCACCGATTTCGACCTGAATTCCGCCGATCAGCTCCTCGTCGACCTCGACGGTCAGCTCGATGCTCTTGCCGGTCTGCTTTTCGAGCCCGGCTTTGATCGCCTGCCGCTGCTTGTCGTCGAGTTCGGTGGCGGACACAACCCTGGCCCGCTGCACGCCCGCCAGGTCGTCGGCCAGCTGCCGATAGGTCTGGTCGATCTGGGACAGAAAGCGCAGGCGGTCCTTCTCCAGCAGCAGGCCGAGAAAGGCGCGCATCCCGTCGGAAATCTTCAGGGCGTCGACCAGGTCGGCGAGAATGGCACTCTTCTTGGCCAGCGGGAAGGTGGGGCTTTCGAGGATCAGGCGGAGAAACTCCTCGGTCGCGAAGGCCTCGCGGACTCGGGCGAGTTCCTCGCCGAACTGCTCCACCATCTTCTGCTCGGCGCCGATGCCGACCAGCGCCCGGGCGTATCGTTTCGCTATCGCACTGGTACTCAATGTAATTCTCCCACCTTCTGAATGTATTCATCCACCAGACGGGACTGGTCGTCGCGGCTGAATTTCTCGCGCAGCATCTGCTCGGCGATCTCGACGGCCATCTTCGATGCTTCCTCGCGCAAGGTCGCGCGGGCACGGGCGATCTCCAGCTCCGCCGACTTTTGGGCTTCGGCCTTGATCTTCTCGGCCATCTCCCGGGCGTTGGCCAGAATCCGCTCGCGCTCCCGTTCGCCGTCCTGGCGGATCTCCTGATAGATGGTTTCGATCTCCTTCGTAGCCTCGGCCAGCTTGCGGTCATACTCGGCAAACTTCGCTTCGGCCTCGGCCCTGACCTTCTCGGCCTCGGCCAGGCTGTCGGCGATCTTCTGCCGGCGACCGGCCAGCCCCTGCCGGAGCGGCTTGGTGACAAAATAGGCGAGAAGGCCGATGGTTACGGCAAAGTTGAGACAGCGCCAGAGAAAGTCCTTGAGCAGGACGCCGCTGTCGGCATGGTGTTCCCCGCCGGAGGCAACGGCCGTTCCGGCGCAGAGAAGCAGCAGCGCGATCGCCGCGGCCAGTTTCAACGTCGACTTCTTGTTCATCACGACAGAGACCTCCCGAGAACCTGGCTGGCGATCTGGGCGGCAATCGCTTTCGACTCGGCCGCAAGCGCCTTGCGGGCGGCCTCGGCCTCGCCCGCCACCTGGTCCTTGATCTTCTTCAGATTGCTGCTGGCCTCGTTGTGGGCAGCGGCCAGAATCTTGGCTTCCTCTTCCTGGGCGGCCTTGCGCAGGGCGGCACGCTCCTGGTTGCCCTTCAGCCGTGCCTCCTGGAGCTGCGCATCGTACTCGGCCATCTTCTCCCGAATCCGGGCTTCAAGCTCGGTGGCCCGGGCGTGCCCGCCCTCGATGCTTTCCTGACGCTCCTGCAGAACCTTTCGCAGCGGGCGATAGAGAATCAGGTTGAGGAGCACCATGAGAATGATGAAATTGACGAACTGGATGACGAGTGTCAGATCGAGACTTATCACGGGTCAACCTCTGCCTTCGGAACCTTGGTTCCTTGGTATACTGTATACAGACGATCAGGGTAATAAAAAAGTTGCCGGGCGGCAAATCAGCGCATACTAAACACAGCCCACCGACCATGTCAAGACGCTGTTTGTATTAATCGTTTCTTCTTTCGGTCTTTTCCCGGCACCCATTCGGGTCCGGTCCGGCCTGGCGGATGGACACCGACCGGGGGTCTGTATGTTAACCATCAGAAATCACTCGCTTTTTTCGGGGTCTTGCCCGGCGCGTTCCCCCATCTGCAGGGTGCTGTTGAGCAGTACGCCCTCCTCGACCACCAGCACGGGCGTCTCGATGTTCCCCTCGACCCGGGCCGGCGCCCGCAGGTCGACCTTGACCGAAGCCCTGATATTGCCCTTGAAGCGACCGGAGAGAACCAGGGTGCCAACGGTGACTTCCGCCTCGATGTCGGCCTCCCGGCCGGCGATCAGGGTGTCGCGACTGGCGATCTCACCTTTGAAGCGACCGTCGAGACGCACGATTTCGTCGAACTGCAGCTTGCCCTCGAAACAGCTGCCCGGACCGAGAAAGGCCTTGATATCGCCCTTTTCCACCGGATGATCCTTTTTCATGCCTGTCGTCCCCCTTTTCTCCCTGCGCATCTCGCCTCCACCTAGTCGACGCCGAGCAGGGCGAGAATCCGCTCCAGCTCCTCGGCGGAAAAGTAGCTGATCTCCACCTTCCCCCCCTTGCCGCGGGGCAGGATCCTGACCTGGGTTCCCAGGGCGCGCTTCAGCTCTTCCTCCAGCCGCTTCAGCTCCGGATCGACCGGGGCCGGCTCCGACTTGCTGCGCGACGGCTGGCCGAAGTTCTTGATCTTCTTGACCAGGGCCTCGCACTCACGGACCGAGAGCTTTCGGGCGACAACCTGGTCCCGGGCCTCGAGGATGTCCTCCTCGTCCTCCAGACCGAGCAGGGCGCGGGCGTGCCCCATGCTCAGTTCGCCGGCGATCACGTCGCTGCGCACCTTGCCCGGCAGCTTGAGCAGACGCAGCATGTTGGCCACCGTTGACCGTTCCCGTCCGACGCGCCTGGCCACTTCTTCCTGCGACAGATCGAAGCTCTCCATCAGATGGCGGTAGGCCTCGGCTTCCTCGATTGGATTCAGGTCTTCGCGCTGGATGTTTTCGATCAGGGCCATTTCCAGGGCCCAATCCTCGGAGACATCCTGGATCACCACCGGCACTTCCTTCAGGCCGGCCTTCTGGGCCGCCCGCCAGCGGCGTTCGCCGGCGATGATCTGATAGTGACCATCCTGCTTGCGCACCACCAGGGGCTGGATGACCCCCTTCTCCCTGATGGAGGCCACCAGTTCGGCCATCTTGGCGCCATCGAAGGTCTTGCGCGGCTGCCGGCCGTGCGGCTTCAGCTCTTCGATGGGACAGAGAAAATATTTGCTGGCACCGGCCGTTTCGTTGCCGGCCGCCTTGCCGGCGCTGCTGATCAGCGCTCCGATACCTTTGCCGAGTGCGGGTCGTTTCGCCATGGTCACACCTCCGCCTGGATGATTTCCCGGGCCAGATCGAGGTAGGCCTGCGCCCCCTTGGATGCGATGTCGTAGAGCAGAACCGGCAGGCCGTGGCTCGGTGCCTCGGACAGACGAATGTTGCGGGGAATGATGGTCTCGCAGAGCTGTTCGGGGAAATGGGTGCGGATCTCCTCGCCGACCTGGTGCGAGAGATTGTTGCGCCCGTCGAACATGGTCAGCAGGATGTGGTCGAGGGAAAGACGGGGGTTCAGCTCCTGCCGAATCAGGGAGATGGTGTTGAGCAGCTGGCTCAAACCCTCCATCGCATAGTATTCGCACTGCATCGGAATCAGCACCCGGTTGGCAGCGGTCAGGGCATTGACCGTCAGCAGGCCGAGCGACGGCGGACAGTCGATGAGAATGTAACTGAATTCATCCTCGATTTCGGCCAGCAGCGCCTTGAGCTTCTTTTCCCTGGCAATGGCCGAAACCAGCTCCACCTCGGCGCCGATCAGGTCAGGCGTCGCCGGCATCACCTGCAGATGGTCGAGCTGGGTTGGCTGCAGCAGTTCGGCGGCGGAACACTCGCCGAGCAGCCCATGGTAGACGGTCAGCTCGAGATTCTCTTTCTCCAGGCCGATTCCGCTGGTGGCGTTGCCCTGAGGGTCCATGTCGACCAGCAGAGTCTTCTTTTCCGCCGTCGCCAGTGACGCCGCCAGGTTGACCGCGGTCGTGGTCTTGCCCACGCCCCCCTTCTGATTGGCTATCGCGATGATCTGTGCCATTGAGAAACCTCTCCATCGGGCGGTTCAGGCCGCACAGGTTAGCATATTCGTTTCCGCCGTTGAAGTCTTAAAGGAGTACCCGGCCCGCCCGACGCCAGGCGTCATCCGTCGCATCTTCATGTTGCAACATATTGTTTTTACTGTTTTTTCCAAACAAGCAGCCACCTGGACGCCGCAGAGAAGGGCAAGACGAGTCCCACTTTTTTCTCCCGTACCAGTCCCGCAACCGGCAGGTCAGCCCACTCCGTTTCCCCTTCCGCGCCCTTCATGGCGATCAGGTATCCACCGTCCGCCAGCAGCGGCAGGACCAGGGGAGCGAAATCGGCTACCCGCCCGACGGCGCGAAAGATGACGCCGTCAAAGCTTCCCTGGCGCTCGGCGGCCTCGGCGAACCGCTCAAGCCGCTGCTGGACGACCTCCACCCGCCGCAACCGCAGTTGCCTGACGACCTGGCGCTGAAAGACCGCTTTTTTGCCCACCGACTCCACCGAGCAGAGCTCGATGTCGGGCCGGACGATCTTCAGCGGCAGCCCCGGCAGCCCCGCCCCCGAGCCGAAATCGAGCAGTCGCACTCCCGCGGGCAGCAAGGGCAGGGGAGTCAGGGAATCGAGCAGGTGTTTTTCCAGCGCCTGCCGCCGATCCCGAATGGCGGTCAGGTTGTGCCTGTCGTTCCAGCGCTGGAGCAGATCGAGAAATGCGATCAGACGTGGCAGCGATTCCGGTTCGACGTCCAGGCCCAGCTTCTCCAGCCCCTGCGCCAGCAGCCGCAGCTCATCCATCAACGCTCTCCCGGCGGCGCAGCAACACCGACAGCACGGCGATGGCGGCGGGGGTCACCCCGGGAATCCGCGAGGCCTGGCCGAGGGTCGCCGGCTGGTGCTTCTGCAGCTTCTCCCGCACCTCCAGCGACAGTCCGTCGATGCCGTCGTAGCGAAAATCGGCAGGAATGACCTTCTCCTCCAGCTTGCGAAAGCGGGCGACATCTTCCAGCTGGCGATCGATGTAGCCCTGGTACTTGGTGGCGATCTCCAGCTGCTCCAGCGCCTCGGACGACAGCCCGGCCAGTTCGCTGTCGATTCCTTTCAGCGATTCGATGCCGATTTCGGGCCGCCGCAACAGCTCTTCCAGGCTGAGCCCGTTTCTGAGCCCGTTCAGGCCGAGACGCTCGAGACGCTCACGATCGGACGGCGACACCCGAATCTGCTGCAGTCGGGTCCGCCCCCGCGCCACCTCCGCCATCTTCCTTTCGTAACGGCTCCAGCGCGCATCGTCGACCAGCCCCAGGTCGCGGCCGATCGGGGTCAGACGCTGGTCGGCATTGTCCTCCCGCAGCAGCAACCGGTATTCGGCACGCGAGGTAAACATGCGGTAGGGCTCCGGGGCACCGAGATTGATCAAATCGTCGATCAGCACCCCGATATAGGCCTGGTCGCGGCGCAGCACCAGCGGCGGCCGGCCGAGGACCTGCCTGGCGGCGTTGATGCCGGCCACCAGACCCTGGGCGGCGGCCTCTTCGTAGCCGGAGGTGCCGTTGATCTGTCCGGCGTTATAGAGACCGCGGATTCGCCGCACTTCGAGGGTAGGGCGCAGCTGGATCGGATCGACATAGTCGTACTCGATGGCATAGCCGGGCCGCATGATTTCGACCCGCTCGAGACCGGGAATGGTCCGCAGAAAGGCCAGCTGCACGTCCGGCGGCAACGAGGTCGAAACCCCATTGGGATAGATCTCGCCGCTGTCGGCCCCCTCCGGCTCGAGAAAGATCTGATGCCGGGTCTTGTCTGGAAAACGCACTACCTTGTCCTCGATCGAAGGACAGTAACGGGGACCGACACCCTCGATCACCCCGCTGTAGAGCGGCGACCGGTCGAGTCCTCCCCTGATGATCGCATGGGTCTCTTCACTGGTGTAGGTGATATGACAGCAGACCTGTTCCCGTTCGATCTGGTCGTTGAGAAAGGAGAAGGGACGCGGCTCCGGATCACCGGGCTGGGCTTCGAGCCGGTCAAAATCGATGGTTCTTCCGTCCAGCCGTGGCGGCGTTCCGGTCTTCAGTCGCCCCACCTGTAGACCGAGCTTCCGCAGACAGTCGGAAAGACCTTCCGACGGCGGTTCTCCGGCCCGACCGCCCGGATAGCTGTTGAGGCCGACATGGATCAGCCCCCGCATGAAGGTACCGGTGGTCAGCACCACCGCCGGGGCGCGAAATTCCAGCCCCTCACGGGTCGTCACCCCGACCACGCGTCCATCCTCGACCAACACGGCACTGACCGCGCCCTGTTTCAGATCGAGATTATCCTGTTTCTCCAGCGCCCTTTTCATGCGGGTGGCGTAGGCGTGACGGTCTGCCTGCGCCCGCGAGGCCCGCACCGCCGGCCCCTTCTTAGTATTCAGCTGTCGGAACTGGATGCCGGTTTCGTCGATGGCCAACCCCATCTCCCCACCCAGGGCATCGATCTCCCGCACCAGATGCCCCTTGGCCAGACCGCCGATGGCCGGATTGCAGGACATTTCCGCCACCGCGTCCAGGCTGAGATTGAGCAGCAGTGTCGCACACCCCATGCGGGCCGACGCCAGTGCCGCCTCACAGCCGGCATGGCCGGCGCCAACAACGATTACCTGATAGGATTTGCCGTAACTGAACATCCTGCGAACCTAAACCTTGCCCCATGAGACGAGAACAGCCACAACATGTTGTGGAAATGTTCCACGTGGAACACTACCCCTATTTACCGATACAGAACTGACTGAAAATGGTATCGAGAACGTCGTCGGGCGTGGTCTCGCCGGTGATCTCCCCCAGGGACCTGAGTGCATCCTGCAGATCGACGGCGAGAAACTCCGGACTTTCACCCTGCTCAAGGGACTGCAACAGGCGATCCAGGGCCTGACTGCAGTGCAGCAGGGCCTGGTAATGACGACTTTCATAGACCAGCAGCGACTCGCCGGCATCGCCCCTGTCGTCCCCCAGCAGCCTGCACAGAGCGTCGCCCAGGCGATCGATTCCGATATGATCACGGGCGCCAATGCTGACCCGGGGCAGTCCGGAGAGCCAGGAGGGGAGGGGAGACTGCTGCAGGTCGATCTTGTTGACAACCAGCAGGGTACGCTCGGACGGACAGAAGTCGAAAACCAGCCGGTCGTCGTCATCAATCGGCCGGCTACCGTCGACCAGAAACAGAACCAGGTCGGCAGAGCGAATCTTCTGCCGGGCCCGCTCAACCCCTTCCTTTTCGACCGGATCCTCGGTCTGACGGATACCGGCGGTATCGATCAGGCGCAGGGGAAAACCGTTGAGAACCAGGTTTTCCTCAATGGTATCGCGGGTCGTGCCGGCCCATTCCGAGACGATGGCGCGCGATTCACCGAGCATACAATTGAGCAGGGAACTCTTGCCGACGTTCGGCTTGCCGAGAATAAGCACCCGCACCCCGTCCTTGAGCATCCTCCCCGAGGTGTAGGTGGCGGCAATTTCCTCCACCTGCCGCCGCACGGCCGCGACCCGCTCGCACCACTTATCCTGGTCGGGAAGATCGATATCCTCCTCGACGAAATCGATATGGGTTTCAAGATGCGCCAGCAGCTCGACCAGGTCCTTCTTCAGAACTCGCAGCCGGCTGGAGAGCCGGCCCTCAAGCTGACCGAGAGCCGCGCGGCCGGCGGCCTCGGAACGGGCGTGGATGATGCCGGCGACAGCTTCGGCCTGGGCCAAATCGAGGCGTCCGTTGAGAAAGGCACGCAGGGTAAACTCGCCGGGCCGGGCCATAACCGCGCCCTGACGCAGACAGAGAGCGACGATCCGGCTGACGGGAAGGGGACCACCGTGACAGTGTATTTCAGCCACGTCCTCGCGGGTGAAGGTTTTCGGCGCCCGCATCAGCACGGCCATCACCTCGTCGACAACCTCGCTTCCGTCAACGGCATGGCCGTAGTAAAGGCGGTGCGACTCGAAACTGTCAAGCGGACGGGCCGGGCGGAAGATCCGGCGCAGGATCGATTCGGCCCGGTCGCCGGAAAGCCGGATGACAGCCAGCCCGCTTTCGCCCCTTGGAGTTGCCGGGGCGACAATGGTCGCATCGGTGCGCACGTCTACTTCCTCAGGCTGGAAATGCTGACCTTCTTGAGAACACCCTGTCCCTGTGAGCGTGACGTGCAGTCGGGAAATTTCTTGACCATCTGATGAATGATCTGCCGGTGTTCTGCCGGCAGCGGCTCACTGAGAACGGGACGACCGGTCTTGCGGGCCTTTTCGACCAGCTCCCGGGCCAGTCTCCTGATGTTCTCCTTCTGCCGCTGGCGAAAACGGCCACAGTCGAGCCGGAGGCGGACACCGTCGGGCAGGTACCGATCGACGATGCCGTTGACCAGATACTCGAAGCTGTCGAGGGTCAGTCCCTTCTTGCCGATGATGAGGGCATTGTGCGGCGACTCAATGATCAGAAGGTTGTCCCCTTCGTTGATGTCCAGCTGCAGTTCGTCGGCGAAACCGGCCAGCTCGAGCAGCCGGTGCAGCACGATCCGGGCCGCCGCCAGCCGGTTGCCGATCCGCAGGCGGAATTCGGCGTCTCGGCGACCGAAGAGACCGAACAGTCCCCGGCGGGCGGGAGTGACGATATCGACATCGAGATCGGTGCGCCGGCAATCGAACCGTTCTATGCCGGCCCTGACCGCGTCTTCGAGGCCGGCGCAGCGACAGCGAAATTCAAACAGGTTCTCCATCTCTCGTTCAACTGTACTGCCGCCGGATCATGTACTGCTGACCGATGGTCAGGATGTTGTTGACCAGCCAGTAGATGACCAGTCCCGACGGGAAGTTGAGGAAAAGAAAGGTAAAGACGATCGGCATCGCCATGAAGACCTTGGCCTGGGTCGGATCCATGGAAGAAGGCGTCATCTTCTGCTGGATGAACATGGTCACGCCCATGATGATCGGCGTAATGTAGTAGGGATCCTTGGCCGAAAGGTCGTTGAGCCAGAAGATGAAGGGCGCGTGGCGCAGGGCGATGTCGACCATCAACACCTTGTAGAGGGCGAAAAAGACCGGTATCTGGACCAGCATGGGCAGACAGCCGCCCATGGGATTGACCCGTTTTTCCTTGTACAGGGACATCATCTCCTTGTTCATCCGCTCCCGGTCATGGCGGAATTTCTCGCGTATCTTCTGCATCTCCGGCTGAATCTTCTGCATCTCCCGCATCGACTTGTAGCTCTTGTGGGTCAGCGGCCAGAAAATCAGCTTGATGATCACCGTCAACAGAATGATGGCCAGTCCCCAGTTGCCGGTATAGCTGTGGAAGAAATGCAGAACCACCCGCAGCGGCGCGGCGATCGGCGTAAAGAAGCCGAGATCGATCGCCTTGTCGAGCCTGTGTCCAGCCGCCTTGAGAATCTCGAAATCGAGCGGACCGAAGTAGAGACGATAGCCGAGACCGAGGCTCTGTCCGGGCGGAAGCTGCAGGTAGGGCGAAACGAAATTGTTGACGACGCTGTCGTTGCGGTAGAGGAGAACAACCTTGTCGGCCGCTTTCTCCAGCGGAACGCAAGCAGTGATAAAGTACTTGGTTTCGAACCCGGACCAGACCGGCTTGCTGTAGGTCTTGCTCTCTTTTTTCAGCGACTTGACACTGTCGGTCTCCAGCCCCTCGCCAACAAGGGTCGCCGGGCCGACGAAGCCGTAACGACTGACATTCTGGCTTTCGTCCCAGGGATGAACCAGACCGAGTGTCAGAGTCCCCTGAAGCTGTTGGCGACCCGGGTTGGCGATCCTGATTTCCAGGTCGATCAGGTACTCGTCGCCGCGAAAGGTAAAGACCTTGTCGACCGTCAGGCCACTGCCGGCATCGACATAGCGGAAAACGACCTGCTTCTGTTCGCCGGACTCGAGCACGATCGGGCCGTCGCCTTCCAGCAACTGAAAGGGTGCATCCGCCGGCAGATTGATGCTTTCACCGCCGCTGGTGACCAGACTCAGTCCAGTCTTGTCACCGGCGGCGTGCAGTACAACCGGCTCGGAATCCGGCTCGGCCTGCTGCCGGTATTGCTTGAGGGAGAAGCTGACCAGCCGGCCGCCAGAGGTGGTGAGTTTTGCCCGATAGAGGGAATTTTCAACCGTCAGCGTCCTTTCGACATAGTCGGCGGACATTCCGGCAGCGGATTTTGCAGCCGGCGGCAGAACCGGCGCCGGTACGGATGCCGGCGCCGTGTCGAGATGCTCGGCAGCAGCCTTCTGTTCGACGGCAGGAGCGGCACTCTTTTCGGAAGGCACCGGTGCCGGCGGAAAGAGAAGGTTGTAGCCGAACCAGACCACGGCCATGAGAACGAGCGCGATAATGGTATTTCTGTTTTCCATGAAGACTCCGGAACGTATCAGGGAACTGGGTCATAGCCGCCGGGATGCCAGGGATGGCATTTCGCCACGCGCCGCAGTCCGAGCAGCAGTCCCTTGGCCAGCCCGTGCCGAACCAGCGCTTCCTTGGCGTAGCAGGAACAGCTGGGATAAAAGCGGCAGACCGGCGGCTTCAGGGGAGACAGCAACCAGCGGTAGAGTTCGATGGCCAGAATCAGGATTTGCCGGAGCATGACCGCTTCAGCCTCTTCTTTTCGTAGACTTCGGGCCGCAGAAGAACCTCCAGCTCGCTGCAGACCGTGGCTAAATCGATATTCCCGGCATGCCCCTTGGCGATGATCGACAGATCGAAGCCCTTGGGCAGCTGCTGCTGACGGGTACGGAAAAACTCCCGAATCAGTCGCTTGACGCGATTGCGGGTGACGGCGCCGCCAACCCGGCGGCTGACGGTCACACCCAGCCGGACCTGTTCGTCATCCCTTTTCAGGGCAAAAACAAGAAAATGGGACGTGTGTATTATCCGTCCCATTTGCTTGCACTTGATGAAATCCCGCCGTTTCCTGAGGCGACGTTCGGCGGGAAAGCGGTTGTCGAGCTGTTCCACCAGCTCGCCCCTCTCTTTACTTCTGGGGGATGGTGACCGAAAGGACCTTCCGTCCCTTGGCGCGACGGCGACGGATGACGGCACGACCGTTCTTGGTCTGCATCCGCTTGCGAAAGCCATGGGTTCTCTTACGGCTGATACGACTCGGCTGGTAGGTACGCTTCATTTCTCCGTATCTCCTGTCTCATGAATACTCAGGCTTGCTTCAAGCAGCAAAGTGCACTTTTAACCGCAAATCAGTTTATCTGTCAAGAACTTATCGGAGTCAGACACAAGCCTGTGGAAAAAAGGGTTGCAAACGGCCTGCCCCTCTGTTAGCTTAATCTCCTGTCTGAGACTCTTTTTTTGATTGAATTTTTCCCCTTATTTCAATTAGTTACAAAGAATATCCACACCTGTTTACAGACTTGTGGATAAGTGGGCCTTGCCACTTTCCCCTCTGCCCAGCAAATCCAACCCATCAGGATACCGGTTCTCAATGAGTTCGATCTGGCAGGAAACACTGGAAAAGCTGCAGAAGGATCTCAATCCCCAGCATTTCTCCACCTGGATCAAGCCCATTCGCCTGGTCTCCATCGAACGGGACACCGTACGCATCGCGGTTCCCAACCGCTTCTTTCTGTCCTGGATCAGGGACAACTACGCCGATCTCATCCAGGAGACCCTCTCCGACATCGGCGCCGTCTCCTATCAACTGCAGATCGAAGTCGCCAGACCTGACGAGGAGAAGCAGGACGAACCGGCACCGGGCAAGGCGGCGCCGTCCATCGAAATCAAGCGGTCCGGCACCGCGGTCAATCCGGGCGTCTACAACCTGAACCGCAAGTACACCTTCGCTTCGTTCATTTCCGGCTCGTCGAACCAGTTCGCCTATGCGGCGGCCCGGGCGGTGGCCAGCAACCCGGCCACCACCTACAACCCGCTGTTCATCTACGGCGGTGTCGGCCTCGGCAAGACCCATCTCATCAACGCCATCGGCAACGCCATTTTGGAAGAGAACCCCGACATGCGAGTCTGCTACTACACGTCGGAAAAATTCATGAACGAACTCATCAACTCCCTGCGCTACGCCAAGATGGACGAGTTTCGCAAGAAATTCCGTTCCATGGACGTACTGCTGATCGACGATGTCCAGTTCATCGCCGGCAAGGAGCGGACGCAGGAGGAGTTCTTTCACACCTTCAACTCCCTCTACGAATCGCACAAGCAGATCGTCGTCACCTCCGACAAGTTTCCAAAGGAAATACCGGGACTCGAGGAACGTCTGCGCTCCCGTTTCGAATGGGGGCTGATCGCCGACATCCAGGCGCCCGACGTCGAGACCAAGCAGGCCATCCTCAAGATGAAGGCCGAGCAGAACGGCATCGATCTGCCGGAAAACGTGGCTCTTTTTCTCGCCAACTCGGTCAGCAGCAACATCCGGGAGCTCGAAGGCTATCTCGTCCGTCTCGGCGCCTACGCCAGCCTGACCTCGACTCCAATCACCCTGGCCATGGCCCGCGAGGTATTGAAGAACATCCTGGTGGAAAAACGGCGCGAACTCTCCATCGAGGAGATCCAGAAGACCGTCGCCACCCATTTCGGCATCAAGGTCAGCGACCTGAAATCGGCGAAACGTCTCAAGGCGCTGGTGCTTCCCCGCCAGGTGGCCATGTACCTGTGCCGGCAGTTGACCTCCTGCTCCTATCCGGAAATCGGGGAGAAGTTTGGTGGCAAGGACCATTCGACCATCATCCACGCCATCAAGAAGATCGAAAGCAAAATGGCCGAGGACATGCAGCTCAGCGCGACCGTCGCCTCGATCCGCTCGAGTCTGGAGAGCTGACCGGAAAACCTGTGGTTGCAGCGGAGCACAAACTGTGAACAAAGGGACAACATTCGAGCCATCCACAGAAAGGCGAAAAAAGGGGCGAGATTCTCAACAGCGCTGAAATTTTCAAACCAGTTGAAATTGCAACGGATTCAAGGCTATCAACAGCTTCAACAGGAACTATCTGTTACTACGATCCTTTTTAAGAAAAGATAGAAAAAGCTAGGTCCTGTCGACAGGAGGAGCCCATGCAGTTTTCCATCGAGCGAGAAATCTTTCTCAAGGCACTGGCCCGGGTGCAGGGCATCGTCGAAAAACGCAACACCATCCCGATTCTGTCCAATGTCCTGATCGTCGCCGAGCAGAACGAAATCGTCCTCACGGCGACGGATCTGGAAGTCGGCATGCGGGCCAGCTATCCGGCCGAGGTGAGCAAACCCGGCAAGGTGACGGTTTCGGCGCGAAAACTGTTCGAGATCATCAAGGAACTTCCCGAGGACCGGGTCAGTTTCCAGGCCAAGGAAAACTGCTGGATCGAACTGTCCTGCGGCAAGGCTCTCTTCAACATCGTCGGGCTGGCGGCGGACGAATTTCCCTACTTTCCCGAAGTCGACCAGTGTCGTTTTCTGACCCTGCCGAGCAAAGTGGTCAGCGACATGCTCGAAAAGACGGCCTTTTCCATGTCGACGGACGAGAGCAAGTACAATCTGAACGGCATTTTCTTCCAGACTCTGGATGTCGACGGTCGCCAGATGCTCCGTCTGGTCGCCACCGATGGTCACAGACTGGCCCTGGTGCAACGGGAACTGGAGGATTTTAAGAGCGAGGAGCTGGCCAAGGGGGTCATCTTCCCGAAAAAAGGGGTTCTGGAGCTGCGCAAGATCGCGGAAGAAGGGGAGAGCCGGATCGATCTCGGCTTTCTCGAGAACAACGCCATCATTCGCAAGGACACGACCACCATTGTCATGCGCCTGATAGACGGCGAATTTCCCGACTACAACCGGGTCATCCCGCAGGATCAGGAGATCAGGGCGCGCATCCCCCGGGACACGTTCTTCCATGCCCTGCGGCGCATGGCCATCCTGTCGAGCGAAAAATCGCGCGGAGTCAAGCTGTCGCTGACTGAAGGCAAGCTCGAGATTTCCTCCTCCAATCCTGAACTGGGCGATGCGCGCGAGGATTTCGAGGTCGACTATGCCGGGCAGGAGATCGCCATAGGCTTCAACGCCAGGTATCTGCTCGACATTCTGCAGGTGCAGGACGCCGACGAGATCAGCCTGCAGATCAGGGACAATATGTCTCCCGGCATGATCAGGCCCGTCGACGACGACAACTTTTTGGCGGTGGTCATGCCGATGCGGCTCTGATGGACCGCCAGCGCCGCAAACGCCGGCGAGCGACCGATCATGCGTCTTGAGCGGCTGGTCCTAGCCGGATTCAGAAACCTGGCGGAACAGGAGTTCGTGCCGGGCCCGGGCATCAACCTCATCTGGGGAAACAACGGCCAGGGAAAGACCAATCTTCTCGAAGCCGTCTACCTGCTGACGCAGCTGAAGAGCTTTCGCACCGCCCGGCTGCAGCAGCTCATCGCCTGGGACGGTGAGTCGGCACGCCTTTCGGCGCTGACGCGCAGCGGGCAGGTAGGGCACGAGCTGCGCCTGGTCCTGCACCGGGGAGAAAAGAGAGGCTTTGTCGACGGCGAGCGGGTGCGCAGTGTCGCCGATTTTCTCGGTCATCTGCAGACAGTTCTCTTCGCGCCGGAGGAGACGGCCCTGATCAGGGGAGGGCCGGCCGGCAGGAGAGCCCTGCTGGATCGGGCCATCTTTCTGACCGATCCGGCCTTTCTCCAGGTGGCCAGGGATTACCGGCGCTGTCTCGAACAGCGCAACCGTCTGCTCAAGAAGGATGTCGTCCGGGCGGAAGAGCTGCGGCCCTGGAGCGAAAGGCTGGCGGAAGCGGGCGCCCGGCTGCGCCGGGCGCGGCTCGATTTCGCCGCCCGGATCCGGCCCCACCTGGCCGAGTGCTACCGGTTCATCACCGGCGGCAAGGAGACGGCCGATCTCGCCTTCGGCCGGCAGGTGACGGCAGACGCTGCGGCCCTGCTGGAGGAGCTGGCCCGGGTCGAGGAAAGGGAGCGTCTCTGCCGCCAGACCCTGGCCGGACCGCACCGGGACGAGGTGGCGTTTTCCCTCGACGGCCGGCCGCTGCGGCACTACGGCTCACAGGGACAGCAGCGTTCCTTCATCCTGGCCTTCAAGTGTGCCCAGCTGCTCGACTACCGGCGCGAAAAGGGACATTTTCCGGTGCTGCTGCTGGACGATCTGACCAGCGAACTCGACCGGAACCGGCGCCAGGCGTTCTTCGCCTTTGTGCGCGAGAACAGTGGCCAGGTTTTTCTGACCACGACCGACAGGGAAACCTGCGTTCTGCCGGGAATGCAGGTCAACAGCTACTACGTGGAGGCGGGCCGGATCGAGCCGGACCGCCCTTGATGGGGATTTCTATGAGTGAAGAAAAACAACAGAAAGGTTACCAGGCCGACAGCATTCAGGTTCTGGAAGGTTTGGAGGCGGTCCGCAAGCGGCCCGCCATGTACATAGGCTCGACGGGATTGAACGGTCTGCATCACCTGGTCTACGAGGTGGTGGACAATTCGATCGATGAAGCTCTGGCCGGCCATTGCGACGACATTCTGGTCACTTTGCATGCCGACAGTTCCGTGACCGTGCTCGACAACGGTCGCGGCATTCCGGTCGACATACACAAGACCCAGAACAAGCCGGCAGCGGAGGTGGTCATGACGGTGCTGCACGCCGGCGGCAAGTTTGACGACAAGGGTGAGGGCGCCTACAAGGTATCGGGCGGTCTGCACGGCGTCGGCGTCTCGGTGGTGAACGCCCTGTCGAGCCATCTTGAGCTGAAGATCTGGCGGGACGGCCATGTCTGGACCCAGAGCTACGACCGGGGGGTACCGACCGGGCCGCTGACCCGGGGGGCCGAAACCAAACGCCACGGTACCAGCGTCACCTTCTGGCCCGATCCGGAAATTTTCGAAACGACCGAATTTTCCTTCGAGATTCTCTCCCGGCGGCTGCGCGAGCTGGCCTTTCTCAACGCCGGCGTCAAGATCCGCATCCAGGACGAGCGCACCGACAAGGAGCACGTGTTCCAGTACGAGGGGGGGATCATCTCCTTCGTTGAGTATCTGAACCGGGCCAAGAACGCCCTGCACCCGAAGCCGATCTACATCCGCGGGGTCAAGGACAACTGCGACATCGAAATCGCCATCCAGTACAACGACGGCTACGACGAGAAGATCTTCTCCTTCACCAACAACATCAACACCCACGAGGGGGGAACCCACCTGTCCGGTTTCAAGGCGGCCCTGACCCGGACGATGAACACCTACGCCAGCAGCAACAACCTGCTGAAAAACCTGAAGACCACCATCTCCGGCGACGATCTGCGCGAGGGGATGGCAGCGGTCATTTCGGTCAAGATCCCCAACCCGCAGTTCGAGGGCCAGACCAAGACCAAGCTGGGCAATTCCGAGGTCAAGGGCTACGTCGAGACGCTGATGAACGAGAAACTGGCGGAATTTCTCGAAGAGAATCCGACCATCGCCAGGCGGATTCTGGAGAAGGGGATTGAGGCGGCCCGGGCGCGGGAGGCGGCGCGCAAGGCGCGCGATCTGACCCGGCGCAAGGGGGCACTCGACTCCCTGGCCCTGCCGGGCAAGCTGGCCGACTGTCAGGAGAAGGACCCGGCGCTGTGCGAAATCTACCTGGTCGAGGGTGATTCGGCCGGCGGCAGCGCCAAACAGGGACGGGATCGCCGCTACCAGGCCATCTTGCCGCTGAAGGGCAAGATTCTCAATGTCGAGAAGGCCCGCTTCGACAAGATGCTGACCTCCAACGAGATCCGCACCCTGATCACCGCCATGGGGACCGGCATCGGCAAGGACGACTTCGACATCAGCAAATTGCGCTACCACCGGATCATCATCATGACCGACGCCGACGTCGACGGTTCCCACATCCGTACTCTGCTGCTCACCTTCTTCTTCCGGCAGATGCCGGAAATCGTCGAGCGGGGACATCTCTACATCGCCCAGCCGCCGCTGTACAAGGTCAAGCGCGGCAAGAAGGAGATCTACCTCAAGGACGAGATGGCATTGCAGGAGTACCTGCTGGCCGAAGGGGTCGAGGGGGTCAGCCTCGAGCTGCCGGAGATGGGGAAGACCCTGCGCGGCAAGCAGATCATTCCGACGTTGCGTCAGATCATCAGCTTCAACGCCCAGTTCGAACGCAAGGTGCAGAAGGGGATCAACCGCGAGGTGCTGCGCATCTTCGTTGAGGGCAAGATGCAGAACGGCTACGGCGATCTCGACGATCTGACGCCGGTGGCGGAGCAGCTGCGGCAGCTGGAGCCGCGCGGCGAGTACCAGGTCTTCGACGAGCCGCCACGGATTCTCTTCTCGCTCGGCAACGTGCGGGCGCGCATCGACCGCTCGACCCTCGAGCTGCTGTCGAGCCACGAGTACAAGCTGCTGCTGCAGGCCTACCGCCAGGTGGAGAACATCTGCCACCGGCAGGAAGCCAATGTCACCCTCGACGACGGCCGGGAAGAGACCTTCGACAACCGGCAGGACCTGCTCAACTTCTTCCTCGACCGCGCGCGCAAGGGGCAGTACATCCAGCGCTACAAGGGACTGGGTGAGATGAACCCGGAGCAGCTCTGGGAGACCACGATGGACCCGGAAAAGCGGGTATTGCTGCAGGTCAAGGTCGAGGACGCGGTCGAGGCGGACGAGATCTTCACCGTGCTGATGGGAGACCAGGTCGAGCCGCGCCGCGAGTTCATCGAGAACAACGCCCTGAACGTCTCGAACCTGGATATCTAGGCACAGAAAATCCGACGCGGAGGCGGAGAGAAAGAACAGCGGCCGCCGGGAAAATCCAAAAGGATGAATTTTCAGGTCTTTCGGCGTGCGCTTTCTCTTCCGCATATTGTGCGTTGCGAGGTTTTCCGGTTTTAACACCTTTCCGGAGGGAATTTCATGCTTTCCGAGCAGAATAGAGTGACAGTCAACATCGAAGACGAGATGCGCAAGTCCTACATGGACTATGCCATGAGCGTCATCATCGGACGCGCCCTGCCCGACGTGCGGGACGGCCTGAAGCCGGTCCACCGCCGGGTGCTGTTCGCCATGCACGAACTGGGCAACGACTACAACAAGCCCTACAAGAAATCGGCGCGCGTGGTCGGGGACGTCATCGGTAAGTACCATCCGCACGGCGACTCGGCGGTGTACGACACCATCGTTCGCATGGCGCAGGACTTCTCCATGCGTTACCCGCTGATCGACGGCCAGGGCAACTTCGGCTCCATCGACGGTGACTCGGCGGCGGCCATGCGTTACACCGAGGTGCGGATGAACCGGCTGGCGCACGAACTGCTGGCCGACATCGACAAGGAGACGGTCGATTTCGGACCCAACTACGACGATTCGCTGCAGGAACCGCTGGTTCTGCCCTGCCGTTTTCCCAACCTGCTGGTCAACGGCTCGGAGGGGATCGCCGTCGGCATGGCGACCAAGATTCCGCCGCACAACCTGGGCGAGGTGATCGACGGCCTGATCGCCGTGATCGACGACCCGAAGATCTCCTTCGACGAGCTGGTGGCAAAGATTCCCGGACCCGACTTTCCCACCGGCGGCTTCATTCTCGGCCGTGACGGCATCCGCGAGGCCTACCGCACCGGGCGCGGCATCGTGCAGATGCGGGCGCGGGCGATGGTGGAGAAGGACCGCCGCACCGGCCGGGAGAGCATCGTCATCACCGAAATCCCCTTCCAGGTCAACAAGGCCAGGCTGATCGAGAAGATCGCCGATCTGGTCAAGGAGAAGAAGATCGAGGGGATCAACGATCTGCGGGACGAATCGGACCGCGACGGCATGCGCATCGTCATCGAGCTGAAAAAGGACACCATTCCGCAGGTGATTCTCAACCAGCTCTACAAGATGACGGCGATGCAGTCGAGCTTCGGCATCATCATGCTGGCGATCGTCAACGGCCAGCCGCGGGTGCTTACCCTGCGCGAGGTGCTTGACAAGTTCATCGAGCACCGCAAGGAGATCGTCACCCGGCGCTGCATCTTCGAGCTGAAGAAGGCCGAGGCCCGGGCCCACATTCTCGAAGGTCTGAAGGTCGCCCTGGATAATCTGGACGAGGTGATCACCATCATCAAGGGCAGCGCCAGCCCGGCCGAGGCGAAGGAGAAGCTGATGGCCCGCTTCAAGTTCTCGGAGAAGCAGGCCCAGGCGATTCTCGACATGCGCCTGCACCGGCTGACCGGCCTGGAGCGGGACAAGATCATGGCCGAGTACCGCGACGTTCTGGCCCTGATCCAGCGGCTGAAGGAGATCCTCGCCTCCGAGGTAGAGATTCTCAAGATCATCAAGCAGGAGCTGGAGGAGATCCGCGATCGCTACGGCGACGACCGGCGTACCGAAATCGTCGAAAAATCGGGTGAGTTCTCCCTCGAGGATCTGATCGTCGAGGAAGACATGGTGGTGACGGTGTCACACGGCGGCTACATCAAGCGCAACGCCGTCTCCCTCTACCGGGCGCAGCGGCGCGGCGGCAAGGGCAAGACCGGCATGCGGCCCAAGGACGAGGACTTCGTCGAGAACATCTTCATCGCCTCGACCCATTCCTACATCCTGGTCTTCACCGACCGGGGCAAGGTCTACTGGTTGAAGGTACACGAGATTCCGCAGGGTGGCCGCGCTTCGCGCGGCAAGGCGATCGTCAACCTGATCCGCTGCGAGCCGGGAGAAAAGGTGAAGACCATCCTGCCGGTCAAGGCCTTCGAAGAAGGCAGGTACATCATCACCGCCACCGCCAACGGTATCATCAAGAAGACCGACCTGATGGCCTATTCGCATCCCCGCGCCGGCGGCATCATCGCCCTGACCATCGACGAGGACGACAGCCTGATCGCCGCCCGGCTGACTGACGGCGGCATGGACATCATCCTCGCCAGCCGCCAGGGCAAGTCGATCCGCTTTCCGGAGAGCGACGTGCGCCCCATGGGCCGCACCGCACGGGGCGTGCGCGGCATGAACCTGGAGAAGGGAGATCAGGTCATCGGCATGGAGACGGTGACCGACGCCACCAGCTCCGACCTGGTGACGGTGACGGTCAACGGCTACGGCAAGCGGACCGCCCTCGCCGAATACCGGCTGCAGAGCCGCGGCGGCAAGGGGATCATCACCATCAAGACCTCGGAGCGCAACGGCGAGGTCATCGACATCAAGCTGGTCGACGCCGAATCGGACCTGATGCTGATCACCGATCGCGGCAAGCTGCTCAGGACCCGGGTCAGTGATTTTCGCCAGATCGGACGCAATACCCAGGGGGTTCGGGTGATGGTGCTGGAAGAGGGCGAACGCATCGTCGCTGTCGCCCGACTGGCGGAGAAGGACGAGGAGGATGAGGGAACAGTCGCTGCGGAAGCTGCGCCGGAGGCTGCAGAAGGAGGAGAGGAAGCGACGGAGGAGTAACTCTCTCCGTTACCGCCGACTGCGGCGGCTGACCCTGATCCTTTCGGTTCTGTTGTTGGCGGCGGTCGCCGCCGGCTGGTTCGGCCGTGCCCCGCTGGCCGGCTGGCAGTTTCAGCAGGCGCAGCGTCTCTTTCACCGGGGAGAGCATGAAGATGCCGTGCACCGGCTCGGCTGGGTGGTGCGGATCGCGCCCGATAAGGCGCTGGCGTCCGCGGCGCGCCTGCTGAAGGCGGAAATTCTCGAGCTGCAGCTGAACCGGCCGCAGCAGGCCCTGCTCGCCTACCTGACCCTGGTGCGAGATGATCCCCGCAGCCCCCAGGCCGAAAAGGCGCTGCGGCAGGCGGCGCGGATCTACCGCAACCGCCTGCACGACTATGGCAACGCCCTGCCACTGCTGCAGCGGCTGGCCGATGCCGGCGTGGCCGATGCCGACCGCATCCGCTACCAGATCGCCGACTGCTACTTCAGGCTCGCCAACTACGAACAGGCCCGCATCGAGTTCGAAACCCTGCAGAAGCTCTATCCGCAGAGCCCCCTGCAGCCGGAAGTGAGCTACCGCATCGGCGTCGCCCTGTTGCTCGAGGGCAAGCCCGAGCGGGCCGCCGAGGTCTTCGAAAGGACGGCGAAGAGGTGGCCGGACGATCGTTTCGCCCTCGAGGCCCTGTGGTCGCTGGCCGGCATCTACGAGCGGCGCGACGAACTGGTCCGGGCCCGCCGGCTGCTCGCCGGCCTGCGCGGCCGCTATCCGCTGCCGGAGCTGCTGGAGAAACGCATCGGGCGGATAGACGACCGGATCCGGCGGAAGAAGAAGGCGATCTGACCGGCGGCACAGGACGTGATAAGATAGTTCGAAACGGCAAGGATCAGATGGACGAACGAGGTGTAACCAAATGAAGATCGGCGTGCTGGGCGGCGGCAGCTGGGGCACGACCCTGGCCAACCTGCTGGCGAAATCCGGCCACGAGGTGACGCTCTGGCTCTATGAACGGGAGCTGGCGGAGCGCCTGCCGCGAACGCGGGAGAACGATGTCTATCTTCCCGGCGTGATTCTGAACCAGAATCTGGCCTTCACCAACAGCTTCGACAAGGCGGTGTCCGGCTGCGAGATGCTGCTGTTGGTACCGCCGAGCCAAGTGCTGCGGCAGGTGTTCGCCGAAGCCTGCCGGTATCTGCCCGGGCAGGCGATCGTCGTTTCAGCCTCGAAGGGGATCGAGAACGACAGCCTGCTGCTGATGTCCGAGGTGCTGGAAGAGGTGGGGCCGGCCGGTATTCTCGAGCGCAGCGCCTTTCTTTCCGGCCCCTCCTTTGCCCGTGAGGTGGCGGCGGAAATGCCGACGGCGGTGGCGGTGGCCGCCCTGCGGCCGGCGGTGGCGACCCGGGTGCAGAAGGCGTTCAGCACCGATTATTTCCGGGTCTACACCAACAGCGACATCGTCGGCATCGAACTGGGCGGCGCGCTGAAGAACGTCATCGCCCTGGCTGCCGGCGTCTCCGACGGTCTCGGTTTCGGCCACAATACCCGGGCCGCCCTGATCACCCGCGGCCTGGCCGAAATCACCCGTCTGGCGACGGCCAAGGGGGGGCAGCCGGCGACCCTGGCCGGACTGGCCGGCATGGGGGACCTGGTACTGACCTGCACCGGCGATCTGTCGCGCAACCGCAGTGTCGGCGTCGAGCTGGGCAAAGGGCGCAGCCTGAGCGAAATTCTCGGCGGCATGCAGATGGTCGCCGAAGGGGTGAAGACCACCCTGTCCGCCTACCAGCTGGCGCGGAAACTGGAAATAGAGGCGCCCATCATCAGCCAGATGTACCAGATCCTCTACGAGGACAAGCCGGCGCGGACGGCGGTCATCGACCTGATGCAGCGGGATTTGAAAGCGGAATAGAGACACCTGAATCAGCGAACTCTCGCTGATTCAGGTACCAGGGAGGTCGACCATGCGTACGGTAGTGATTCTCTGTCTGTTGTTGCTGGCGGTACCCGCCGTCGCGGGAACCAGGGTGGTGATGAAAACCAGCATGGGAAACATCACCCTGGAGCTCGACGAGCAGAAGGCGCCGGAAACCGTGCGCAACTTTCTTGCCTATGTCGATGCCGGTTTCTACGACGGCACCGTCTTTCACCGGGTGATCGACGGCTTCATGATCCAGGGCGGCGGTTTCGACACCCGCCTCAGGCGCAAGCCGACCCGACCGCCGATCCGCAACGAGGCGGCCAACGGCCTGTCCAACCGGCGCGGCACCATCGCCATGGCGCGGACCAGCGTCATCGATTCGGCGACCAGCCAGTTTTTCATCAACCTGGTGGACAATGCCTTCCTCGACCATCGCGGCAACTCGCCGCGCACCTTCGGCTACGCCGTCTTCGGCCGGGTGGTCGAGGGAATGGATGTCGTCGACCGCATCGGCAGGACGCCGACTGTGCGCAAGAACGGCCTGTTCCAGAACCTGCCGCGCAAGCAGGTGGTGATCGAGGAGATCCGCCGTCTTCCGTGAGACGCGGGCTCTTCGGCCGGGGGGAGAGGTTGCCATGCCAGCCATACGGGTGATGACCTATCAGGTCAACGGCTGCCGGGGAAGCGACGGCAGGGTCGATCTGGAGCGGGTGCTCGACGTCATCCATGACGCGGCCCCGGATCTGGTGGCGCTGCAGCGTTTCGATGCGCCTGACGCAAAGGCCGTGGAACGACTCGCCGAGCGGCTCGGCATGTCCTGGTTCGGTGACGCCGGCGGTAATGTCATCCTCTCCTGCTATCCCCTCTCCGGGCTGCGGCCATACGACCTGGGCGGCGAAGGTTGCTGCCTGCGCGCCGAC
Organism: Geothermobacter ehrlichii; assembly: GCF_008124615.1. Taxonomy (NCBI): domain Bacteria; kingdom Pseudomonadati; phylum Thermodesulfobacteriota; class Desulfuromonadia; order Desulfuromonadales; family Geothermobacteraceae; genus Geothermobacter; species Geothermobacter ehrlichii. Next base: position 82,971 of record NZ_VNIB01000009.1, read on the forward strand.
GTCGACATTCTCGGCCGGCGCCTGCACCTGTTCAATGTCTGTCTGTCGTCGCATCCCCGCATCCGCCAGGAACAGATCGGCCGCCTGCTGGGGCCCGACCTGCTGGGGCACGCCGATCTGGCCTGTCCGCTGATCGTGCTCGGGGATTTCGCCGATTGCGGCTGGGGACTGGGCAATCTCAATCTCGCCCTGGTGCTGCGCAGGGCGCGCCGGCCCCTGTGGTGTGGCACCTATCCGGCGCGCTTTCCGCTGCTCGGCCGTGACCGGGCCTATCTGCGCGGCGAGGTGCGGGTTCTGGAATCGTCAATCCCCCGCTGGGGGGTGGCCCGGCACGCCTCGACGCATCTGCCGCTGGTACTGACCCTGCAGGCGCGAGACCCTCGTGAATACCTGCGCACCAAAAGCCTGTCGCGCCGGCGGATGGAGATCGCGCCCGGTTGAACTGCCTGTGAACAAACCTGTGAATTGTGTTGATAACAGGGCCAGATTGCTGAAGGAGAGCCATGAATCGCCGCCAGACCGCCGATCTGCTCGACCGGCTCGAAGAACTCTATCCACAGGCCCGCTGCGCCCTCTGTTACCGCAACCCCTGGGAGCTGCTGGTCGCCACCATCCTCTCCGCCCAGTGCACCGATGACAGGGTCAACCGGGTGACGCCGGCCCTGTTCGCCGCCTTTCCCGGACCGGAGGCAATGGCCCGGGCCGGGCAGGACGAGGTGGAGGCGCTGATCCGCTCCACCGGCTTTTTCCGCAACAAGGCGCGCAACCTGATCGCCAGAGCCCGGGTGATTGTCGAGGAATACGGCGGCGAGGTTCCGGCCAGGCTCGACGAGCTGGTCCGGCTTCCGGGTGTGGGCCGCAAGACGGCCAACGTCGTGCTCGGCAACGCTTTCGGCATTCCCGGCATGGTGGTCGACACCCATGTCAAGCGCCTGTCACGCCGTTTCGGCTGGACCAAATCGCAGGACCCGGACCGGATCGAGAAGGATCTGTGCCGGCTCTTTCCCGCTGACCGCTGGGTGCAGACCGGCCACATCCTGATCACGCACGGCAGGGCCGTCTGCAAGGCGCCGATGCCGTTGTGCGGCGCCTGCCCGGTCAGCGACCTCTGTCCGCGCCTGGGAGTGGTCAAGAGCCGCTAGTCGCTCAGGCACCAACTCAGTTCTCTTCCAGATCGAGCTTGAAGAAGTCGCGGGCATCGGGACGGGATTCGTCCATGGCGAAGCGGGTGGGGGCGGTTCCCGGGGCGAAGGCCTCGATCACCGCGCCCGGAGTGTCCTCCGGCACCAGCAGACCGGTTTTGGGATCGATGGGACGGAACAGGATGCTGTCCGGCACCTTGAACTGGCGCACCGGGTAGTGGCTGGCTGCCTCTTTCATGAAGGCGACCCAGGCCGGAGCGGCAGCGCGGGAGCCGGTTTCGTGGTCACCGAGACTGCGTTCCTGGTCGAAGCCGGTCCAGGTCACGGCGACGAGATCGGGGATGAAGCCGACGAACCAGGCGTCCTTCAGGTCGTTGGTGGTTCCGGTCTTGCCGGCGACCGGGCGGCCGAGCGCCTTGGCCCGCCAGCCGGTGCCCTGCTGCACCACGCTCTCCATCAGATTGGTGATCAGATAGGCGGTTTCAGGGGAGATGACCCGTTCCCGCTTCTGCTGCAGCAGGCGCTGCCCCGGCCCGGCGCCGTCGGGAAAATCGGCCGGGTCGACCGAGGCGATGATACGCCCGTCGCGGTCGATGATGCGGGTGATGTAGGTCGGGGAGACGTGGATGCCGCCGTTGGCGAAGACGCAGTAGACCTTGGCCAGCTCCATCGGCGTGACCGCCGTCGAGCCGAGGGCCAGGGTCAGGTCGCGTTCGATCGGTGACTCGATGCCGAGCCGACGGGCGTAGTTGGCGGCGTAGTTGACCCCGATATCCTCCAGGATCTTGATGGTGATGATGTTGCGCGACTTGGCCAGGCCGGTGCGCAGGGAGGTCGGACCGTAGAATTTCTTGCCGTAGTTGCGCGGTTTCCACTCGGTTTCCTTGCCGGTATCCAGCTTTTCCCGGTAGATGATGGGGGTGTCGAGGATCACCGTCGCCGGCGTGTAGCCCTTGTCGAGGGCGGCGGCGTAGATCAACGGCTTCATCGCCGAGCCCGGCTGGCGGCGCGCCTGGATGGCGCGGTTGAACTGGCTTCTGGCGAAGTCGTATCCCCCGACCAGGGCCTTGACCTGGCCGCTGTGCGGATCGATGGCGACCAGGGCGCCCTGCACCTCGGGGGTCTGTTCGAGCTCGAGCTCGAGCGAACCGTCCGGCCGCACCTGTTTCACCCTCGTCTCCAGCAGCGAACCGACCGGCAGGGGAATGGCATCGCCCCAGGCTTCGTCCGGGGTCAGCAGGTAGTCTTCGCGGCTGAGCAACTTCAGCTCGCCGGCCCAGGCGAGGCCCTCGCGGGCGATCAGGCCGTGCCGGTCACCGACGGCGACCAGTAGCGCCTGGTCGTTCCAGCCGGTGAGCACCGCCTGCAGGAAGTGCCCCTGTTCAGGCGGGTTGTCGCGCAGGCGGCGGGCCTGGTCGGCGAGGAATTCGCTCGCCTCGCCTTCGCTGAGGATTTTGCCCGGCCCGCGGTAGCCGTGCCGCTTGTCGTAGTTGCGCAGGTTCTGCTGCACCGCGGCCTGGGCGGCGCGCTGCATGGCGAGATTGAGGGAGGTGTGAACCTGAAGACCCTGGGTGTAGACGGCCTTTTCGCCGTAGGTGGCGATCAGGTCGCGTCGCACCTGTTCGGTGAAGTAGGCCGCCTCGGGGACGTGCTGGCGGCTGCGCGGATGGATGGTCAGCTTTTCGGCGAAGGCCAGTTCGGCCTCTTCCTCGCTGATGTAGCCGTTTTCGACCATCCGTTTCAGCACGTAGCGCTGCCGTTCCTTGGCCCGCTGGAAGTGGCGGTAGGGGGAATAACGGCTGGGCGCCTGTGGCAGCCCGGCCAGCATGGCGCATTCGGCGAGGCTGAGGTCCTCCACGTTCTTGTCGAAGTAGTTCTCCGCCGCCGCCTGCACGCCGTGGGCGCCGTGGCCGAGATAGATCTGGTTGAGGTAGATGGACAGGATCTCCTTCTTGGAGAGCTTCTGCTCCATGCGCCAGGCGAGGATGGCCTCCTTGAACTTGCGGGAGAACTTCTTTTCCGGAGTCAGCAGCAGCGACTTGGCCACTTGCTGGGTGATGGTGCTGCCGCCCTGGACGATGCCGCCAGCCTGGATATTCTTGATGGCGGCGCGTAGAATGGAGACCAGGTCGATGCCCCGGTGCTGGAAGAACTTGGCGTCCTCGGCTGCGACGAAGGCGTTGATCAACGCGTCGGGCATCCGTTCGATGGGAACGACGACCCGGCGCTCCTTGTAGAGTTCCGCCAGCACGGAACCGTCGTCCGCCAGGATGCGGGTGATGACCGGGGGCCGGTAGTCGGCGAGGGTGTCGACCCTGGGCAGGGAGCTGGCGACCAGCAGGTAGGCGGTGACGAGGCCGGCGACGGCCAGCAGTGCGCCGCCGACGGCCAGCAGCATGATGTAGCGAACGATTTTGCGCAGCATGGAACCGGCAGGGTAAGGGTTTTTGTCGAAAAACCTGTCACTTATAGCACGCGGCCTGCCGCGGCGGCAACCTCTTTGCGGTTGCCGCATGCCGCACCTGTGCTATAGTCCTGAATCCGGATTCGCAATCTCCGTTCGGTCGTCGTTATGTCGATTGCGGGAGGCAGGAATGTCAGCAAGGTTTCGTCATACCAAGATCGTCGCCACCGTCGGGCCGGCCTGTGCCGGCAGGGAGCAGCTGCTCGCCCTGATGGAAGCGGGGGCGGATGTCTTCCGGCTCAACTTCTCCCACGGCGAGCACGAAGAGAAGGCCCTGATCATCGACCGGATCAGGGAGCTGTCGCAGCAGCGGCAGCGGGCTGTCGCCATTCTTGGCGACCTGCAGGGGCCGAAGATCCGGGTCGGGGACCTGGAAGGCGGCAGCATGCAGCTCTTTCGCGACGAAGAGGTGTGGATCACCACGGAGGATGTGCTGGGTCGCGACAACCTGATCCCGACCGGGTACGAACGGTTGCCTGGGGACGTGCGGCCGGGTGACCGCATCCTGCTCGACGACGGCCTGCTTGAGCTGCGGGTGGAGGAGGTGGCGCCGCCGAGGGTACGCTGCCGCGTCCTGGTGGGCGGCACGCTGCGCAACCGCAAGGGGATCAATCTGCCCGGGGTTAGGGTTTCGGCGCCGGCCCTGACCGAAAAGGACCGGCGCGATCTCGATTTCTGTCTCGAGCACGGCGTCGACTACGTCGCCCTGTCCTTCGTCCGCTGCGTCGACGAGGTGCTGGAGCTGAAACGGCTTGTCGGCGCCGCCGGGCCGCGAGTCATTGCCAAGATCGAAAAGCCGGAGGCGGTGGAGCACTTCGATCCGATTCTCGAGGCGGCGGACGGCATCATGGTGGCACGCGGCGATCTGGGGGTGGAAATCGATCCTGAGAAGGTGCCGCTGATCCAGAAGCGGATCATCCACCAGTGCAACCAGGCCGGCAAGCCGGTGATCACCGCCACCCAGATGCTGGAAAGCATGGTGAACAGTCCCCGGCCGACCCGGGCCGAGACCTCGGACGTGGCCAACGCCATCCTCGACGGTACTGATGCCGTCATGCTGTCGGCGGAAACCGCTTCCGGCAAGTATCCGGTGGAGGCGGTGGCGATGATGGAGCGGATCGCCCTTGACGTCGAGACCGACCCCCATCTGCGGCAGAAGATGTTCATGCCGCTGCCGGAGGTCGCCGGCTGGCGCTCCCTGCCCGAGGCGATCGCCCAGGCGGCCTGCCGGGTGGCCGAGAGTCTGGGGGCGAAGGCGATCCTTGCCTTTACCCAGACCGGCAAGACGGCGTCCCTGGTCTCCAAGTACCGGCCGGCCGTGCCCATCTATGCCGTCACCCCCTCGCAGCAGGCCCGCCGCCGGCTGGCCCTCTGCCGCGGGGTCCGTTCCCTTCGGGTCGACATCGAGGGGAGCACCGAGGCGCAGATCGACGCCGTGGAGGCCAGCGTACTCGCCTCGGGCCTGCTGCAGCGCGGCGACGTGGTGGTGATCACCATGGGCAGCCCGGTGTCCGCCCCCGGCACCACCAACCTGATGAAGGTCCACCGGCTGGGAACCGGCGATTTTTACGAGGTACACTGACATCCGGCACCGGGTGCGGGCACCTGGCTTCGGGGGAAAAGGCATTCTTCCATTGGCCTCGGGCGCCTGGTCCCGTGCCGACTTCGAGGTTTCCGATGAAAAAGAAAGCAGTTGTTCTTTACAGCGGCGGGCTCGATTCGACCACCTGCCTGGCCATCGCCCGCGACCAGGGGTTCGCGCCCCACGCCCTCAGTTTCTCCTACGGCCAGCGGCACACGGTCGAGCTGGAGAAGGCCCGCCGGTATGCCCCCCTGGTGGGCGCCGTCGAGCACCGGGTGGTCGACATCGACCTGCGCGCCTTCGGCGGCAGCGCCCTGACCGATGCGATCGAGGTGCCCAAGGACCGCCCCCTCGAGGCAGGGATTCCGGTTACCTATGTGCCGGCCCGCAACACCATCTTTCTCTCCTTCGCCCTGGCCTGGGCCGAAGTGCTCGGCGCCTTCGATATTTTCATCGGCGTCAACGCCCTCGACTATTCGGGCTATCCCGACTGCCGCCCGGACTATATCGCCGCCTGGGAGCGGCTGGCCAATCTGGCGACGGCGGCGGCGGTCGAGGGGAAGGGGCGCTACCGTATCCACGCGCCGCTGCTGCACCTGAGCAAGGCCGAGATCATCCGGCGCGGCCTTGAGCTGGGAGTCGACTACGGCCTGACCCATTCCTGCTACGATCCCGATCCGCAGGGGCGGGCCTGCGGCCGCTGCGATTCGTGCCGGCTGCGGCTGAAGGGATTCGCCGAGGCCGGGGCCGAAGATCCCGTCGCCTATCTCCGGCAGGACCAATAGGCGGCCGGCACCTGTTTTTCGCGGAGTCATCACCATGACCATGCCCGATATGCAGCAATCGCCCGATTCCCGCAATATCCCCATCGACAAGGTGGGGGTGAAGGGGATCCGCTATCCCATCGTCGTCCAGGACAAGACGCGGCAGTGGCAGCACACGGTGGCGCGGGTCAACATGTACGTCGATCTTCCCGAGCATTTCAAGGGGACGCACATGAGCCGCTTCATCGAGATTCTCAACCGCTATCACGGCGCCGTCAGCGTTGACAATCTGGAGGAGATCCTGGCCGAGATGAAGCGGAGGCTCGAATCGAGCTGCGCCCATCTCGAACTCGATTTTCCCTATTTCATCGAAAAGGCGGCGCCGGTTTCCGGCGCCAGGGGGCTGATGGAATACCAGTGCCGGATGGTCGGCAGTCTCGGCGAGCAGTTCGATTTCGTGCTCGAGGCGGCGGTTCCGGTCACCTCCCTCTGCCCCTGCTCGCGGGAGATCAGCGAGGCCGGGGCCCACAACCAGCGCAGCACCGTGCGGGTGCGCATCCGCTACCGCAAGCATGTCTGGCTCGAGGACCTGATCGCCCTGGTCGAGTCCTGCGCCAGCGCCCCGGTCTACTCTCTGCTCAAGCGCGAGGACGAGAAGGCGGTGACCGAACAGGCCTACGCCAATCCGATGTTCGTCGAGGATATCGTTCGCGAGGTGACCCGGCGCCTGCGCCAGGAGGAGAAGATCACCTGGTTCGCCGTCGAGTGCGAAAACTTCGAGTCGATCCACAATCATTCCGCCTACGCCCTGGTCGAGGACGTGCGGCCGGCGCCCGGCTGATCCACTGTGGAAAAGTCTGTGGAAATCGTGGAAAAGTCGGTAAATCCACACGGGGTTCCCAGTCCTGATGATGGATCACAGGTTCTGGGCGTCTTCGCCAAGGAGCCGCGTCCCGGGATGGTCAAGACCCGGCTCTGCCCCCCTCTGACGCCACGACAGGCCGCCGATTTCTACCGCGTCTGTCTGCTGGAGACCCTGCGTCGGGTCGGGCGGGCCGGCCGTCGCCTGGTCCTGTTCTATGCCGGCTGCCGCGACTGGTTTGCCGAGCATTGTCCCGGCTGTGAGCTGCGGCCACAGGTCGAAGGCGATCTCGGCCGGCGCATGGCCGCCGCTCTCGACTCTCTGCTCGAAAGCGGTGCCGGTGCCGCTGCCCTGATCGGCACCGACAGTCCGGATTTGCCCCTGCCGCTGATCGACCGGGCCTTCGCCGCCCTGGCAGCGCACGATGCAGTCACCATTCCCGCCGACGATGGCGGCTACGTGCTGATCGGCTGCCGCCGTCCCTGCCCGCAGCTCTTTGCCGACATTCCCTGGAGCAGTGACCAGGTGCTGGCGCTGACCCGGCGGCGGGCCACCGACGCCGGCCTGAGCTATACCGAGATCGACTGTTGGCAGGATCTCGACGACGCAGCCGCCCTGTGCCGGTTGCTGGCGCGCAGCCCCGACGGCGAAGCGGCGCGTTATCTGCGCCGCATCCGTCCGGACCTGGCCTGAGAGAGCTGTTGACCCGGGCGCAACCGCCCGATCGACCGGAAGCGGGCTGTGGTTCCGCACGTTGACTTGCCCTTTTCGATGGTCGATAATCGCACACTCCGGCATCCGCCGGGCATTTCCAGCCAGCCGGCGCAGGCCGCAAAGGAGGGATTCCTTGGAGCTGATACTCGGAGCCGGACCGGTGGTCAAACTGGTCCTGTTGATTCTCGTCTACTTTTCCGTGGTCTCCTGGGCCATCATCCTGCTCAAGTTTCGGGTTATCCGTCGCGCCATCATCGAGTCGGAGCGGTTTCTCGACTTCTTCTGGGCCAAGAAGAATTTCGAGGCGATCGGCCAGGGGCTGAAGGAGTTCTCCCATTCGCCGCTGTCTGTCCTCTTTCGCGAGGCCTACCGGGAACTGATGCGCGGTCAGCGCGGCAGCGAGGCCGGCGGAGGGCCGGTGGCGGAGCTCGGCCGGGCCGACAACGTCGCCCGCGCCCTGCGCCGCGCCACTACCAGCGAGACCCAGCGCCTGGAAAAGTACCTGACCTTTCTCGCCACCACCGGGTCGACGGCACCCTTTATCGGCCTGTTCGGCACCGTCTGGGGGATCATGGACTCCTTTCACGGCATCGGCAAGACTGGCAGCGCCTCCCTGGCGGTGGTGGCGCCCGGCATCTCCGAGGCCCTGATCGCCACCGCCATCGGCCTGGTGGCGGCCATTCCGGCGGTGGTGGCCTACAACCATTTCGTCAGCAAGGTGAACGTCCTGACCGGCGAGATGGACAACTTCTGCCAGGAATTCCTCAACATCGTGCAGCGCATGGGCCGGGACTGAGCCATGGAAGTCGGACGCCGGGAGGTCAGGGGTCGCTCCACCCTGTCGCAGATCAACGTCACCCCCTTTGTCGACGTCATGCTGGTGCTGCTGATCATCTTCATGGTGACGGCGCCGATGATGGAGACGGGCGTCGATGTCGACCTGCCGGAGGTGCAGAACGCCCCCTCCCTGGCCGGGAGGGACGATCCGCTGGTGGTGTCCGTCGCCGCCGACGGCCGGATCAGCGTCGGCAAGGTGGCCGTCCCCTCGCCGCAGAAACTGGCGCCGGTGCTGCGGCAGGTGCTGAGCGAGCGCAAGTCGAAGGAGGTCTTCCTCGAGGCCGATCGCAAGGTGCCCTACGGTCGGGTGGTGCAGGTGATGGCGGCGATCAAGGCGGCGGGGGTGGCCAGGCTCGGCATGGTGGCCGAGGAGGCTGAACGCGCAAAGTGAGTCGATCCGGGGCGGACAACAGACGCTGGCGACGGGACAGGGAGCGGCGGGAACCCCGGCTCGGCGCGATGCTGGGCGCCTCGCTGGCGCTGCACCTGGTTCTGCTGCTGCTGGTCGGCGGACACCTGCTGCCACGCCGGCATCAGCCGCGGCCCCCGGCCTACGTGGTCGACCTGGTCAACCTGCCGGTGAAGGCACCGCAGGCCGGCCGCCCGGACGGCCGGGCCAAAAAGACCGTTCGCAAGAAATCCGCGCCGTCGGCCAAAAAGCTGTCCCGGCCACGGCCGAAACCGAAACCGCGGCCGCAGCCGCAACCGAAAAAGGTCGTGACGCGCAAAAAGGCGGGGACGAAGCCGGCGGTCAAAAGGACAAGGCCGCAGGCAAAGGCAGCGGCGACCAGGCCGGCGGCCGCGAAGGCTCCTACCAGGGCCGAGCAGGAAAGGTTGGAGCGCAGGCTCGAGATGCTGCGACTGAAGCGGCAGCTCGCTGCCCTGGCGGCCAGCGACACCCGTGCCGGCGAAAATGCCCCGCTGGGCGAGGAGAAGGGACGCGGCAGCGAGCAGGGTGTCGGCTACCGGCTCTGGTTGCAGCAGGCCTACAAGGAGGCCTGGGCCCTGTCCCGCTATCAGGTGGGCCGGCTCGATCTCGAGGCCGAGGTCGAGGTGGTCTACGACGCCCGGGGCTTTCTACGGGACTACAGCTTTCGCAGGAAATCGGGCGATCGCCTGTTCGACGATTCGATCGCCCGCGCCATCCGCAGTGTCGACCGGCTGGAACCACCGCCGGGCAAGACGCTGCGGGAGACGATCGTCTTCAACCTCAAGGATCTGATGGACTGAGCCATGCGCCGACTGCTTCTGCCCATCCTGCTGCTGCTGACCATGGTCGGCAACGCCCCGGCCGCCATCGAAATCAGCGCCCCGGGGCAGCAGGAGATTCCCCTGGCACTGGTTGCCCCGCTGCCGCTGGCGGAACCGCGGCCGGCCCTGGCCGGGGAGTTCGCCCGGGTGCTGCGCGACGACCTGGTCTTTTCCGGTCTTTTCCGGCTGATCGATGCGCGCGCCTTTCTCGCCGACGCCGGCCGCATGGGGCTGGTCTCGATCGATGTCGATTTCGCCGAGTGGCGGCTGCTCGGCGCCGAAATGCTGATCAAGGGCGGCTACCGGGTGCGCGGCGAGCAGCTGATCGTCGAGGCGCGGCTGTTCGACGTCCGGGCCGGCCGGCTGCTCGACGGCCGCCGCTACGTCGGTCGCACCGGCGATGTCCGCCGCATCGCCCACGCTTTCGCCGACCAGGTGCTCAAGACCCTGACCGGTCGTTTCGGACCGTTCAGCAGCCGCATCGCCTTCATCGGTGACCAGACAGGGCACAAGGAGCTCTACCTGATGGATGTCGACGGGCACAACCCGATCCGCATCACCGCCCATCGCTCCATCGTGCTCAACCCCGATTTCTCCGCCGACGGCCGCCGCATCCTCTTCACCAGCTACCGCGACGGCAACACCAATCTCTACCAGAAGGAGATCTACACCGGCAGGGAGCGGCGCATCTCCTCCCGCAAGGGGCTCAATGTCGGAGGCCGTTTCAGCCCGGTCGACGACCGGATTGCCCTGACCCTGTCGAAGGACGGCAATCCGGAAATCTACCTGCTGTCCGCCACCGGGAAGATCGTCGAGCGGCTGACCCGGCACTGGGGGATCGATATCGACCCGAGCTGGTCGCCCGACGGCGACGAACTGGTCTTCGTCTCCAACCGGCGCGGCAATCCGCATCTCTTCATCAAGGCGCCGGGCGGCGAGGTGCGCCGCCTGACCCTCAACGGCAAGTACAATGCCACGCCCGCCTGGTCGCCGACGGGCGACCGGATCGCCTTCAGCCGCAAGGAGAACGGTGTTTTCGACATCTACACCATCCGGCCCGACGGCAGCGACGAGCGCCGCCTGACCTTCGGGCCGGGCAACAAGGAGCATCCCCGCTGGAGTCCGGACGGCCGTTTCCTGGTCTATTCCTCCGATGCCTCCGGCCGGAAGGAGATCTTCCTGATGCGTAGCGACGGCACCGGGCAGTGGAAGATTTCGCCGCCGGGCGGCAACTGCAACCATCCGGCCTGGTCGCCGCGATTCTGAGCGCGTGAAAGCCTTGTCTTTTCATTCGGTTTCTGTATAATCGAGCTGTTTTAGTCTGTCGGAACATAAGAATAGAACCCTTTTTTATTGCCGTTTGAAAGGAGTGGAACACCATGAGAACATGTGTCGTATTGCAGTGGATTGCCATGATCGCGCTGTGTTCCCTGTTGGTTGTCGGTTGCGCCAAGAAACCGGCCGTCACGGAAACCGCCCCTGAGCAGCCGGTCGAGACCCGGGTTGCCGCCGAGCAGCCCAGCGCCGTCTCCGACCAGGGAGTGAGCGAATCGGCGGTGCAGGAGCGGATGGCGGCCGATCTGGAAGCGGTTGCCAGCAAGCTGCAGCGTATTCACTTCGACTTCGACCAGTACACCCTGTCGCCCGAAGCCCGGGACATTCTGGCCGCCAACGCCGCCCTGCTGAAGGCCAATCCCGAGCTGAAAATTCGCATCGAGGGTCACTGTGACGAGCGCGGCTCCGACGAATACAACCTCGCGCTCGGCGAGCGGCGTGCCGTGGCCGCCCGCGACTACCTGGTGTCGCTCGGCGTCGCCGCAGACCGGCTGAGCACCATCAGCTACGGCGAGGAGATGCCCCTCGACCCGGCCAGCAACGAAGCCGCCTGGGCCAAGAACCGCCGGGCCGAGTTCAAGGTGGTCCGCTGAACGGACGGTCGGAGCGTCCAGGATTCGTGACGGCGGGCGCACCTTTTGTCCGTCCTGGCGGAAATGCTTCAACCGGGGGCCGCGCCGATGCGCGGCCCCTTTTTCGTTTGAGGAGTACAGAAATGATGGCACGACTCGGAATGATCGCTCTGCTGGCGAGTCTGGTTCTGGCTGGTTGCGTCAATCCCCAGCAACAACAGAAGGTCCAGAACGATCTGGCGGAAATGAAACGCCGCCTGGCCGAAAGCGAGCGGGCCGTTGTCGCCCTGCGCAAGGAGCTGGCGAAGGGCGGCGGGCAGCAGCTGGCAACCGTGGTGCGCTCCCAGGCCGATCTGCGCGCCGATTTTGACGCCTTCCGGCAGGATGTTCTCGCCCTGCAGGGGCGGGTGGAGGAGCAGCAGGCCGGCGGAAAACGGTTTGAGGCCGAGCTGGCGGCGTTGCGCGACGAACTGCAGTTCAAGGTGAAGGCCCTGGAAGAGCGCCTGGCGGCCCTGGAGGCGCGCAAACCGGCGCCGGCGCCAGCGCCGCAGACCCTTTCCCCGGAGGATCTCTATCAGCAGGGGCTCGACGCTATCCGCTCGGGGCAGGATTTCGCCGCCGGGCGCAAGGCCCTGCAGGACTTCCTCAAGCGCTATCCGGACCATCACCTGGCGGTCAACGCCACCTACTGGATCGGCGAGGCCTGGTACGGCGAGAAGAAGTACGAGAACGCCATCCTGCAGTTTCAGGACGTGATCGAAAAGTACGGCGACCACCCGAAGGTGGCCGCCGCCCTGCTCAAGCAGGGGCTGGCCTTTCGCGCCCTGAAGGACGAGGCCAATGCCGAGGTGATCTGGCGCAAGCTGGTGGAGCGTTTTCCCGATTCGCCGGAAGCGGCCAAGGCGAGGGCGTGGCTGAAGAAGTAATCTTTCGCCACGATGGCAAGCAGAGGAAAGGCGGGCGGCCCGGACAGGGCCGGCCGCCTTTTTTTCAGGCGTCTTCCGCCAGCCGGCGGAAGGCCGCCAGTACGTCGTTCTGGCTGAGAATGCCGAGCAGTCGATCCGGCTCGTCCGGGTCGACCACCGGAAAGTAGCTGACGTCCCGGTGTCGGTGAAAGAGATCGAGCACTTCGCGCAGCGACTGGTCCGGCGCCACGGTCAGTCGAACGCCGGTGATCAGGTCGCTGGCGACCACCAGTCTGGCCAGGTCGGGCTCGAACAGCAGGTTGCGGATCTCGGTATAGGCGATCATGCCGATGAAGCGATTTTCGCCATCGACCACCGGGAATCGGTCGTAACTGCTGTGGGCCACCAGCCGCAGCAGCTCGTGGTAGCCGGTGTCGTTGTGGATGGTTTCCACGTTCTGACGCATGATGTGACGCACCAGGATGTCCCCCGGATCGCTCACCTGGTGTCCGGCCGGCAGGCCAAGCGAAGCGCGAAAATGGTGCACCACGCTGTGCAGCCCCTCCAGGGTGCCCTGTGGCGCCTGCTTCTGCAGCAGCGACAGCAGGGGCACTTCGCCGGAGTGGACCAGTCCGTGGCGGACCGCCAGCGGACCGAAGATCTCGAAGATGACCACGGCGCCGAGAACCACCGTCTGCACCAGCTGGCCGCCCTGCGGCCAGCTTTCGGCCAGGCCGTTGGCCAGCCCGATGGCTACACCTGCCTGCGCCAGCAGGGTCATGCCGATCCAGCGCCGTTCCCGCGGTCCGAAGCGGCCGAGCCGGGCGCCGATCCAGGCACCGGCGACTTTTCCGCCGCTGCGCGCCAGCACGTAGACCAGACCGAGCAGGCCGATGTGGCCCAGGGTTTCGAGGTGCAGGTTGGCGCCGGCGAGAACGAAAAAGACCACATAGAGGGGATAGTCGATCTGGCGCAGCGATTCGAGCAGCCGGTGCCAGCGGGGCGAGCTGTTGGCCAGGGTGATGCCGAGCACCAGACTGGCCAGCAGGCTGTCCAGCCGCAGGGCTTCGCTGACCGCCACGCAGGTGGCGACGCCGCCGAGCAGCAGAATCTTGTATTCGCTGCGCAGCTCGAGTCGCTGGGTCCAGACCGACAGAACGAAGCCGAAGATGCCGCCGATGGCGATCGGCCCGAACAGGCGGGCGACGAGCAGCAGCCAGTCGCCGGTGCCATGGATCAGCAGATGCTCGGCGGCGACGAAGAGGATGACCGAGGCCAGGTTGTTCATGCCGACCAGGGTGAGCAGGGTGTTGGTCACCGGCCCGCTGGCTTCGTATTCGCGGATGACCATCAGGGTGGCGGCCGGCGCCGTGGCCATGGCGATCAGGCCAAGCAGCAGGGCGAGAAAGAGCGAGGTCTGCCCCAGGGTCAGGCCGGGGACCGTGACCTGCAGCAGCTGGTTGACCAGCAGGGTGCCGAGGGCGACGGCGAAAAAGGTTGTGGCGTTTTCACCCAGGGAAAAGAGAACGATCCGCCGGCGGTAGCGGCGAAGCAGATCGGTGCGGAACTGGCCGCCGATGTTGACCATGATGATCGCCAGGGCCAGATTGCTCACCACCGCCAGTTCGCCCAGGGCATCGCTGGAAATCAGCTCTGGAAGACCGCTGATCCCGGCGAAGGAGGGACCGGCGAACAGGCCGGCGAGCAGGTAGCCGGTGACCCGCGGCAGACGCAGTTTCGCCGCCAGTCTGCCGCCGACAAGGGCGCCGAAGAGAATGACCGCCAGGGCGGTGAAGAGATGAAGATAGAGCATGGATGCCTAGGTCTCGGGGCGCCCCCGAGGCCGGTCGGTCGGCCGGAGGTCGCAGGTTGTCGTCCTTTTGCCAAGGATAACAGAGTGTTGCCGCAAGGCCAGTCTTTTCACGCTGTCGTCTCGGCGACAACCTCGCGGATGGCGCCGGTCAGGACGGCCAGGTCTTCCGCAATCATGACATAGGGCGGCATGACGTAGACCAGCCGGCCGAAGGGGCGGACCCAGACGCCGCGTTCGACGAAAGCGGGCACGATGTCGCGCATGACGACCGGCGAGCGCAGCTCGACGACCCCGATGCCGCCGAGTACGCGTACATCGGCTACCTGTGGCAATTCGCGACAGGGGGCCAGCCCTGCTTCCAGGCCGGCCTGCAGGCGCCGGATGCGCTCTTGCCAGGGGCTGGCCAGCAGCAGGCGGATGCTGGCCGAGGCGACGGCGCAGGCCAGAGGATTGGCCATGAAGGTCGGACCGTGCATGAAGACGCCCGGTTCGCCGCCGGAGATGGTTTCAGCCACCCGCGAGGTGGCCAGGGTGGCGGCCAGGGTCATGTAGCCGCCGGTCAGCGCCTTGCCGAGGCAGAGGATGTCGGGACTGATGCCGGCATGTTCGCAGGCGAACAGCCGGCCGGTGCGGCCGAAGCCGGTGGCGATCTCGTCGGCGATCAACAGCAGATCGAAGCGGTCACAGATGCGGCGCACCCGCCGCAGGTATTCCGGCGCGTAGAAACGCATGCCGCCGGCCCCCTGGACGATTGGTTCGAGAATGATCGCCGCCAGTTCGTCCCGATGCCGCTCGGCGAGCTCTTCCAGCCGCTGAACGTCGCTGTCGTCCCATTCGGAGTCGAAGCGGCACCTTGGCGCCGGCGCGAAGAGGTGGCGGGGCAGGATGCCGGACCAGATGCCGTGCATGCCGGTATCCGGGTCGCAGACCGCCATGGCGCCGAAGGTGTCGCCGTGGTAGCCGTTGCGGATGGTGAGCAGCCGGTGCTTTTCCGGTTTTCCCCGGCTGTACCAGTATTGCAGCGCCATCTTGATGGCGACCTCCACCGCCACCGAGCCGGAATCGGCGAAGAAGACATGCTGCAGCGGCTCCGGCGTCAGCTCGACCAGCAGTCGGGCCAGCTCGACCGCCGGCGGATGGGTCAGGCCGCCGAACATCACGTGCGCCATCTTTTTAAGCTGCGCTTCGGCGGCAGCGTTCAGTTCCGGCACGTTGTAGCCGTGGATCACCGACCACCAGGAGGCCATGCCGTCGATCAGTTCGCGGCCGTCAGCCAGCGTCAGCCGCACACCCGAGGCACTGATCACCGGGTAGAGCGGCAGGTCACTGTTCATGGCGGCGTAGGGATGCCAGATGTGGTGGCGATCGAATGCGAGCCAGGGTGGCGTGGACATAGGTGATCAACCTCCTTGGGGCAGGCGTTGCAGGCAGTATACGTGAATTCAATGCCTCGCGGAAGGTTCCCGATGGAAGACTCAGCGTCGGGTTGTTGCCGTCGTTGCCCGCTTTCGGCAGAGAAAGGCGCTGTGCTTTCGCTGGGCGTAGACCGGTTCGCAGCTGAAGGGATGGCGGCGGGTAAAGGGCTCAATATTCCCCTTGCTGACAACGACGAACAATTCGTCCCGATCGGCCAGAAAACGCCGCAGATCCCTGTCGTCGGCAAGATACCAGGGGCGATAGCTCGCCTCGGACTGGAACTGTGTTTCACGTTGCGGGCCGAATGCAGTGACGACCAGCTTGTTGCGATAAAAGGAGAGCGAGGGCAGAAACCCCTGGTAGACCAGCACGTCAAGGTTGCGTTGCGGGTCAAGCCGGTTGAGCGTCATGGCCATCTGTTCATAGCCGCGCATCTGCGGTCCGGCGATGCCGACCCCCCAGATGCCGATTGTGGAAAAGAACAGCAGGAATCCGGCCAGCCAGCCCCAGTAACCATTTGCTGTACGTTGTCGCCAAGCCATGGTGAGCAGACTTCCGGTGATCAGCGCGGCGGCCAGCAACTCGGGCTTTACCCCGGTCAGGGGCGGGTAGAACCAGCCGGCGCCGGCGAGGGCCGGGACGACGGGCACCAGGGCGAGAACCGCCAGTGCACGCAGCCGCGACATGGGGAACTGTTCGGTGACCGCCGCGGTCAGCACCGCTGCCATGCCGTAAAAGGGCAGTACATAGGTGGCGTGTTTGCCCTTGGCCAGGGAGAAGACCAGCAGGGGCGCGCCGATATAGACCAGGGCGGTTCTGAGCCGTGGCGCCAGTTGCCGCCAGTTGCCGAGTCCGCGAATGAAGAACAGGCTGTAGGGGAAGAAGGTGGCCGGGAAAATGTAGAAGAAATACCAGGGCGGCCGATAGCGGTGAAAGCGATCGGTCATGACGCGGTCGACGGTCTGGACCTTGAGGAAGTAATAGAGCAATCCTGGATTCCTGGTTACCACCAGCAGATACCAGGGCAGAGCGACCAGGACGAAGACGGCGGTCGCCAGGGCCGTCTCCCGCCAGCTGAACAGCCGCCGGTGATCCCGGTCCCAGAGCTTGGCCAGCAGCGCCGGGAGCAGGGTGAACAGCAGGATGATCGGTCCCTTGGTGAAAAAACCGAGACCCAGAAACAGACCGTAGCCCAGGGCGTTGCACCAGTGCCGTCGGCCGTACAGTTGCCGAAACAGGTAATACTGGGCGGCGAGGGTGAAGCAGGTCAGGTAGATTTCGGTGGAAGCCAGCCTGGAAACGGTCAGAAACATCAGTGAGGTGCCGAAGCACAGGGTGGCGATAAGGGCCGTTTTCTGCTCTTTGAGGAACAGTCGGGCAAGACGGTAAAGAAACCAGACAGCGACAACCGCAGCCAGCACGCCGAAAAAACGGGCGCCGAAATCATTCATGCCGAACAGCTTGAAGCCAGCGGCGACGGCCCAATAGGCCAGGGGAGGCTTGTGAAAATGCTTGATGCCGTTGTAGTACGGCTCGAGCCAGTTGCCACTGACGACCATCTCGCGGGCAATTTCGGCATAGCGCGCCTCGGTACTCTCCATCAGTGGCATGGAGCCGGCCGGGAGCAGCAACAGGACGGCATAGCCGCATAACAACAGTAACAGGAAACGGTTACTGATCGTTTTGGGCATTTTTCTGTTTTTCCCTGCGTTCTCTGGCGATCAGATACAGGTTGCGCAAATAGATGCTGAAACCGGTCGACTGGCCGACGATAAAGACCAGGTCGCGGCGGATAATGGCGTAGACCAGCAGCAGGCTGCTTCCGCCAAGACTGAAATACCAGAACGCGGTTGGAATCAGGCTGCGCTTGTGTTTTTCCGAATAGAGCCACTGCACCAGAAAACGCATGAAAAAGAGCGCTTGTCCGGTGAATCCGAGAACCAGAATCGCGCCTTCGCTTTTAGACATGCCGTTCCCCGATCTCGATTTTCAGATGGCGTTTTTGCATCCAGCGAACAGCTATGACGTCGTAAAAGCCTTCGATGCCGCGCCGCAGGTTGGTGTATTTCGAAGTTCCGTACAGCCGGGGGCGGTGATTGACCTTGATCTCCTTGATTCGGGCGCCTTCCAGGCGCATCAGGGTGGGCAAGAAGCGGTGCAGGCCATGAAACATCTTGATCCGTTTGAGCATATCGGCGCGCATCACCTTGAGAGAGCAGCCGGTATCGTGGATGTTTTCGTTGGTCAGCCAGTTGCGAAAACCGTTGCCGATGCGACTGGCGATTTTTTTCGACAGTGAGTCCTGTCGCTGGTGGCGCCAGCCGATCACCATGTCGTATTCGCCATAGTAGCGCAGCATCTCCGGCAGGTCGGCGGGGTCGTTCTGCAGGTCGGCGTCCATGGTGACGATGATGTCTCCATCGGCGGCCTGAAAGCCGGCATAGAGCGCTGCCGATTGTCCACTGTTGCGGGCCAGGTGAAGGTAGCCGATTTGCGGATGGCGCGCCGCCAGGTCGCGGATGAGATCGAGGCTGCCGTCGGTGCTGCCGTCATCGATAAACAGCAGCTGGAAGTCGACGTTGAGGTGAGCGGTCACGCGGGCAATCTGTTCCCAGAGTTGCGGTAGATTTTCTTCCTCGTTGTAGACGGGAATGACAAAGGAAATTTTGTTCATCTGATCCCCCGCAAATTCAAATCAATAAATGATTCCAAGGTGTTCTTTGTCCGGTCGCAGCCTGCTTTAACAGCTTGTCGCTAGTGAACGATAACACACTTTGTTCTGCCCGGTGCGTTTCGCGCCGAGAAATCCGGTATCGACCATGTCGCTGCGTGCGGAGATACTCCCGGTCAACGATAATGCCTGAATGTAAACAGCTCATAAGCGCTCTGATAGATGGCGGCGGCGAGGTCGAACAGTTGTGGATCGTCTGCAAGCTTTCGTTGGGTGTTCGTGACCCAGTCGTACTGATAGAGCGCTGCCGTCTTGTGCAGGCCGAGTACAACCATCCGGTCATCGACTAACATGGCGACGTCGTGGTTGTGGTTGAGCAGCAGCGGATGCTGTTGGAGGAGGTCGCCTTGCTGATGGAGGACATCAATGCCATAGAAGGGGGCTGTGTAATCAAGCCCGAGCAAGCCGAGGACCGTGGGGGCGATGTCGATCTGGCCGATGGGGGCATCCACCTGCCCAGCTTCCAGGTGTTTTGGGGCGTAAAAGAGGAGAGGTATGTGGTAGTTTGCGATCGGCACATCGGCGCGGCCCCTGAGACGGGCACAGTGGTCGGCGACAATTACGAACAGGGTGTTGTCGAACCATGAATGGTTCTTGGCTTTCTGCAGAAAGTGGCCGAGGGCGTAATCAGCATAGCGTACCCCGGCACCGCGCCCTCCGCCTTTGGCAGGGATACCCGGGATGCCATTGGGAAAGGTGTAAGGGCGATGATTGGAGGTTGACATGATGATGGAAAAGAAAGGTTTGTTCTTTTTGGCCTGTTGGTCGAAGTAGTCAAGGGCGTGGTTGAACAGATCGCCGTCGGCAACCCCCCAGATATTGGCGAAGGAGGGGTTGGGGATATCGGTCCGGTCGCTGATGGCGAAGCCGTTGCTGCTGAAGAAGTGGTTCATGTTGTCGAAGGTGCCATAACCACCGTAGAGGAAACTCACCTGGTAGCCGTGCTGTTTCATGACCTTGCCCCAGTTGGCGATATTTTCGCTGCCAGGACGTTTGACGATAGCCTCGCTGGGGATCGGAGGAAAGGAACAGCTGATCGCCTCCAGGCCACGGACGGTGCGGGTGCCGGATGCGTAGGCGCGAGTAAAGAACAGGCTCTTCCGGGCCAGCCGGTCGATATTGGGGGTCAGCCTGTCCGGATTGCCGAACAGTCCAGTGAATGAACCGCTGAGGGATTCCTCGACCACCACCACGACGTTCAGCAGGCCGAGGCCGTCGCCGCGACCCGGATGCCTGCGATTGAGGTTGTCGAGTTTGTCGTCGACGAATTTGCCATCCCCCTTGAGTTGGGTGCGGGTCAGTACAAAAGCCTGTTCTTTGGGCAGGGTGCGATAGTAGACGTCATAGTTGAGCTGGTTGGTGTGAAAGGCCTTGAACAGGCTGCTGATGCCGTTGTGTGTCAGCTCCTTGGTAACCCGGTTGGTGGAAAAATCCAAACTGTCGGTCGAGAACCAAAGGGCCGGCAACAGCAGTGTCAGGTGGCAGGCGATGACCACCATCCGACGACGCCGGGAGCAGGGCTTGCTGAAGGCCGAACGTATTTGGGGCCAGAGTTTGCAGGTCAGCAACATTGCCAGGATACCGTCGATCAACAGGAACCGGAGAATCGGGTAGGATTCCCAGATGTTGATCAGCACCTCGCGGGGATAGATCAGGTAATCGACGGCGACAAGGTTGAAACGGGCATTGAATTCGTCGAAAAAGAAAAATTCGACCTGGGCAAGGTAGATGAGCCCGAACAGGCTGAGGTAGACGATGAAGGCAAACAGTCGCTGGTGCCGGCGACTGCGGGCCAGACGGTCAGGCATAACCCCCAGGTAGATACTGGCCGGCAGGTTGAGAAAGACCAGGACAACCAAATCGTTGAAAAATCCAACCAGCAGGATAGCGGGCAGCGCGACCCAGCCGACCTCACCCGTTGGGCCGAAAACTTTCCACAAGACCAACCGCAACAGTGCCGACAAAAGCAGATAGAAGAGTGAGAGGTTCAGCAGGGGTTTGAAGCGGACAACAAAGAAACGGTACGACATGCGGCACCTTCCCGAGATCGATGGAGGATTTTGGGAAGAGGACCTCGCAAGTTGTCTGCCATAAGTGATATAGCCGTGATTTCAGCTGGTTGGCGCTTTGCTTGTTGCTTTTGTGTATAAAAATTAGTACGTGATGGTGGAGGTTGTCCGGGAAGAGGGCCAGGAATTTTTACGTGTCGCCCAGATGATATTTTTTCAGTTTGTACTGCAGGTTGCTGCGGCTGATGCCAAGCCTTCTGGCCGCCTGTGCCTGGATGCCGCGGGCCTCGATCAGGGCATTGTGGATAGCGGCTTTCTCGGCTTTTTCAAGGAAGTCCCGCAGCGATTCGCCAGCCGTGATTGCAGGCATCGACCGGTCTGTTTTTACAGTGCAACCATCCGCATCGGCAAACAATTCGGCCGGCAGATCGTCCGGTTCCAACTGGGATCCGTTACAGAACAGCAGAGCGCGCTCGATAGTGTTGCGCAACTCACGGATGTTCCCAGGCCAGTGGTAATTTTTTAACAGTTCCATGGCCGTGGGTGAAATCCCCGTTACGTTGTGATTCAGATCCGCTGCCAGGTTCTGTAAAAAATACTGGGCCAGCAGCGGGATGTCCGCGATCCGTTCACGCAAGGGTGGCACGACCAGTTCAACGACATTCAATCGATAGTAGAGGTCTTCGCGAAAGGTTCCTGCGGCAACCATTGCGCGCAGGTCGCGGTTGCTGGCGGTAATGAGACGCACATCGGCCTGCAATTCAATTGTTCCGCCGACCCGGCGAAAAGATTTTTCCTGCAGAAAGCGGAGCAATTTGGGTTGCATGACCAATGGCAGTTCACCGATCTCATCAAGAAACAGGCTACCTCCGTCGGCCATTTCCACCAGCCCCTTTTTGCGCTCGGTTGCTCCTGTGAAAGCCCCGCGCTCATGTCCAAAAAGTTCACTTTCCAACAAATTCTCGGGAAATGTTGCACAGTTGACGACAACCCAGGGGCCATTGTTTCGATGGCTGAAACGGTGGATAGTACGGGCGACAAGTTCCTTGCCGACGCCGCTCTCGCCACAGATCAGAACCGGACTTGGGGCTGGCGCGATGCGGGCGATCTGTTCTTGCAGCTGACGGACGCTGGGACTTTCGCCGACCAGTTCCCGGCCGTATGACTTTTCCAGTTGGCGTCTCAGTGCCTGATTTTCGATCTGGATACGGAAATGTTCCAGGGCCTGGCGGATGACCAGCAGCACTTCGTCGTTGTTGAACGGCTTCAAAAGGTAATCGTGGACACCGGCCTTGAGGGCCTTGAGAGCCGTTTCCACCGTGGCATAGGCGGTCATCAGGATAAACGGCAGATTCCCGTAGTGGTCAACCACGTTGCGGTAAAATTCCAGGCCATCCATCTGCGGCATCTTCAGGTCGGAGAGAATCAGTGCAACACCTTCCCGCGAAAGCAGTTCGAGGGCTGCAAAGGGGTTCTCAGCCAGGCTCACCCGATAACCGGCATCCCGCAACAGTTCGCCCAGAACCAGGCGGTAGTTTTTTTCATCCTCAACGATCAGGATGTGGTTCATCGTCGTGCTCCTCTAGCGGCAGGCTGATGGTGAAAACGCTCCCACGATTAGGGGTGCTGGAAAAATGGAGTTCCCCTCCTTGGGCTTCAATTAACTTGTGGGCGTTGGCCAGGCCCAATCCAGTTCCCTTGTCACGTGTGGTGAAGAACGGATTGAAAATTTTATCGTGCAATTTCGGATCTATCCCGTGGCCTGTGTCGGCGACTTGAAGGAGAGCTTTGGCCGGAGTCTGATCCAGGCTGATAGTAATTTCCTGTCCGGGGCTGCAGGCTTGAACTGCGTTCAGAAGCAGATTCAACAACACTTGTCGCAGCATGTCGCCGTCGGCTCTGGCCGTGACGGTGTTGGGTGTGTTGAGCCGCAATGTTACCCCGGCCTGTTCGGTGACCTGCTGAAAACCGTCTGCTGTTCTGGCGACCAATTCTTTGAGATCACAGGGTTGCAGGTTGGGGTGCGTATCGCGACCGAAGGCAAGAAAATCGTTGATCAACTTGTTCAGCCGAGTCGATTCTTCTCGAATAATATTTAGCAATTCTTCGGTGTTATGGCCGATTTGTTTTCGGTTCTGTAACAGTTGAGCTGTGCTGGTTATGATACCGAGTGGATTGCGGATTTCGTGAGCTATCCCGGCAGCCATTTCGCCCAGCGCAGCCAGTCGATCGCGGCGTCTGAGCTGTTGCTCGGCGGTGGAAAGTTGAGCCAGGGTTCGGGACAATTCGTTTTTCTGTATCGATAGTTCACGATTGAGATCCTGTTGCCGCTGCAGTTGGTTGCGAGCTTCGCTGGAGAGGGTTTGCACCAATAGCCCGACAAAAAGGTAGGTAACGCAGATCAGGACGAATTCCGGAAATTCAACCCAGAAGTCGCTGGCAATGATAAAACCTTCAGGCAGCAGAAGAAAGTAGGCCAAGCCGGCTACAGTTGCCACCAGAGTCGTTCCGGCAAGACTGAGCCGACTGGCGGCCATGACAATAGGCAGCAAAGAGACGAACCAGAAGAGGCTTTCTTCGTCGGGGCGGGTTGTTGCCCAGAGCAGGAAAGAGCATAGAAGAAGGTAACAGCCTAAATGTATCCAGGCCTGCAGCGGTGATCGGTAAGGACGACTGCCGAGTAAAATAGTCGAGGCAAGATGATAGGCCACCAGCAGGACGAAGGAGAGGCTGACCCAGAAAGGGTCCAACCCCGAAGAAAAACAGAGCAGCAGCAATAAAAGGAGGCCAAGCATGCCGATCTGGCCCCAGACGATGGTTTTGGTATGATTGAACGCGGTCATGAATTTTCGCTCAATTTGGGGGAGGGGTTCATTGCCGTCGCAGAGTGTGGAGCATGTTCCACAAAAGACAAGCATAGAAGCTGCGGCGATGGCAAACAAGGCCTGTTTCGGTTCTCTCCGTGATCAGATTGACTAATTGCAACGTGAGTCATTTGGGGCAGGGCCGCCCAAGATCCAATATGTTGAAGCAGCCGTATTTGGTATGTTGGTGAAACTTCGCACTTAAAGCGATATCGACTGTGGAGGCGACATGTCCGAGCTGATTCCGCGTTACAGGCATCCCGATTTCAGTCGGCCCGAGCTCGTTTCGGCGCCGGTGGTGCGTACCGAACCGGCGCCGGCCGACGGTGTGGTGCCGCGCAACTTTCACGGCACCTCCAACCACCCCGAATACGTCCACCTCGGCGGTGGCCGCTGGGTTCTCGCTCCCGAAAGCCGCATGGATTCGGTGCTGATATTCGACGGCGGGCGGCTGGAAGTGGTGGAGCCGCGCCGGGTGAAAAAGGGGCAGCAGGTAGTGGTCGGCCGGACCGAAAACGGGGAGGAGGGCATCTATGTCCACACCGACGGTTTCGTCTCGGCGGAACAGGAGGCGACCGACAAGTTCGTCTTCCGCTCCCGCGGCACCCGCGAGACCCCCTTTTCCCGCAGCTACGACGAGCTCTACCAGGTGCTGCGGCACGACCGGGACCATGGCTACATCGTTTGGGTGCTCGGCCCGGCCGTCGCCTTCGACCAGGACAGCCGCGCCGCCATGCAGGGGCTGATCGAGGCCGGCTACTGCCACGCCCTGCTGGCCGGCAACGCCCTGGCCACCCACGACCTCGAGGGGGCCTATTTCCGTACCGGCCTGGGGCAGAACATCTATTCCCAGGAGCTGCAGCCCCTCGGCCACTACAACCATCTCGACATTCTCAACGAGGTGCGGCGGGCCGGTTCCATCGCCGCCGCCATCGAGCAGCTGAAGATCGAGGATGGCATCATCTATGCCTGCGAGAAAAAGCGGGTGCCCTATGTGCTGGCCGGCTCCATCCGGGACGACGGACCGCTGCCGGAGGTGATCGCCGACGTCTATCAGGCGCAGGACGCCATGCGGGTGCACGCCCGGCGGGCAACCACCGTCATGGCTCTGGCTACCCAGCTGCATTCCATCGCCTTCGGCAACATGGTGCCGAGCTATCGGATCGAGGAGGACGGCAGCGTGCGGCCGGTCTTCTTCTACATCGTCGACATGACCGAGTTTTCCGCCGACAAGCTGGCCAACCGCGGTTCGGCCCAGGCGCAGGCGATTCTGACCAACGTTCAGGATTTCATGGTCAATCTCTGGAACAACCTGAAGGAGGGATGATGGCCGGTCGCCGGGTGCAGATCATCGGCGTGCCCATGGACCTGGGTCAGAGCCAGCGCGGCGTCGATCTGGGCCCGGGCGCCCTGCGGTACGCCGGTCTGGCCACCGAGCTGCGCCGTCTCGGCCACGAGGTGGTCGACGCCGGCAACCTGCCGGTGCCGGTGCGCGACAGCCTTGATCCCGCCGATCCCGGACGCTACCGGAAGGCGATTCGCCAGGTCTGCGACATGCTCTACCGCACCTGCCTGCAGGCCCGGAAGGATGGCCGGATGCCGGTGGTGCTCGGCGGCGACCATTCCCTCGCCATGGGGTCGGTGGCCGGTTCGAGCGACGCCGGTCGGGTCGGGCTGCTCTGGATCGACGCCCACGGCGATTTCAACACGCCGGCTTCGTCACTGTCCGGCAACGTGCATGGCATGCCCCTGGCGGCGCTGCTCGGCGAGGGGGATCCGGAGCTGGTCGGCATCGGCGGTTCGCGGAAGAGGCTGCGCGCCGAGGATGTGGTGTTGCTCGGTGTCCGCGACCTCGATCCGGCGGAAAGGGAGCGCCTCCGCGCCAGCGGCATCTGTGCCCTGACCATGCGCGATATCGACGAGCGGGGCATGGGACAGGTCATGTGCGAGGCGCTGGACCGGCTGGCCGGCTATGACCGGCTGCATGTCAGTCTCGATGTCGACGCCATCGATCCCCGCGAGGCGCCGGGGGTCGGCACGCCGGTGCCCGGCGGCCTCAGTTACCGCGAGGCGCAGCTGGTGATGGAGATGATCGCCGATACCGGCCGCCTGGCCGCCCTCGACATTGTCGAGATCAATCCCATTCTCGATGACCGCAACCGTACCGCCCGGCTGGCGGTCTCCCTGACCGCCTCGCTGTTCGGCAAGCGGATTCTCTGAGCGGGCCGGGCGCCTTTTTTCTTGACAGCATGTCCCCGGTCACCGTATTGCTTTGCCGACATTGTGCATAGCTGTCCACCGGTGCCCGCGAGGGCCCCCGGACCGACCCCGGTCGGGCCGGGGAGGGAAGTGGGGTGCAAATCCCCCGCGGACCCGCCGCTGTGAGCGAGGACGAAGGGCCAAAGGCCACTGATCCGTACCGGATCGGGAAGGCGGCCCGGAGGATGATTCGCGAGCCAGAAGACCTGCCGGTATGGACGCCCCCACGACAACCTCCTCGGGAACGGGAGGGTGGGCAAAGCGGTCCTTCGAAAACGAGAAGCCCGCGCACTCCGCAGGGAGGCGCGGGCTTCTGTCGTTTTGGCGCCTCTTGATGCCTGCTGCCGTTTTCGGGGACAACCCGTGCAGAAGGAGGCAAGAGATGAAACGACGTGGGCTCGCCCTTGTTCTCGGATTGATGGCGTGGGTCGCCGTACCGGCAGCCGGCTTCGCCGTGGTACTGGACCCGGTGGTGGTCACCGCCACCCGCAGTGCCCAGCCGAAGTCGCAGCTGGCGGCCTCGGTGACGGTGATCACTGCCGACCAGATCGCCGCCACCGGCGCCACCCGCCTGGACGAGGTGCTGCGCGACGCCGTCGGTCTGCAGATCACCAGCAGCGGACCGGCCGGCGCCATCGCCACCCCCAGCATCCGCGGCTCGGAAGGCGCTCAGGTGCTGGTGCTGCTTGACGGCATCCGGCTCAATTCGCCGCAAAGCGGCCAGTTCAACCTGAGCAACCTGCCGGTGGCGCTGGACGAGATCGAGCGGATCGAGGTGCTGCGCGGCCCCGCCTCGGCCCTCTACGGCACCAGTGCCCTGGGCGGGGTCATCCAGATCTTCACCCGCGAGCCGGAGAGCGAGCCGCAGACCAGCCTGAGCTGGAGCGAGGGCCGCTTCGACAGCCGCAGTATCAGCCTGTCGACCTCGGCCAGAAAAGAGGGCGTGCGCTATCGGCTGGCCGCCGGTCTGGACCGCTCCCGGGGCTACCGGACCAATTCCGACCTGGAGCAGGGCAACCTGAACGGCATGCTCGGTTTTGAGCTGGGTGGCGGCTATGATCTGCGGCTGTCCGCCTTCCACCTGGACAAGGAGAACGGGGTGCCGGGCTCCACCTCCTGGCCCAGTCCCCGGGCACGCCAGCAGGACAAGAACACCCTGGCCGACCTGAGCCTGAGCGGTCCGGCCGGTCCGATTGAACTCACTGTTCGCGGCAGTTACGAGCGGCGACGCAACGATTACCAGGACCCGGGAGCCTGGACGCCGGTCGACGACACCCACATCGTCGAAACCTACGGCAGCGAGCTGACGGCAGGCTGGAACGGCGGTCCTGGCAGCCTGCTGGTCGGCGGCGACGTCTATCGTGACCGGCTCGATTCCACCGCCAGCGGCAGGCAACAGGAGGACCGCTGGTCCCTGTTCGGTCAATACGAGCTCCAGGCGGCCACATGGGTCAAGCTGCTGCTGGGGCTGCGCTACGACGCCCACTCCGATTTTCGCAACGAATGGAGCCCCCGGGCCGCGGCGCTCTTCAGTTTGACCGAAAGTGCCCGGCTGCGGGCCTCGGTCAGCCGGGCGTTCCGGGCGCCGACCCTCAACGACCGCTACTGGCCGACGACCAGCTTCGCCAGGGGGAACCCTGACCTGGATCCGGAAACCGCCTGGGAATACGAGCTGGCCCTCGATCAGGGACTGGGCGAGCGGGGCAATCTCTCCCTGGCAGTCTTCCGGCGTGACGCCAGGGACCTGATCGACTGGCGCATGGACAGCAGTTTCGTCTGGAGTCCGGTCAACGTCAACGAGGCCCGGATCTGGGGCGCCGAGGCGGAGCTCGACCTGCAGCTGCACGAGCAGCTCAAGGCCGGCGCCAACTACACCTATCTCTACCCGAAGGATCGCGCCACGGACCGTTTTCTCGACAACCGGACCCGACACCAGGCCCATCTCTACCTGGAGGCCGGCCCGGTGCGGGAGGCCCGCCTGCGGCTCGACGGCCGCTACCTCAAGTATTATGGCGCCTCGCGCGCCACCGGCGGTTTCGTGGTGCTGGATGCCAGCCTTTCCCGCCCCTTCGTGCTCGACAACGGCGTTACCTTCGATGCCAGGATCACGGTGAAAAACCTGCTCGACAGAAGATACGAGGAGAATCCGGGCTATCCGATGCCGCCGCGTCAGCTGTTTGCGGGGGTGACGGCCTATTTCTGAGCAGAGCGGCCGATAAGCATCCGCCTGCTGCGTTGCTCCCGCCTTCAGTCGCTGCGGAGTAGCTGCCGCTACACCTCACTCCTTCAGGCGAGAGACGCCTTGCATGCGAATACTTCTCGACCGCCTTGGAGGGTTCGTGGGGGGGAATTAAGTAAGGCGCATGGCGGGTGCTCCCGCCGGTTTTGTGACATTTTGCGCCTCCCTCCGTTTCTGCGTACAATGATCCCCCCGGCAGTCTGCCGGGGGGAATCCGAGGTTTTCCGTGAAGCGTATCGTCCTTGTCAGCCTGCTGATCTGTTGTCTGCTGTCGCCAGTGGCGGCCCGGGCCGCGGTCTGGACCGATGCCGTGGGGCGCCGGGTCGAACTGCCGGATCAACCGCGGCGCATCGTTTCGCTGGTGCCGGCGGTGACCGAGATCCTTTTCGCTCTCGGTCTCGATGAGCGGATCGCCGGGGTCACCCGCTTCTGCGACTGGCCCGAGGCGGCGCGGAGCAAGCCGAAGGTCGGAGGCTACGCCAATCCCAGTCTCGAGGCGGTGCTGCAGCGGCAGCCCGACCTGGTTTTCGTCTCGGCCGATGTCGCCGGCCCGAACCTGCTGGCGCGGATGGAGCGGCTCGGCCTGAAGGTCTATGTCGTCTATCCGCGCGGCCTTGACGAAACCCTGGCCATGATCCGCGCTGTCGGCCGGGTGACCGGCCGGGCGGCCGCCGGCGAGGAGCTGGCCGGCGAGCTGGCTGCCACCGTGGCGCGGGTGAGGAACGCGGTGGCCGGGAAGTCCCGGCCAAGAGTTCTGTTCTGCGTCATGATGCAGCCGCTGACCGTGGCCGGTCCCGAAACCCTGGTCGGCGACCTGATCGAGGCGGCCGGCGGCGTCAATGTGGTTTCCGCCGGCGTCAGCCGCTATCCGACCTGGGGAAGCGAGGCGCTGCTGCTCGCCGACCCGGACGTGATCGTGGTTTCGCCGCATCCGGGCACCCCCGATCCCGCCGGCCTCTTCTCCGCCTGGCCGGAACTGACGGCGGTGAAGACCGGCCGCATCGTCAGCATCAATCCCGACTGGGTCCATCGTCCGGGGCCGCGTCTCGGGCGCGGTCTGGTCGCTCTGGCCGCGGCCTTCCACGGCATCGATCCCGTTTCCTTGCAGGCGGAGGTGCAGCCGTGAATCTGCGATCCCCCCGTGGTTGGCTGCCGCTGCTGCTGGTCGCCCTGGGCCTGGCCCTGCTGCTGTCTCTGGTTGCCGGCACGCGAGCCCTTTCTCCGGCCGAGCTGCTGGCGGTGCTGCTGGGCCGTCCGGCATCTCCGACCCTGGCCGCCATCGTACTGAAGATCCGCCTGCCCCGGGCGTTGCTGGCGGCCCTGGTCGGCAGCGCTCTCGGGGCTTCCGGAAGTGCCTTTCAGGCGGTGCTGCGCAATCCCCTGGCCGATCCCTACATTCTCGGTGTCTCCGGCGGCGCCGCGCTGGGGGCGGTGGCGGCTCTGACTCTTGGCTTTTCGTCTCCCCTGCTGCTGCCGGCAGCAGCCTTTGCCGGCGCCGCCGGCGCCCTGCTGCTGGTCTACTGGGTCGCCCAGGCGCATAGCGGCTCGCCGCACACCCTGATTCTTTCCGGGGTCATGGTCGGCAGCCTGGCCTCGGCACTGCTGCTCTTTCTGCTCTGGATGGCGCCCGCCGATCCGGTGCGGACGGCGGTCTTCTGGCTGGCCGGCAATCTTGCCCTGGCCGATCCCGGCTGGTTGCCCTGGGCCGCGCTCTGGGTTGGTGCCGCTTTCTGCGCCCTCTGGGTCCAGTGCGGAGCCCTCGACCTGCTGACCCAGGGGGAAGAGACCGCTGCCGATCTCGGTCTCGAGGTCGGCCGGGCGCGGCTGCTGCTGTTCGCCGCCGCCGGAGGGCTGACCGCCGCCGCGGTGGCCATGGCCGGGCTGGTCGGTTTTGTCGGCCTGACCGTCCCCCATGTAGCGCGGCTGTTCTGGGGCGCCTCGCATCGCCTTCTGTTGCCGGCCTCGGCTCTGCTCGGGGCGGTCTTTCTGCTGCTGGCGGACACCCTGTCGCGCACCCTGCTGGCGCCGGCGGAAATTCCGGTCGGGGTGGTCACCGCCCTGATCGGCGCGCCCTTCTTTCTTTTTCTTCTGCGCCGCCGACAAGGAGGTGGGGAATGATCCGGGTCGAGCGGCTGCACTTTGCCTACGGCCGGCAGCCGGTGCTGCGCGGCCTCGATCTGGAGGTCGGGCCGGGGGAGATTCTCGCCGTGCTCGGTCCCAACGGCTGCGGCAAGTCGACCCTGCTGCGCCTGTTGCGCGGGGTTCTCGAGCCGGCGGCGGGACGGGTGCTCTGGCAGGGGCGGGAGGCCTGCCGGCTGGGGCGCCGGGCGATGGCCCGGCTGGCGGCGGTGGTCCCCCAGTCGCCGCAGGTTCCCTTTCCCTACCCGGTACGGGAGCTGGTGGCGATGGGCCGTTTCGCCCGCCGTGCCGGATTTTTCGGCGCGACCCAGGCCGACCGGAGGGCGGTGGAGAAGGCGATGGCGCTGACCGACACCCTGCAGCTGGCTGAACGTCAGGTCACCGACCTGAGCGGTGGCGAGTTGCAGCGGGTGCTGCTGGCGCGCGCCCTGGCCCAACAGTCGCCGGTGTTGCTGCTCGACGAGGCGACCAGTCAGCTCGACCTCGATCACCGGCTGGAGATCGCCGAGCTGCTGGTACGCCTCAACCGGGAGCAGGGGACGACGGTGATCCAGGTCTCCCACGACCTCGACCTGGCAGCCGAAACCTCCCACCGTATCCTGCTGCTGGCCGGGGACGGGATGCCGGTGGCGCTCGGAACGCCGGTCGAGGTCTTTACTTCGGCCAACCTGCGCCGGGCCTTCCGGGTCGAGGTGAAGGTCGAGCGCAATCCCTACACCGGCGCGCCGCGCGCCTATCCGGTCGGACGCGGCAGGGGGGATGGCGGTGGACTGCCGCGGGTGCATCTGCTCTGCGGCGGAGGCAGCGGCGGCGAACTGCTGCGCCGGCTGCATCTGGCCGGTGCCGAGATCAGCGTCGGTCCGCTCAACCGGGGGGATTCCGACCAGGAACTGGCGGCGGCGATCGGGCTGGAGACGGTGCTGGTGGAGTCCTTCTGTCCGGTTTCGGAACCGGCCCTGCAGGCGGCCGGCGAACTCTGCCGGCGGGCGGGGGCGCTGGTGGTGGCGCCGACGGTCTGGGGCCCCGGCAACCTGGCGGTGCTCGAAATCGCCCGCCAGGCCGTGGAACGGCGGATACCGGTGTTGCTGGTCGATCCCCGCGCCGACCGGGACTATACCGGCGGCCGGGCCTGGGAGCGGCTGCATGCGATTCTGCGATCGGGTGGTCAGGTCGTGCCCGATGCCGAGGCGGTACTGCAGGCCTTGCGCCGCGAGGATTAACGGGCGGAAGGTTGCTGTTGACTTGATGCCGGGGATTGTTAGACTGGTGCGACAGTGCCCGGCCGGGACCGAAAACGGCCGGGCCTGCGAAGAGACACTGACCGCCGTCCTTTTTTCTTCGGAGGCATGACCAGTCTTCTTTTGGTTCTCACCTGCTCAGTTGACGGCATTCAACCCCCTGTTCTGGCGGTCGACCCCCTGGAGGAGCGCATGACATCGTTTCGTACCCTGTTGTTGCTTTCCGTTCTGCTGCTGGTTTTCTCCCTGCCGGCTGCGGCCCTGGAAAAGGGCGACATCGCCCCGGATTTCGAGTTGCCGAACCTGTCGGGCAAGCTGGTCCGCCTGGCGCAGTACAGGGGCAGGATCGTCGTTCTCAAACTGGCGACAACCTGGTGTCCCACCTGCCGGCAGCAGATGGAGGAAATCGGCAAGCTGGCCGATTTCCTCGATGACAGTGACGTGGTCGTGCTCGACGTCTTTCTGCAGGACAACGAGAGCATGGTGCGTGACTATCTGGCCGGCAAGGCGCTGCCAAAAAACTTCGTGCCCCTGCTCGACGACGGCCAGGTACGCAAGGCCTACAATGTCTATCTCATTCCCCGCCTGCTGGTGATCGGCCCCGAGTTCAAGATCCGGCGCGACGGCAGTCTGATCATGGCTCGGGAACTGAAGAAGATGATCAATGCCATCCGGCAGGAAAAGTCGGATTGACGATCAAGACCGGGATTCTTCCGGCAAGACGATTCACAAACAGTATTAAAGTAGGAGGTGGTCCAATGTTTTTTTTCAGGAAAAAGACCCTGACCGGCCTGTCCCGCACCTGCGGCTGAGCGGCCAAGATCGGTCCGGCAGTTCTGTCGGACGCTCTCGAGGGCCTGCCTGCGCCCGATGATCCCAATCTGCTGGTCGGCATCGAAACTTCCGACGATGCGGCGGTGTACCGTCTGTCGCCGGAGCTTGCCATGGTCAACACCGTGGACTTCATCACCCCGCCGGTGGATGACCCTTACTGGTTCGGACAGATTTCCGCGGCCAATTCCATCTCAGACGTCTATTCGATGGGTGGCAAACCGGTTACCGCTCTCAACCTGGTGATGTTCCCCTCCCGGCATCTCGACATGGGGTATCTGAAGGAGATCCTGCGCGGCGGCCATGACAAGGTGCAGGAAGCAGGCGCCTGCCTGGTTGGTGGCCATTCGGTCGACGACGAAGAGCCGAAGTACGGGCTTTGCGTCAATGGCGTGGTGCACCCGGATCGGATCATCACCAATGCCGGCGCCCGTCCCGGCGACGCCCTGATTTTGACCAAGCCGATCGGTTCCGGGGTGCTGTTCAATGCTGTGCGGTCGGGAAAGTTTCCCTACCCGGAGCTGGAGCGGGAGGTGCTCCCTTCCATCGCCGCTCTGAACGGTCCGGCGATGGAAGCAGCCCTGCGTTTCGAGCTGCACGCCTGCACCGATCTCACCGGTTTCGGCATTCTCGGTCATCTGCTGGAAATGGCCCAGGGGGCCGACGCCCGGATCCGGGTTCGCTACCGGGAGCTGCCGTTCTATCCCGGCGCCCTGGAGATGTACCGCAAGGGGGAAACCACCGGCAGTAATCGACCGAACCGGGCGATGGTCGCCCGCTGTGAACTGGATATGCGCTGTGCCCTGAACGGGGCGGAGGAAGAGCTGCTCTACGACCCGCAAACCTCTGGCGGGCTGCTGCTGGCTCTGCCGGCGTCCCAGGCGGATGAACTGCTGGCGGAGCTGCATGCCGGCGGTGTCAAGGCCGCCCGACTGATCGGCGAAGTTGTGTCCGGAGCGGTCGGCATCGAAGTCGTCTGACGGCAAGCCCTTTTTTTGGGTCGTTGCAATCAGTTTTGTCTATGTTGTGATTTATCAGAATAGGGATTGTCGATTTCTGCCGGCTGCGATGCCGTTGCGGAGCAAACGGATGCGACGATGAACATGCATCTGCTGGTTGGGACGTTGGGGCTGGTGAGCGGCTTTCTTTCGGGGTTGCTCGGCATCGGCGGCGGCATCGTCATGGCGCCGCTGCTGCTCTATGTGCCGCCGTGGCTGGGGTTGCCCGCTTTTTCGATGCGGGAGGTGGCCGGCCTGACCATCATCCAGGGGCTGACAGCCTGCCTTTCCGGAGTGCTGGTCCACCGCAAGTTCCATTTTGTCTCCGGCCGTCTCGCCGCCTGGATGGGCTCGACTATTTTTGTCGCCGCCCTGACTGGTGGCGCCGCTGCTGACCGGATCGCCAACCAGCTGCTGTTGGCGGTCTTTGCCATTCTGGCTCTGGCGGCCGCCGTCCTGATCCTTGTCCCCACGGCCGAAGACAGTGAACGGCCGAACGTCGAGCAGGTCACTTTCAGCCGCCTGCGGGCCGTTACCATTGCCGGCGGCGTCGGTTTTCTGGGGGGGCTGGTCGGTCAGGGCGGCTCTTTCATTCTCATACCGCTGATGACCTCGTTTCTGCAGATACCGACGCGGATCGCCATCGGCAGCAATCTGGCGATCATACTTCTCTCTTCTCTGGCGGCCTTTCTCGGCAAGGCGCTGACCGGGCAGATCCTCTGGTCGCTGGTGCCGGCGCTGGTTCTGGCGGTCGTTCCGGCGACGTTTGCCGGCGGGCAGCTCAGCCGCCGGCTGCCGGTGGGCAAACTGCGTCTGCTGCTGGCGGTGTGCATTGCCGTTGCCGCCATCAGGATCAGCCTGTCCGCCCTGACCTTCTGTCTGGAATGATCCCGGTTTCCATCGTTGCTGGCGGAGGGGGGTAACTAGGCAGATGGGAAAAAGTCGCCCGCCTGGCGGTCTCCCTGACCGCCTCTCTGTTCGGGCAGCGGATTCTCTGGGGCCCTTTCCTCACTGGCACCCCTTGTGCAGTCTCCCTTGCTTGAGATCCACGCAAGGGAGGTTGCGCCATGAAGGTTCTGCTGGTTGCCGACGACGAACCCCTGGTCCGGCACCAGGTGCTCGAATCGGTCGCAAGCTATGGGTTTGACAGGATTATCGAGGCCGAAAACGGGGTGCAGGCCCTGTCTCTGGCCCTGACGGAAAAGCCGCTTCTGGCCATTCTCGATGTCTCCATGCCGGGCATGGACGGTGTCAGTGTTGCCGAAAAATTAAGCAAGGAGCGGCCCATGCCGCTTCTGTTGTTGACCGCGACCCGCGATGCCGAAACCTTCGCCCGGGCCCGCGAGGCCGGGGTGCAGCATTACCTGCTCAAGCCCTTCGATCCTGATCAGCTGCGCGTCACCCTGGAGCTGGCGATTCACCAGTTCATGGAGCTGCACCAGCTGCGCGAGGAGAACGACCGCCTGAAGGAGACCCTGGAGACCCGCAAGCAGATCGACCGCGCCAAAAGGGTGCTCATGGGCCGGGGGCTGAGCGAGCCGGAGGCCTATCGCCGGATGCAGAAGCTGGCCATGGACCGGCGCAAGAGCCTGCGCCAAGTGGCCGAGGCGATCCTGCTGGTCGAGGGGTGATCCGGATTCATGGTGCAAGAGTCGAAACACGATCGTCTGCTCAAGGCCCACCTGGAGATCAGCCAGCACCTGACCGACGTCGCCAGCGGCGAGCTGCTGCAACGCATCCTTGAGCTGGCCCAGGGGGTGTTCGGCTTCGACAACGCCATCATCCGCCTGCTCGATGAACAGAGTGGCGAGCTGGTGACCGTCGCCTCCTTCGGTTACCCGGCCGAGGCCGAACGGCTGCGCATCTGCCTGGGCGAGGGGATCATGGGTCGGGTCGCTGCCCGCGGCGAGCCGATTCTTGTGGCCGATGTTCTCGACGAGCCCGGCTATCTCGGTGGCATCGAGGGGGCGCGCAGCGAGCTGGCGGTGCCGCTGGTGGCGCACGAGCGCGTCATCGGTGTCTTCAACGTCGAAAGCCGCCGGCCCGGCGCCTTCGATCAGGCGGACATCGGTCCCATGCTCGCTTTTGCCGGTCTGGCGGCCATCGCCTTGGAGAACGAGCGTCTGCTCGCCTTTCTCGACCGCGCAAGCGATGCCAACCGGCAGCTCGACCAGCTCAACCGACAGATCCTGCGCCATGTAAATCTCGGCGTCTACACCCTCGACACCGATCTGAAGGTGACCAGCTGGAATCCGGCCATGGAACGGCTCAGCGGCCGGCCGGCCTACGAGGTGCTTGGGTGTGACCTGCTCGATCTCTTTCCCCACCTGCGCGGTCAGGACTTCGAGCGTCTTTTGCGCCAGGTAGTGGCGGGTGGTAGCCCGGGAGTGCTGGAGTTGCCCCACCGCAACCTGCGCGGCGAACTGCGCTTTCAGAAGCGCCAGGTCGTCCCCTTGCGCCGGGCCGGCATGACCACCGGGGTGCTGGTAGTGGTCGAGGATCTCACCGAGTTTCGCCGCCTGCTCGACCGGCACCTGCATACCGAAAAGTTGGCCGAGATCGGCCGCCTGACCGCCGGTATCGCCCACGAGATCAACAACCCCCTGACGGTGATCGGCTATGCCGCCCAGTTGCTCGAGCGGGAACTTCCCGGTGATGAGGGGCGCGACCTGATCGAGCGCGTCGGCCGCGAAGTCGAGCGGCTCCAGGCTCTGACCGAGGGGCTGCTCAGCTTCTCCCGCCGGGAAGCGCCGCAACTGCGTCCCACCGACCTGCAGGCGGTGCTCGAAGATGTGCTTTTGCTGTTGCATTATGAGCTGCAGAAACGATCCATTCATCTGGTGCGCTGCTTCCACCCGGTTCCGGCGGTGGCCGCTGATGTCAACAAGCTCAAGCAGGTGTTCATCAACCTGCTGCAGAACGCTGCCCAGGCGCTCGGGCGAGACGGGGTGATATGCGTGAAGCTGAAGCAGGCAGGCGAGAACCAAGTGGTGGTCGAGGTTGCCGACAACGGACCAGGCATTGCCGAGGATCTGCGGGGACGTATCTTCGAGCCCTTTTTCACGACCAAACAGGAGGGGGAGGGGACCGGACTCGGTCTCTATCTCTGCCGCCAGATCGTTCAGGAACATGACGGCGAGATTGAGCTGGACAGCCGGCCCGGCATGGGGGCGCTGTTCCGGCTCACCTTCCCAGCCCATCCGGTGAACAAAATTTAGTCAGAGGCCTTCTTTCTGCCGCAAGTTTGGGCAAGGTGGAGAAGTGTCGTTGGGGAATTGCTTGAAAGTAAAAGAAAAACCTTTTTGGCACACCCCGTGCTAGCTACCTGAGGAGTCGCCGGCGCCGGCTGTTTGGTCCCCCGGCAACCACAGACTGGTCGAACAGCGCGAAACAAGGGCGTTTCGCCAACCATGACGACCCAAGGGCAATGGCGCCCCATCCAGCGCGAGACATCGCGTTCGGATCGGGGCGCCTTTTTATTTGGCGTTTATCAACCCGAGGAAAGAAGGAACAGCTATGAAAAAGATCGAATGCATCATCAAGCCGTTCAAGCTGGACGAGGTCAAGGATGCCCTGGCCGATCTCGGCATCGCCGGGATGACCGTCGGCGAGGTTCGGGGGTTCGGTCGGCAGAAAGGCCATACCGAACTCTACCGCGGCGCCGAGTACCAGATCGATTTTCTGCCCAAGTTGAAGATCGATCTGGTTGTGCCGGATGAACAGCTGGAGGCGATCATCGGTGCGATTCAACAGGCTGCAGGCACCGGACGGATCGGCGACGGCAAGATCTTCGTAACCGAGGTCGAGCAGGCAGTTCGGATCCGTACCGGCGAAACCGGTACGGATGCCCTGTGAACGCAAGAGGAAGGAGAACGGAACGATGAAGAAGATGAAGCTGCTGGGTCCGGGGTTCGTTGGCATGACGGTCGTACCCCTGCCGGCTTTCGCCGCGACGGCGCCGGTTTCGGAAGTATCCTACATTCTCAACACTTTTTCTTTCCTGGTGATGGGCATTCTGGTGATGTGGATGGCCGCCGGTTTCGGCATGCTCGAATCAGGCCTGGTTCGCTCCAGGAATGTCGCCACCATCTGCCTGAAGAACATCGCCCTGTTCGGCATCGCCGGCATCCTCTTCTACCTGGTCGGCTACAACCTGATGTATGACGGGGTCGACGGTGGTTTCATCGGTTCGTTCGGCATCTGGGCCGCCGACGACAGCGCCGCCTTGGCCGGCAACTACGCCACCGGCTATGCCGCCGCTTCCGACTGGTTCTTCCAGATGGTCTTCTGCGGTGCGGCCTGTTCGGTGGTCTCCGGCTGTGTCGCCGAACGGATCAAGCTCTGGTCCTTTCTCGCCTTCTGCGTCATCCTGACCGGCTTCATCTATCCGATCCAGGGGGCCTGGGGCTGGGGCGGCGGCTGGCTGTCGCAGCTCGGTTTCGTCGATTTCGCCGGCTCGACCATCGTCCATTCGGTCGGCGGCTGGGCCGCCCTGACCGGGGCCATCATCCTCGGCGCCCGCAAGGGCAAGTACGGCAAGGACGGCCGGGTCAACCCGATTCCCGGTTCCAACATTCCGCTGGCCACCCTGGGGACCTTCATCCTCTGGATGGGCTGGTACGGCTTCAACGGCGGCTCGGTGCTGGCCCTCGGCGATGCCGCCAGCGCCATCAGCATGTCGAACGTCATGGTCAACACCAACATGGCCGCCTGCGGCGGCATGGTGGCGGCGATGGCGATGGTGCAGCTGCTCTACAAGAAGGTCGATGTCACCATGGCCCTCAACGGCGCCCTGGCCGGCCTGGTGTCGATCACCGCCGGGCCCGATACCCCTTCGCTCGGGGCGGCGACCCTGATCGGCGCCGTCGGTGGCGTGCTGGTGGTGCTGGCCGTTCCCTTCTTCGACCGGCTCCGCATCGATGACGTGGTCGGCGCCCTTTCGGTGCACCTGGTCTGCGGCATCTGGGGGACCCTGGCCGTTCCCTTCACCAATGCCGAGGCGAGTTTCGTCACCCAGCTGATCGGGGTGGTCGCTACCGGCGCCTTCGTGGTTGTCACCACCGCCGCCGCCTGGCTGCTGCTCAAGGTTACCGTCGGCATCCGGGTCAGTGAAGAAGAAGAGATGCTCGGCTGCGACGTCACCGAGATCGGCATGGAAGCCTACCCCGACTTCCAGACCCGCCACGTCGGCGGAACCGGCCTGGGGGTGACCGCCTCTGCCCGGATGAGTGCTTCCAGCCTGGCGACCAGGCCGGTCAAGCAGTCCTGAGAGTCAAAAGCGGGCGGGGCGGTCGCCCCGCCCGTCAGGCGGTCGAAAAAGGTCTGTTTGCGGCGTTGTCCTCATCTGCCGGAATCTCGACCTGTACTCACGTCTCGCCCCTCGGGATTCCGGACGCCTTGCATTCGGATTCTTTTTGACCCGCCTGGTCTGTCGACATGCCCCTTGATTGTCCGTCCACATCAACCACGAAAAAAAAGGAGTAACCCGGCCATGAAGAGGTTTGTCCGTTTTCTGATCGTTCTTGTTGCGACGCTTTCCTGCCTGCCGCCCGTAAGCGCCCTGGCCTTCGAGGCCGAAGGGGATGTCTACGCGGGGATCTACGACAAGTACCTGTGGCGCGGTTTCGACCTGAGCGGCGGGCTGCCGGTGGCCCAGGGCGGGGTTGATGTCGCCATCGGCGGTTTCACCGTCAGTTACTGGAGCAACATGCAACTGAAAAACGACGCCGGTGAAGGGCTGCCGGCCGGCGAAGTCAACGAAACCGATCTGACCCTCGACTACAGTTTCGAGCCGGGCGACCTGGTCTCGGTCAGCGTCGGCAACATCTTCTATGCCCTCGACGGGCTGGAGGATACCAGCGAGCTCTATGCCGGCGTCAGCTTCGACGTCATCGCCTCTCCTTCCCTGACCGCCTACTACGACTGGGACAAGGCCGAAAAGAAAGGTCTCTTCTTCGTCTTCGCCGTTTCGCACTGCTTCGAGCCGGTCAAGGGCCTGAGCGTCACCCCCGGTCTGGCCATTTCCTGGAACGAGGAGAGTGACTACGCCATTGGCAGCTACAGCGACTGGCACAACTACGAAGCGAGCCTGGGCATCGACTACGCCATAACGGACGCCATCGGCATCTCGGCCTCATATCTCTTCTCCGAGGGGATCAGCGACGAGGCCAGACAGGTCATCGACAGCGAATCGGCGGCCGGTCTGAGCGTCAGCCTGTCGTTCTGATGGCTTGTCCTTTGCCGTTCCGTTGATATGGATGGCGCCACTCTCGGGGTGGCGCCCTTTTTTTTGGTTCTTCGTCGATTTCCGTGGAGTTGTAGCGAACCATAGATGGTTGTATGTTTCCTCCGCATGTAGATGAATCGGAGGAGACGATGTTCGATCG
>NZ_VNIB01000010.1 GCF_008124615.1 Geothermobacter ehrlichii
ACTCAACGCTGGGCTATAAAAGCCCGGCTGAATACGAGGCGGCCTATTTTGAACTTGCAGCCTAACCCGGTGTCCACTAAACCGGGGGAAGGTCACTTCGCCTCCAGCCTCTAACCTCCAGCCTCTAACCTCCAGCCTCTAACCTCCAGCCTCTAACCTCCAGCCTCTAACCTCCAGCCTCTAACCGCCTTCCTGCCTTCCTGCCCGGTAGCCAGCAGATATGCCGGGGCCGCACGGTCAACAGCAGCAGCGCCAGCAGGGTCAGGTTGGCGATCATCGCCACCGCCATGGCCAGGCCGGTGAACAGTCCGAAATAGATGGTCGGCATGAAATCGGACAGGGTGAGGATGCCGAAGCCGGCGATGATGGTGATCGAGGTGTAGTACATGGCCCGGCCGACGCTCGAGTGGCAGCGGCGGATGGCGGCCGGGTAGTCGAGGTCGTGAGTGATCTCCTCGCTGAACCGGTGCACGTAGTGGATGGTGTCGTCGACGGCGATGCCGATGGTGATGGCGGCTATGGTGATGGTCATGATGTCGAGCGGAATCTTCAGCCATCCCATCAGGCCGAGAACCACTCCGGCCGCCAGCAGGTTGGGAATGATGGCGATGACCGCCAGCCGCAGGGAGCGGAAGAGAAGCAGGAACATGACCATGATGACGGCGAAGACCGCTCTCAGGGTCAGAATCTGCGAGCGGTAGAGGCTCTGCAGCACATTGTTGTAGAGCACGAACATGCCGTTGATGGTTATCTGTTGCGGTTTCAGGCCGTACTTTTCGGTCAGGTCGCGCCGGATTTGCCGCAACAGCTCGTTGCGCTTGAGGCCGGGGGCCGAATCGATGATCCGCAGCGTCAGCCGTACCTCGTTGCCGTCGGGCGTCATGTAGGGATCGAACAGGGCGCTGGCGATGTCCGGCGGCAGCTTTTTGTGGATCACCGACAGCAGCAGGTCGTCCGGTTCGACGCCGCTGTTGTGTTGCCGGATCAGTTCCATGGTGGTGGCCAGGGAAAGCACCTTGCCGGTGGCGGGCCTGGCCTCCAGGTCGCGGTGAATCGTTTGCAGCAGCCGCAGGCGGTGGCTGTTGTACCAGTAGCTGCGGGCGGTAAGGCCGGCGTCGGTTCCAACATCGGCGAAGGGATCGTCGTCGAAATCCTCCTCGGTCGCCTGTTGCAGCTGCCAGTCCGGGTCGGCCGAGAGCACGATCTCCATTGGCGTGGTGCCGCCGAGCTTGCGGTCGATCAGGGTCATGCCCTGGTAGATTTCCGTATCCTTTTTGAAATTGTCGATAAAGCGGTTTTCTACCGTCAGTCGGGATATTCCGATCAGGCTGAGCAGGGCGACGAGAACGAACGCCGCCAGCACCGTTTTGCGGCGTTTTTCGATCAGCCGGGCGCAGAAGCCGGTCATTCGGCCGGTCAGGTCGAAGCGGGGGGTGAAATGCTTCGGCCGCAGCAGCACAAGCCCGGCAGGAAAGATGAGAAAAGAGAGGATGAAGGCGGCGGTGATGCCGATGGCCATCATCCAGCCGAAGTCGATCACCGGGCGGATGCCGCTGATCAGCAGCGAGATGAAGGCGACCATGGTGGTCAGGGCGGTGAAGAGGCTGGGCAGAAACTTGCTGCGGACGGTTTCCAGCACCAGGGTGCGCTGGCTGACCTGGGGGTTGACGGCATGCAGTTCGTGGTAGCGCACGATCAGGTGCATCGTCAGCGAGAGGGTGATGATCAGCAGCAGCGAGGTGAAGTTGGAGGAGACCACGGTCACCCGCCAGTCGAGCATTCCAAGCAGGCCGAACATGAACAGCACCGAGGCGCCGCAGCAGAGCATCGGCAGCAGCACCCAGCGCGGCTGCCGGAAGATGACGGCCAGCATGCCGACCAGAAAGACCAGGACGCCGCAGCCGAAGACCAGCAGGTCGTGACGGATAAAATCGATCATGTCGGCGACGATCATCGCCATGCCGCCGAGATGCAGCTCCGCACGTTGCCGGTGGCGGTCGAGAATGGCGCGGACGCGGGCGATGGTGGCTGCCTCGCGGTCGATGACCTCGGCGCTGTAGTCCTTGAATTGCGCCCGCACCCGGGCCAGCTCTTCCTTTTCGTGTGCGGACAGTTCGCCCCGGCGGTCCCTGGCGGCCAGCTCGTTGCGGCGCGCCAGCAGCTGATCATAGGCCGGGTCGGGCTTCAGGTTGATCTGCAGCGCCGTGGTGCGGCCGTCGGGACTGAGGATCAGGTTCCGGTACAGGGGGCTGGTGAGAAATTCCCGGCGGGCCAGCTGCCGGTCGACGCCGGGCGAGAGCAGGGTGCGGGCGCCGTTGTGCAGTTCGCTGAAGCCGACCGGCGGGCTCTGCAGCAGTGGCACGTCGAGAATGCTGACAACGCTCTGCACCTCTTCCAGCTCCTCCAATTCGTCCCGCAGGCGTTTCAGGTCGCCGAGGACGGCGTCGCTGAACAGTTCCCGGCGCGGGGTGTAAGCGATGATGAGAAAGTCGCCGGAACCGTAGCGGCGGCGCAGTTCCCGGTAGGTGCGCAGGTCGGCGTCATCCTCGAGAACCAGCGAATCGGCCGAGGCGTCGAGGCGAAAGTGACGGGCCTGGAAACCGGCGGCGAGCAGGACCAGGCCGGTCACGGCGAGGACGGCCACGGGGTGGCGCAGGATGGTACGGCGGTAGAAGCGAAGCAGTCGTTTGCGCATGCCGGTACTCCGGAGGGGTGACGAAGGGGATTTTTCATCATTCTAACAGGACTTTCGACCGGCGGAGGAGAAAGGGACGAGGATGTTAGTCCGGGTCAAATAGAAGCCTTACATGGTTAAAAATTAATCGAAAAATCGTTGGCCGGAAGCGGTTTACAGGCTAAATTCTGATGGTTACGTCATGGAGGACGTTACCTGGTGGAATCCAATCTCAGCTTTCATTTCTTTGCGCCGTTGCTCGAAGTCCGTTTCGAGCCGGCCCGTTTTCGCGCCCTGCGGCTGCACGCCGATTTCGAAGACATTTTCCGCCGCGTCCGCCGGCACGATGCGACCCGCCTGCTGGTCCTGATCGCCGGCCGGGAACTTGCGGTGGCGGCGATGCACTTCTACCAGCTGGGTACCAGCTGGCAGAGCATCAGTGAAGGCCTCGACATTCCGACGGCGCTGGTTTTTCTCGAGCGCGGCGGCGTCGATCTCGACCTTTTGCAGGTCATATTCGAAAACCGCATGGCGCGGGTGCATGTCGGGCGCAGCGAGGCCGTAGCGCGGGCCTGGCTCGCCAGGCAGCGCTAGCACCGTCACCCGTCCTTTTTGGTTGAATTACGGCGCTGGCCCGGCGAAAATGGCAGCCATGGATGAACTCGAAAAGCGCCTACCCCTGGGCAAGGCCACGTCGTACAGCACCGATTACGACCCTTCGCTGCTCTGCCCCGTGCCGCGGCGGCTGAAAAGGGACGAGATCGGCCTTGCCGGCGAGCTTCCCTTCACCGGTTTCGACCTGTGGAACGCCTGGGAGCTTTCCTGGCTCGACGAGCGCGGCAAGCCGGTGGTGGCCCTCGGCCTGTTCCGTTTCGACTGCCGGACTCCCAACCTGGTCGAATCGAAGTCGCTCAAACTCTATTGCAATTCCTACAACCAGACCCGCCTGGCGTCGATGGAGGCGGCCCGTCTGCGCATCGAACGGGATCTGGCGGCGGCCGCCGGCGGCCGGGTGGAGGTCCGCCTCTTTCCTCCCGATGTAAGCGACGCCTTTCAGATCCAGACGCTGCCGGGCGAGTGCATCGACCACCTCGATATCGATGTCGACCGCTATGCGCTCGATCCCGAGCTGCTGGCCGGGGCGGCCGATGTCGGCCGGGTGGTCGAACGCGAGCTGCACAGCCACCTGCTCAAGAGCAACTGCCTGGTCACCGGCCAGCCCGACTGGGCGAGCGTGCTCATTCGCTACCAGGGGCCCCGGATCGACGAGGAGGCGTTGTTGCGCTACCTGATTTCCTTCCGTCAGCACAACGAGTTCCACGAGCAGTGCGTAGAGCGCATTTTCGTCGATCTGAAGCGATTCTGCCGGCCGCAGCGACTGACCGTCCATGCCCGCTACACCCGTCGTGGCGGCCTCGACATCAATCCGTTTCGCAGTGATTTCGAACAGGATATGCCGAACCTGAGGCTGGTTCGGCAATAACGGGAAGCACCTACGAGGAGGGTCATGAATCGACAGGATGCCGTGCTTGCGGCCGGATTTGCCATTTTCAGCCTGCTGACGTCCTTTTACTGTGTTTTTTACGCCGTCAGCATGATCGGCCAGGGACATGGCGTACTGGCCAGTCCCTTCGCCTACGTGGCCGGCGGCTACGGCCTGATGAACGTCTACGCCCTGAGCGCCGCCTGGCGCAGCCGGGCTCCCTGGACCGAGGCGGCCAGCGCCGTCATTTCCTTCACCTTTTTCGGCGTCTACCTGGTCGACCGGTTGCGTCACGGCTTTTCCACCGGCCTGGGGTTCTGGGCGGTAGCCGTTGTCGCCGGTGCCCTCGCCGTCAACTGGCTGGCCATCCGCAAGCTGGTTCGCCGGAACTGAGATCCCTTCCTTTGCCGCTTTCGGGTGCCTTTCAGCGCGGCGGGCGGCCGGCGGCGCAGTCCGGACAGAGTGACCGGAGCTCGTAGAGGCCGCTGTCGGCGTTGCGGACCGGCCGACAGGTCAGGTGTTCGGGGCATGTGACCTGGTAGCAGAGGTCGCAGGCCATGCTTTCCCCTTCCCCCTTCCGGTTGCAGACATGGCAGAGCCAGGGGGCCTGTTCCATCGTCATCTCCTCTGAATCGTCGTTTCTTCCACCGTAGCACAGCGTGAAAAACGCCGGCGCCGGTTTCAGTCCGTTTTCGGGGTGCTGTCGGCCGCTGCCGGCCGGATCCTGACGGCGGAGAGAAAGATGCCGGACACGGACAGGCCGCTGAAGACCAGCAGGGAGGTGCGCATGCTGGCGAGGAAATCCGGCACTGTCGTCGCCGAAACCGGCTGCCCGTGCATCAACAGGGAAAAGACGACGGTAATCACCGTCATGCTGGTCATCATGCCGAGG
Organism: Geothermobacter ehrlichii; assembly: GCF_008124615.1. Classification (NCBI taxonomy): domain Bacteria; kingdom Pseudomonadati; phylum Thermodesulfobacteriota; class Desulfuromonadia; order Desulfuromonadales; family Geothermobacteraceae; genus Geothermobacter; species Geothermobacter ehrlichii. The sequence continues at coordinate 5,050 of NZ_VNIB01000010.1, forward strand.
GTGCGCATGGTCGAGTTCAATCCGGAGGCGACGCCGAGATGGCGCCGGTCGACGCTGCCCATGATGACGCTGATGTTGGGCGATGAGAAAAGGGCGAAGCCTACGCCGAGGGCCGCCAGCAGGGCGAGGATGCGCCCCAGGGACGAGGCGGCGTCGAGGCCGGCCGCCAGGCCGAGTCCCACGGCGCAGAGCAGCATGCCGAAGGTGGCCACCGTCGGAGCGGAATAGCGGTCGGCCAGCCGGCCGCAGAGCGGAGAGAGCAGGGCCTGGGCCAGGGGCTGCAGGATCAGGACCGTCCCCGCCTGGTGCGGCGTCATTCCCCGGACTACCTGCAGAAAGAGACTGAGAAAGAAGGTGACGCCGAAAGTGGCGGCGTAGTTGAGCAGGGCGGCCAGGTTGGAGAAGGCGAATACCCGGTTGTGGCGCAGCAGCCGTACATCGAGCACCGGGTAGGGGACGCGTCCTTCGAAAACGAGAAAGCCGCCGACACCGCACAGCCCCGCCGCCACGGCCAGTCCCGCCGGCCAGCCCCGGTTCAGATGCGCCGCCCCGACGATCAGCAGCATGATGGAGCTGGCGTAGATCAGACTGCCCTGCCAGTCGAAGGGTTCGCCGCGGCTGCCGGCCCATTCCTCGGTCAGGTGGATACGGGCCACGGCGAAGGCGGCAAGACCCAGGGGAACGCAGAGCAGAAAGAGGGAGCGCCAGCCGGCCAGGCTGACCAGCCAGCCGCCGAAGAAGGGGCCGCAGGAGATGCCGGCATAGACGGCGGCGACGGCGATGCCGAGGGCCCGGCCGCGTCGCTCTGGCGGAAAGACCGTAACCACGATGGCGAAGGTGGTGGCCATGACCATCGAGCCGCCCATCCCCTGGAAGAACCGGAGCAGAATCAGCGTCTCGATGGAGGGCGAAAGGGCGATGAGACCGCCGAAGGCGCTGAAGATCAGCAGCCCGGCGAGAAAGATGCGGCGCCGGCCGTGGATGTCGCCCAGACGTCCCATGGCGAGCAGAAAGATGGAGGCTGCCAGCACGTAGACCGTCTCCACCAGCCCGAGCTGCAGGGCGCTGGCCTGCAGCTCGCGACCGATGACCGGCAGGGCGATGCCGACGGCGCTCATCATGAAGGGCATGAGAAAGTGGGCGACGCAGACCGCCAGCAGACTCGCTTTTTGCAGACGTATATCCGGCATCACAGGTAGGCGCGAGCTCCGACGAAGGTTTTTCGCCAGTAGGGGCTGTTCAGGCTGGCGTAGCGCACCGTCTTGCCGGTGCGCGGGGCATGGATGAACTTTCCGCCGCCGGCGTAGATGCCGACGTGGGTGACCCGCCGGCCGCCGTGGGTGGCGAAGAAGACCAGGTCACCCTTGCGCAGCTGGCGCCGGCCGACCGGGCGCCCGGCGCGGTACTGCATGCGCGAGTTGCGCGGCAGGTTCAGGCCGTTGAGCCGGTAGCAGACCATGGTCAGGCCGCTGCAGTCGAAGCCGTTCTTTCGGTCTTCTCCGCCCCAGCGGTAGGGGACGCCGAGAAAACGGCGGGCGGTGCGTACCAGTTCGTCGCGCAGGTTTCCCCTGCCGCTCTTGCGAATGCGGGCCGCCGCGTAGTCGTCGGGGATGACGATGAAGAAGCTGCCGATCAGTCCCTGTCGCTGCAGGGCTTCCGCCTGTTCGCGCGCGGCGGCGTAGCTGGCATGATTGCCGAAGCGCACCTTGTACAGTCCCGATTCGTGGCGAAAGTAGTAGGCGTCGATGCCCCGGTTGCGCAGCCTTTCCTGCAGGCGAACGGCATTGTCAAGACGGCTGAAGGCGCCGACCTGGGTGGCGAAACCCATGCGCTTCAGCGTCTGCGTCGATGAGGATTCCGCCGGTTTTTTTGCTGCCGCCGTCGGCTGTCGCGGCAGCCGGTCGAGCAGGTCACCGATGGGATCGCCGGCGGCCGGCGGCAGCACCGAGGGGCTTTTGGTCGATGGCCGGGAGGTACCGCTCTGTGGTGTGGAGACGGCGAGGCAGCCGGCCAGCAGCGCCGCGGCCATGGAGAGAATCCAGCGTGAAAGGTGAGTGAAGCGCAGCATGCAGCGAATCCCGGAGAAATCTGCGCTTCAGGGTAGCATATTCCGGTCGCCGGATTGAACGTTTATTGCTGGTTTTTCCGCCGCATTTGACCTGGCGCAAGGAATTGCCGGCCAGACGCGATAAGATTGACCATGTCGCGCCCGGCGTGACTCGACAACCCGACAAAAGGAGACTGACCATGTCCGACAGCACCGATCTTCTCGGCAGAACCCTGGAATTGAACCAGCTGCTCGACTACCAGCAGGGAGCGGTCGTCAGCCGCACCATCATCAAGAAGGAGACCGGCACGGTGACCCTGTTCGCCTTCGACGAGGGCGAAGGACTGAGCGAGCACACCGCGCCCTTCGACGCCCTGGTCCAGGTCACCGACGGCGAGGCGCTGATCACCATCTCCGGCAGCGAGCACCGGGTCGCCGCCGGCCAGTTCATCATTATGCCGGCCGACGAGCCGCACGCGCTGAAGGCGGTGACCCGCTTCAAGATGCTGCTGGTGATGATCAAGTCGGGTGACAAGTGACGGGTGATGTCGCTTGTCCCGGATCTCAGGGTTTCAGGCCCGCCCTGGCTGCTGCCAGCAGGACATCGCCGTCGACCCGGATGCGGAAGTCGGGATGGACATAGGCGAAGCTGATCAGTCCGTCGGTTCCGACGACGAAGGTAGCAGGAACCGGCAGGATGTGGTGCTTGCGTCCCGACGCCTGCTCGATGTCGAAACCGAGGCTGCGGTACTGGTCGAAGGTCGGCTCCTCCAGCCGCCAGGCCAGGCCGAAGGCTTTGGCGGCGTTGGCGTCGCTGTCGGACAGCAGGGTATAGTTGATGGCGTGCTTCTGCCGGGTTTCCCTCAGGAAGCGGGGGCTGTCCATGCTGATGGCGACAAGCTGGTAGCCGAGGCGGAGCAGGTCAGGTTCTATGCGTCCCAGGTCGGCCAGCTGTATGTTGCAGTAGGGGCACCAGCCTCCGCGGTAGAAGATGAGAATGGTCGGCTTGCCCCTGGTCAGCTGGTCGAGGCGGATCGTCCGGCCTTCGCTGTCCTGGAGAGTGACGGCAGGGATGGCATTGCCGATCAGCAGGGGGCAGATGTCCTTGGGATTGGTGGGAAGCGTATCGCGATGGCCGGCGGAGGCCATTGTCGGATACAGCAGCAGAATGAACAGGCCGGCCAGCGCCAGCCCTCTGATGTTCGGTCGCATGGGGTGCCCCTTTCGTCTTTTCTATCATTTCTATCACCCCAGGCGTTTGGAGCAAGTCCGCCCAGTGTTTTGTGCTGCGCAACAGGGCTGCCGGCAGCGCCGTGCCTTTTTGCTGCATGGTGCTCCGTGGGTTGAGGCCCTCGGCTGTTGCCGTTGTTCGGTCCGTGCGGGACGTTCCGATGAAAAGCCTTGCCTTTTTCCCGCAACCCTGTATGATGCGCGACGACTGATTTATGCAGCGCGGGTTCAGGCTCTGCCGGAACCGCCCATCGCTCCCTGACCTTCCTTTCTGCAGTCGATTCCCCCGAATCCCTGGCAGCCTGTCTCCGGTTGGCGAGCACATACGCCAGTCCCGGAGCGGATGACCGCCTTCGCAGTCGGACAGACTGTCTGTCCGGCCGGTCCCGCACGCCTGTCTACTGTCAAAGGGATCTCATGTCTTTTACCCAACTGCAGCTGGCCGCGCCGATTCTGCGCGCTATCGCCCAATGCGGCTACACCGAGCCGACCCCGATCCAGAAGCAATCGATTCCCGAAATTCTCGCCGGTCGCGACCTGCTCGGCTCGGCCCAGACCGGAACCGGCAAGACCGCGGCCTTCATGCTGCCGGTCCTGCACCGTCTGGCGGTGCTGAAGAAGGGCCCGAAGGGGGCGCCGCGGGTGCTGGTGATGACGCCGACCCGCGAGCTCGCCGCCCAGGTGATCGGTGCGACCCGCGACTACGGCCGTTTTCTGCGCCTGCGCAGCGCGGTGATTCTCGGCGGCAGCGCCTACGGGCCGCAGTTCCGCGATCTTGGCCGGCCGATCGACCTGGTGGTCGGCACTCCGGGGCGGCTGATCGATCATCTTGAACGCGGCAGTCTCGATCTTTCGCGCTTGGAGGTGCTGATTCTCGACGAGGCCGACCGGATGCTCGACATGGGCTTCAAGGAGGATGTCGAAAAGGTGGTGGCGGCGGCTCCGGCCGGGCGGCAGACCCTGCTTTTTACCGCCACTCTCGACCGGACCATGGAAAACCTCGCCCGGCGGCTGCTGAACGATCCGGTGCGGGTCGATATTGCCGGCAGGAAGCCGACCCTCGACCAGATCGCCCAGCGGCTGCATGTGGCCGACAATGTTGCCCACAAGAAGCGCCTGCTGCAGCATTGTGTCGAGGCTGACGAACTCAGGCAGGCGATCATCTTCTCCGCCACCAAGCGGGACGCCGACGCCCTGGCCCGGGAGCTGGCGGCCCAGGGCCACCGCGCCGCCGCCCTGCACGGCGACATGTCCCAGGGGATGCGCAACCGCACGGTTCGCGACCTGCGCCAGGGTCGGGTGCGGCTGCTGGTGGCGACCGATGTCGCGGCCCGCGGCATCGATGTCCCCGGCATCAGCCATGTGATCAATTTCGATCTGCCGATGGCGGCCGAGGATTATATCCATCGTATCGGCCGGACCGGGCGGGCCGGCGCCAGCGGCACCGCCATCTCCTTCGCCAGCAACGGTGCCGATGTCCAGCGCCTGGAGCGGATCGAGCGGCTGCTTGGCGAGTGCCTGCCGCAGGTGGAGATTCCCGGTCTGGAGCCGACCCGGCCGCTGCGCCGGGCCCGGCCGGCGGGCAAACGCCCCGGCCGCTCCGGAGGCAAGGGCTATGGTGGTTTCAAGCGCGGCAAGGGCAAACCGGGTACGCAGCGCCGGCGAGAGCCGGTGGTCGAATACCGCAGTTGCAAGGGTGGGACGGCCAGGCAGGGATGAGGGGGAGGCCCGGCAACGGGCCAACCGATTCTCGGGAACCTCTTTCCGGTTTCGCTATCGACTTGAGTGCAATTTGCCGAGCAGGTCGAGGACTTCCAGCTCGCTGACATCGTACCAGCTACGGTAGGCCGCGGCCACGGCAAAGGGATAGCTGCTGCGCAGATTGGCGCAGCAGACGCTGACACCCTCTTGGCGCAGAGTGTTGACGGCATCGATATGAGCGGTCGGGACGGCAGCGATTAGCGTTGCCGCTCCGGCTTTGCGCAATGCGTTGACTGCGACGCGCATGGTCAGGCCACTGGCCAGACCATCGTCGACGAGGATGACCGTTCGCCGTCGAACCTCGGGCAGGGGCCGGTCGTCGCGCAATGTCCGATTGCGCTGCTTGACCCGGTTCCGGGTCTGGCGGATGCCGTGAAGAATCTCCTCTTCGCTCATGCCCAGCTGCGGCAGCAGTCGTTCGTTGAGCAGCACCCCGCCGTCGAAGGCGACGGCGCCGTAGCCCGCTTCGCTGTTCCACGGCAGAGTGATTTTGCTCGCCACGGCCAGGTCCAGAGGCCAGCCGGTTTGTTCCGCTATGGCGACGCCGACCGGAACCCCGCCGGCCGGGATCGCCAGCAGCAGGGGGGAGTTCAGCTCGAGCGGCTCCAGCAGTTCGGCCAGCAGTAATCCAGCCTGTCGGCGGTCCGCAAAAACCCCGCTGCGTTCGCGCAGTGCCGGCTGCTGATAGAGCTCTCCCCATTGTTCAGCCATCATCCACTCCCAAAATCGGCCCGTCAGATCTGGAAATCAATTGACGGTTCGCTCTGCCCGGCCGATTCGTGCAGCATCAGGCTCATTTCGCAATCCTTGCGGTTCCAGACTTCCCAGCCTCGGCCGACGCGGACGTTGAAATAGTCGTGATGGCAGGAGCGCACCTCGCCCTGGGTATGGTTGTCGAGATTGATGACGATCCGATGCTCACCTGCGGCTGCCAGGTCACAGAGTTCGCGGTAATCCTTGCGGTTCATGTCTCTTCCTTTCTCCTCCAGGATCTTCTCTTTCTATTTTACTCCCATTGGCAGGTCGGGGGCTTCATTTTTTGCATCTGGAGTGGTGAGGTGGATGACTGCTTGACTGTCAGGAAGGCAACAGCGACAGACGGCGCAAATCATTCCCCCCGTCGAGCGAAGGTGGCAGCAGCCTCAGGTATCAACAGCCGGTCCGTCTGCCGTAAGCTCTCCGTGCAGCAGCTGGCAAGCCCGGTCGAGATCTTCACTTGCGCCGAGCAGCATCAGGGTGTCCCCTTCTTCCAGGCGGAGTTCGGCGGCCGGATTGTAGAGGATGCGCTCTTTGCGCACCACGCCGACCACCATGGCGCCGGTGCGGCCGCGAAACTGCAGTTCGGCCAGGGTGCGACCCAGGCAGGGCGAACCTTCGGGGAGGGGGCGGAACTCGATCCGGCCTTCCCTGAGGACGCTCAGATAGCCGGCCAGATCGGCCGGTGGGGCGGCCGGCTCGCGCAGACCGCCGTAGTGTTCCTGTCGCAGGGAGGCGATCAGTTTGAGGGTCTTGCCTTCGGGGATGGCGAAGCGCCGCAGCAGGCAGGCCGCCATCTGCAGGCTGGCCTCGAATTCGTCGGGGATCACCTCGTCGGCGCCGAACTCGCAGAGCCGGTCGAGGTCGAGCACGAAGCGGGTCCGCACCAGGATGTAGAGCCTGTCATTGAGTTCGCGGGCGGCCTGGATGGTGCTGGCCAGGGCCGACGGATCGTTGATCGCCAGCACCAGCGCCCGCGCCCGCTCGATGCCGACCCGTTCCAGCACCGTGCGCGAGGTGGCGTCGCCGTAGACGATGAGCTCTCCCCGCTCCCGGGCGCGACGGACGATTTCGCCGTTCAATTCGATGTGGATGCAGGGAATCCGCATCTGTTTGAGTACCCGTCCCACGTTGCGTCCCGCCAGGCCGTAGCCGGCGATGACCACATGTCCTTCGAGGTTGGCGGTCTGCTCCTCCTGCGTGTTGCTCCAGGAATCCCGGCGGCTGCCGAGCAGGTCCGCCAGCCATTCGGCGATCTGCCCGGCGCGGGAGAAGAGCAGCGGCGTGGCCATCATCGACAGGGTGATGACGAACAGGGTGATCTGGTAGATGTGCTCGGGAATCAGCTGCAGGCTGCGGGCCTGCCTGAGCAGGATGAAGGAAAATTCGCCGACCTGAAACAGGATCAGGCCGGAAAGCAGGCAGATGCGCAGGGGGAACCGCGACCAGAGTGCCGCCAGGCTGGCGGTGCCGGCCTTGAGCAGGCCCAGGATCAGGAACAGGCCTAGAATCAGCGCCCAGTCGCCGATCAGGCTGCGGACGTTGACCAGCATCCCCATGGAGATGAAGAAGATGGCCAGAAAGGTGTCGCGAAAGGGGATGATGTCGGACAGGGCCTGGTGTGAATAGTCCGACTCGGCCAGGGCCAGCCCGGCCAGAAAGGCTCCCAGCGCCAGGGAGAGCCCGGCCAGGTGGGTTGTCCAGGCGGTCCCCAGCACCAGAACCAGGATGGTCAGGCGGAACAGTTCCGGCGTCCTGGTGCGCAGGACGCCGACCAGCAGCGGCTGCAGCAGGTAGCGGGAGAAGACGAACAGGCCGGCCAGCAGCCCGAGCGTTCCGGCGGCGCCGAGCAGGGTGAAATCCCTGGCCTTGCCCCCCAGCAGGGGGAGCGCGACCAGAAAGAAGATGACGCCCAGATCCTGAAACAGCAGCACCGACAGGGCGATCCGGCCGTGGGCGGAATCGAGTTCGCCCTTCTCCAGCAGCAGCTTGAGAACGATGGCGGTCGAGGAGAGGGCCAGGGCCATCCCCAGCACCACGGCGGTCTTGGCCGGCAGGCCGGCCAGGCCGGCCAGACCGCCGATCAGCAGCCCGGTCAGCAGCACCTGGGTGATACCGCATTTCAGCAGCAGTCCCTTCAGCCGCAGAATCCGGCTGACCGAGAATTCCAGGCCGATGGTGAACAGCAGCATGATCACCCCGATCTCGGCCATCATTTCGACTTCGTCAATTCCGCGTATCAGGTGAAAGCCGTAGGGGCCCGCCAGCAGACCGGTGAGCAGATAGCCGACGATCGGCGACAGCTTGATCCGGCTGCAGAAAAAGGCGATCGCCAGGGCCAGGCCGAGCAGAACCAGAATGTCTTGCAGGGTGATGGCGGTCATGGCTTGTCCCGGCACAAGGGGGGGAGAGGTTGTCGCTGCGCGCTCATGTCGCTGCGCGAAATCGGAAGTGGTGCGTTCGTGGGTAAGTATAGCCGATTCGGATGGGGAAAAAAGAAGGGCGGTCCGCTTGGCCGCCCTGTACAGCTTTTATTTGTCTTGGCTTCCCACCTTTCCCGAATGCGCCGGACTGCGGTTTCGACATGCGTTCGGTCGCCGATGGGAGAAGATGCACTTGCATCGTAGTCCCTTCAGTTGTTTCGGGCTTTTCCAAAACTCCGCAAACCCGTCACAAGCCTGTCTATTATGGTTGTAGCCGGCCTGTTTTTGTCCTGCTGTTTGCTCTGCAGGGTTGCTACGTGGCGCAGCAGGTCTTTCTGACAACTGCAGCCGGTCTTGACGTAGATCCGCTGCATGTATGTCTTGACGGTCGAGCTGGAAACGGCCATCTCTTCAGCGATCTCGCGGTAGGTCAGCCCCGCCATGACTCCAAGCAGCGTCTGTTGCTCCTTGGGGGCCAGCAGGACCCGCCACTCGGAAGGGATCTCCCGGGAGGTGACGGGTGCCGGCTGCCAGGCGGTGAAAAGTTGACGTTTTACGGAGTTGGGGGATGTTGCCCGGCTGCCATGGTGACGTCCGAGCAGGTAGAGCAGGACCAGGGTGAGATTCAGGGCCAGAATGCCGGCCATGGACACCAGGCCGGTCTGTGAGGAGAGCAGCTCGCCGAGCCACTCTCCGGTGAAAATGCCGCCGGTGACCGCCGCGCATCCGTAGCCGAAAGCGGTGACCGGGTTGCGCTGGGTCAGCATCAGTTCGAGAACGAAGACGTCGATCAGCCCGGCGGCGGCCTGCATGGCGAACAGGGCCAGGTTGGCCCCGGTCCGGCCGCCAATGCCGTGCAGGACGAGGGCGACGGTGGCGGTCAGAAAGGCCGCCACCAGACGCAGATCGCCGTGCTCAGTGCGGATTTTCAGTGCGGTTGCCACCATGGCCAGGTAACAGAACAGTTCCGCTCCCGGCCACCACGCAGCCTGCTGGTAGTTCGGCAACATTTGCGCGTACATCAGGCCGGCCACCAGGTGATAGCAGATCAGTAGCGGCAGATAGTACGGCAGGTCGCGTTGTTGTCCCTGGGGTGGTTGCTCATTTTTGCCGGCCGCCAGCGGCAACAGCAGCAGCACCAGGGTGGTCTGCAGGACGGAAGAGTCGATACGGATCAGCAGGAAGAGTGCGAGGTTGGCAATCAGAAGTGCCATCGCCGCCTGTCGCAGCGGTGCGCGTTCACCGCTGAGGACGCAGCCGGCCTGAACCATCAGCAGGGCCCCGCAGATGCCGGCGAACAGAAGCCAGCCGGCCGCTCCGGTGGTCGTCAGACGGTAACCGGCCGTGGCGACGATGGCGCCGAGCAGCGCCAGAGGTTGCAATCGGCGCAGCCGACCGCGGTCGAGAATTACAGCGGTCAGGATCAGGGCAATTGTATGAGCTGCGAGGAACAGTTGCGTTTCCGGTGGTCCGCCTCGCAGCAACGGACCTTGCAGCGGCCAGGAGAGCAGCCAGAAAACGATGGCGGAAAAGGAGAGCAGGGGGCGTAGTTTTTTCATTTCCTTGTATGGAATCCGAATTCGTAAGCCCATACCGGGAGGGGGGGGAACTGTTGGGCGGGCTTTGCAAAAATCCCGGGCGCACCCGCAGGTTTGCCGGTGTTTTTGGAAAAATCCGGCGCGCCGAAACTATATGATTTTTTGCATAAAAAGACAAGGTCGACAAAAAGTCGACTTGTCGTCCGGGAAGGTTTCGGCTTTTCTCCTGCTGGATCAAATCCAGAAAAGGAGGATGAAACAGTGTTGGAGAACATGCGGCAATGGTGGATGGGGATCGCCCTGCTCTTGATGCTGGCGTTGGCCGGTTGTGGCAGTGATTCGTCAACCGGTACCACGGTTGCGCCAACCACTCTCAGCGGGGCGGTGGTCGATGGTTATGTACAGAATGCCCGGGTGACGGTTTATGCCGACATCGGAATGACCCAGGAACTGGCCAGCGGGGTGACCGATGCCGAGGGGCGGTTTGTTCTTGACCTGGCGGGTACGGACCTGCCGTCAACCTTCTATCTGAGGTCCCGCGGCGGGATCGATCGCGACACCGGACTGCCGGCGCCCACCATGCGGTTCGTCGGCAGCTACAGCGCCGATGGCATCTATGTGACACCGTTGACCGACATGCTCTATCGTTATGCCCGGGTCGAAGGTCTGGCGGCGGCCAAAACCAGAATAGCCGGCCGTCTGGGGCTGGCGGAACAGGATCTCTATGCTGACCCGGCGGCGGGGCAGGCCCCGGCTTCTCTGCAATAGGCGCTGGCCTCCGCGCTGCAGACGGGGACTCAGGACTGCGTATTGCCGGACGGTGATTACACGCTGCTGGTCATTTATCTGGAGAACGCCGATCTCGACAGCACTCTCTATCCGGACACGGCGTCCCTGCTGGCAGCCAATCGGCTGGAAGGCAGCGTGACCCTGAGCGGTGGACAGCTCAGCGGCAGTCTCGGTACTGAAACGGTCAGCGGCCGGCTGAATGGCAGCGGTCTGGTGATGCAGATCACCGATGACCCGACCAGTCCGACCAGCTTCACCAATGTCAGCGGCCAGGTCGGCCTGCTCGGCAGCGTTGCCGGCACCTACTACAATCTCGATCTGAGCCAGCCGGGAACGGTGTCACGGACCGACGGCCTGTTCGTCGCCGCCCTGGTGCCGGTTGCCGGCCTGCAGCCGGCCGCCGTGGCGCAGACGGTTGCCAGGCTTTATGGCGGTGAGCTGCATACCCTGTTTCAGGATGTTTTCGGCTCCGACCACGATACCGGTTACGGCACCATCCAGTTCACCGGTCTCGACCCGCTTGCCAACCAGGTGACCATGTCGGGCAATGGTTTCACTGTCAACTTTGTCAGTGGCGTGAGCGCCGGGACCAGCGATACCGTTCAGCTGCTGCAGGGGACCTTCCTGCAGACCGGCGACGGCCGCCCGACCGGCCTGCTGGTGCTGGAGATGCTCGACAGCACCGGTGACAAGGCCTTCTTCATCCTGCCGCTCGGCAACCGCCGTGGCATCTATGTGGCGGTGGATACCGACCGGAGAAACTCGGTTGATGCGTCAGCGCAGGATCAGGCCTACGCCATCGGTCACGCGTTTCTGTCTGCGGCCGGACCAGTCGTTCCGCAGCTCAAGGCGGCGACCTCATACGGAATCCAGGCCTACGGTTTCGCTTCACATATTGCCAGTGAAATTTTCAACCCTGACTACTCGCCGGGGATGTGGTCTTTCTCCCTGTCCTGCGATGTTCCGGCGAATGCCGGTGTGCATTCCTGGGACGCCAGTGCGGGGATTAACGGCTATTTCCTGCCGGGCGTCGTTGCGTTCAGTTCGCTTGGTGATTATACGTTGCGCTCGACGAGTTCCCTGATGTTCGAGGTCTACGAAGGAGGGGGGCTGATCGGACAGCTCTCGGTTGGCGGTTGTTTCGACTCGGATACTCGTGACTGGGCTGATTGCGATGCCACCCATGTGTTGCCGGCCCATCTCCATCCGGGTCTGATCCTGGCACGGGCCAGAGAAGTGGGAAGCACGTTGCCGGACATCGTTCCCAAAACGTTTGACTACCTCGAGCGTCCCGTCTACGCCTACAATGAGGACATGACGCGGCTGTCGGCCTTGCGCCAGGGGACTTTCAAGGTCGACGGGACCGGTAGCGGCCAGGCTACCTTGGTCATGGACGGCGGATCCAGCAGCCTTGATGTCGAACAGACCAACGGAATCATGCATGCCGTAGGTACCCAGAACAGCGACCGGCTCGATATCTACTGGATCACCGGCGTCCCGCGCGGGCTCTATCTGCGGAGCCAGCCTGCCAAGCTGGGAGCGTACATTATTCTGGAGGCCGGGGAAGTCTTTCTCTCCGACTAGGGATTTTTTCCAGCATCATCGATGTGTGAACAACAGGAGAGCCCTGCCGGGTCCGGCAGGGCTCTCCTGTTGCTGTCTGGTTGTCTGCAGGTAGTGGTTCAGAATCCGCAGCCGCCGAGCTCGCCTTCATCGAACTCGATGGCCCCGTGCGGACAGGCCGGAATGCAGATGCCGTCGAAATTGCAGCGGGATTCATCGAGCACCGCCTTGCCGTCCACCATGCTGATCGCTTTTTCGGGACAGACCCTGATGCATTCGCCGCTGCCCTGGCAGCGGTCGGCGTGAATGACGATTCTCATGTCATTTCCCCCACTTGTCGCGGATGCGGCTGACGGCGGTCTCGACGTTTTCCCGCTCGCCGAAGGCGGACAGCCGGAAGTAGCCCTCCCCGGAGGGACCGAAGCCGCTGCCCGGGGTGCCGACCACGTGGCATTCGGCGAGCAGCTTGTCGAAGAAGTCCCAGCTGCTCATCCCTTCCGGCGTCTTCAGCCAGATGTAGGGGGCGTTAACCCCGCCGTAGCACCGGATACCGGCGGCGGTCAGCCCCTCGCGGATGATGCGGGCGTTCTCCATGTAGTAGGCGATGACCTCCTGCACCTGCGCCCAGCCCTCGTCGGAGTAGACTGCGGCGGCGGCCTTCTGCACCGGGTAGGAGACGCCGTTGAACTTGGTGCACTGGCGGCGGTTCCAGAGCTTGTTGAGGCTGTAGCGCTCGCCGCTGGCGGTGGTGCCGGTCAGCTCCTCCGGCACCACGGTCAGGCCGCAGCGCACGCCGGTGAAGCCGGCGGTCTTGGAGAAGGAGCGGAACTCGATGGCGCACTTCTTCGCCCCCTCGATCTCGTAGATGGAGTGGGGGATGCCGGGTTCGGTAATGAAGGCCTCGTAGGCGGCGTCGAACAGGAGCACCGCGTCGTTGGCCAGGGCGTAGTCGACCCAGCCCTTGAGCTGCTCTCTGGTCGCGACGGCGCCGGTCGGATTGTTGGGGAAACAGAGGTAGATGATGTCGACCTTCTCTTCGGGGAACTGCGGCATGAAGCCGTTTTCCTCGGTGCAGGGCATGTAGACGATCCCCTCGTAGTAGCCCTGCTCGTTCGCCTCGCCGCTGCGGCCGACCATGACGTTGGTGTCGTTGTAGACCGGATAGACCGGGTCGCCGATGGCGACCTTGTTGGAAAGATCGAAGATGTCGAGGATATTGGCGCTGTCGCACTTGGAGCCGTCGGAGATGAAGACCTCGGAGGTTTTCAGCTCGACGCCGAGCGGCTTGTAGGCCTTGTCGATGATCACCTGCGCCAGCCAGTCGTAGCCCTGCTCCGGGCCGTAGCCGTGAAAGGTTTCGCTGCGGGCCATCTCGTCGACCCCTTCGTGGAACGCCTTGACTACCGCCGGCACCAGCGGCCGGGTGACGTCGCCGATGCCGAGGCGGATGACCCGGGCGTCGGGATTGGCGCCGGTAAACTCGGAGACCCGGCGGCTGATCTCGGGGAAGAGATAGCCGGCCTGGAGTTTGAGGTAGTTGTCATTTATACGTGCCATAATTCCTCCGTAGGAGAAACGGCCCTTTTTCGCCAACTCTGCGTCAGGCTTCACTTCGACTGTGCTCGACGTAGCGCTGCTACGCCTGCGCTGTCTCTGATCGCCTTCCTTGATTTGACAAAAAATTGCTCGTTCCTTGTGCGTTTGTTTTATGAAAAGGCGATCGAAATTCCAGTCGCCTTTGTTTCGTTCTTGTCCAGTGCCTGAAGCCTGACGCCCAGTGCCCGCGGTTTTGGGGCTCAGTCGAGCCCCAAAACCGCCTGCATGTCGTACATCCCGGCCGGCTTGCCCCCCAGCCAGGCGGCGGCGCGGATGGCGCCGCGGGCGAACATGTCGCGGCTCATGGCGCGGTGGGTCAGCTCGATGCGTTCGCCCATGCCGATGAAGTAGACGGTGTGTTCGCCGACGATATCGCCGCCGCGCACGGTCTGCATGCCGATCTCTTCAGGGTCGCGCTCGCCGCACATCCCTTCGCGGTGGTAGTTGGCCACCCGGTCGTAGTCGCGTCCCAGGGCCTCGGCGACGATCTCGCCCATGCGGACGGCGGTGCCGGAAGGGGCGTCCTTCTTCTTGTTGTGATGCAGTTCGACGATCTCGACGTCGAAGCCGTCGCCCAGGGTCTTGGCGATATCCTTGAGGATCTTGAAGCAGACGTTGACGCCGACGCTCATGTTGGGGGCGAAGACCACCGGAATGCCGGCAGTGATCTGCCGCAGCCGTTCCCGTTCGTCCGGCTTGAAGCCGGTCGAACCGATGACCATCCCTTTGCCGAGGCGGGCGCAGGCCTCGGCGTTGGCCAGGGTCACCTGGGGGAAGGTGAAGTCGATGAGCAGGTCGGCGTCCTGCAGGGCCTGCTCGAGCGAATCGGTGATGGCGACGCCGAGCTCGCCGCAGCCGGCGACAAGACCGGCGTCCTGTCCGAGTTTCGGGTGCCCGGCCATCTCGACCGCGCCGACGACCTGCAGCCGGTCACTTTCGGTCGCCAGGGTGATGATGCGGCCGCCCATGCGACCGGCAGCTCCTGTGACGGCAATCTTGGTCATGTTGAAACCTTTTGAAAGCTCATGGAGTTTGTTAAATCAACTCGTATTTCTTCAGCACCGCCTGCAGCTTCTCCAGGTTGGCCGGCGCCATGGGGGCCAGCGGCAGGCGCACGGTGTCGCCGCACTTGCCCATCAGGCTGGCCGAGGTCTTGACCGGCACCGGATTGCTCTCGATGAACATGGCCTTGTGCAGTTCCAGCAGCTGCAGGTGCAGTTTGCGGGCGGTAGCGTAGTCGCCTTCGGCCGCAGCGGCGACCATGCGCTTGACCCTGTCCGGCGCGATGTTGGCGGTCACCGAGATGACGCCGACGGCGCCGCAGGCCATCATCGGAAAGGTAAGAAAGTCATCGCCGGAGATGACGTCGATCTTGTCGCCGGCGCGGGCGATGATTTCGCTGATCTGGGTCAGGTCGCCGGATGCTTCCTTGATGGCGACGACGTTGTCCAACTCGGCCAGGCGGCAGGTGGTCTCGGCGCTGATGTTGACGCCGGTGCGGCCGGGCACGTTGTAGAGCACCTGGGGCAGGGCAACTTCCTCGGCGATCTTGCGGTAGTGGCGGTAGATGCCTTCCTGCGACGGCTTGTTGTAGTAGGGACAGACCAGCAGCAGGCCGTCGGCGCCGTTCTTCCTGGCATTCTGCGACAGGTGGATCGCCTCGGCGGTGTTGTTGGCGCCGGTGCCGGCGATGACTGGAACCCGCTTGTTGACCTGGTCGATGCAGGTCTTGATGACGTAGTCGTGTTCCTCGAAGTCGAGCGTCGCCGACTCCCCGGTGGTGCCGCAGGGGACGATGACGTCGGTGCCTTTTTCGATCTGGAATTCGATCAGTTCCCGGTAGCGTTCTTCGTCGAACGTGCCATCTTCCCTGAACGGGGTAATGATGGCGACCATCGATCCGGAAAAGTGGGCCATGGTGTTTCCTCCTCCTCAACGGTTACGGCTGAAAATACTCCCCGAAACGGTCCGCAAGGGGGCGGACCGGAAAACTTTTTGGTATCACACCGGCGGGGCAAAGTAAAGCGCCGCCGCTTCGGCTCAGGGCCGGGCGGTCAGGGTGAGCGCGTCGCTGGCACCGGAAACGACTTTTTGGCCCCGCAGCCGGTAGAGCGCCCGTACCCGGTAGCGGTAGCGGACCCCCGGCGTCAGGTCGAAATCGTCGTAGCGGGCTTCGTTCAGCGGCTCGGCATTCAGCGGCGTGAATCCGGCCGGCCGGTTCGCTACTCCGCGGTAGACCAGGTAACCGAGCAGTTCGAAACCTTCGGCGGTCGGCGGTTGCCACCGCAGGCGATTCAGTCGTTCGAGGCTTTCGCCCTGCAGTTGGCCGGGCGCCGGCGGCGACGGGAGAAAGACCCGCTGGGTCTGCGCCGGCAGGCCCGGCTGCCGGGAGCGGCTGACGGCGACCACCCGGTAGCGGTAGCCGCTTTCGGGCTGCAGGCCCCGGTTGTCGAAAAAGTGGATGCGACCGGACGGGGATGTGGCCTGCTCCGGGCGGATTCTGGCGATCGGCTGGCGCGGCGGCCGGCAGTCGGGGCAGTCGTCCGCCGGGTCGAACTGCTGGCGATAGACGGCGTAGTGCCGGATCGGGGCGAGGGGGCTGCCGTCCTGATTGGCCTTGGGCGGCAGCCAGGAGAGGAGCAGGCCGTCGCCGAACTGTTCGAGCTGCAGCTGCCGCACGCCGTCCGGCAGTGGCTGGCCGAGAGGGCGCACCGGCCCCTTGTGGCCGCAGGCGGTCAGCAGCATCAGAAGTCCGAGGACAGCCAGCCTGCGCATCGTCATCCGGAGAGCTGCTGCCGGGCGCGGGCGATTTCGCGCGCCACAGCTTCTTTCGCCGTGCCGCCGGTGGCCTTGCGGGCGTCGACCGAGGCCTCGAGGGTGACGAAGTCGTAGATGTCCTCGTCGATCAGCTCGCTGAACTGGCGGAATTCATCGAGGCTGAGCTCGGGGATGTCCTTGCCCTGTTCGATGCAGTAGCGGACGGTCTTGCCCACCACCTCGTGCGCCTGGCGAAAGGGGAGCCCCTTGCGCACGCAGTAGTCGGCGACGTCGGTGGCGGTGGAGAAGCCTCGGGCCGCGGCCCGGCGCATCCGGTCGGCCTTGACTTTCATTTCGGCGATCATGTCGGCAAAGATCTTCAGCGAGCCCTTGACCGTGTCGAGGGTGTCGAACAGCGGCTCCTTGTCCTCCTGCATATCCTTGTTGTAGGCCAGCGGCAGCGACTTCATCAGGGTCAGCAGGCTGACCAGGTTGCCGTAGACCCGGCCGGTCTTGCCGCGCACCAGTTCCGGCACATCCGGGTTTTTCTTCTGCGGCATGATCGAACTGCCGGTGCAGAAGGCGTCGGACAGCTCGATGAAGTCGAAGTCGGCGCTCGACCAGAGGATCAGCTCCTCGGAGAGGCGCGACAGGTGCATCATCAGGATGCTGGCGGCGGCGCAGAACTCGATGGCGAAGTCGCGGTCGGAGACCGAGTCGAGGCTGTTGCGGGTGACGCCGTCGAAGCCGAGCTGCTCGGCCACCCATTCCCGGTCGATAGGGAAGGTGGTTCCAGCCAGGGCGCCGGCGCCCAGCGGCAGCCGGTTGAGGCGGCGGCGGATCTCCCGCATCCGTTCGCTGTCGCGGCTGAACATCTCGAAGTAGGCCAGCATGTGGTGGGCGAAGAGCACCGGCTGGGCGGTCTGCAGGTGGGTGTAGCCCGGCATGATGACATCGAGGTTGGCCTCGGCCTGGTCGACCAGGGCGGTCTGCAGCTTTTCGAGAAAGCCGACGATGGCGTCGATCTCGTCGCGCAGGTAGAGGCGGATGTCGAGGGCGACCTGGTCGTTGCGTGAGCGCGCGGTGTGCAGCTTGCCGCCGACCGGGCCGATCTTGTCGATCAGCCGCTTTTCGATGTTCATGTGGATGTCCTCGAGGCTGACCGAAAAGGTAAATTTCCCCGCTTCGATCTCCTCGAGGATTTCGTTCAGGCCGAAGACGATGCGCTCGGCCTCGTCCTGACCGATGATGCCCTGCCGTGCCAGCATCCGGGCGTGGGCGATGGAGCCGCGGATGTCGTAGCGGTAGAGGCGCTGGTCAAAGCTGATGGAGGCGGTGAACTCCTCGACGAACTGATCGGTCGGCTGGGTGAAGCGTCCGGCCCAGGGTTTGTCGCTCATGGATGGGTTCCTCTCAGTCTGGTCTGATGTCGCAACGACGGCGAAGCCGAATCCGTTTTATACCCCATTTTGCAAGCGAAAGAAACCGCGCTTGTGGCGCGTGCGCTCAGTTTCCGGTCACGCCGCCGACCAGCTCGTTGCCGGCCATGCGCACCCATGTGCCCTGCGGGGTGGGACGGAAGATGGCGTGGATTTTCAGCGGCACCCGGGTGGTTCGGGGATCGAGTTCGTGGAAGACGGGCAGGTTGAAGAAATAGAGGCGTGGTTCCAGCCCGAAGCGCAGCCGGCAGACCGGCAGTCCGCCGAAATCGTCGGTGGCGAATTCGGCCAGCCGCACCTGCTCCAGCTTGTGGCTCTTGTGGATGATGACGCTCGAGTGGCCGAAAGCCTCCGGTGGCACCTCGAGCCCCCCGCAGCGGGTGGCGCCGGAACTGTTGCAGAACAGGGTGATGGCGTCGCGCACGCCGGGGGTGTATTCGAGATATTCGCCGTAGAAGCCGTTGACCACGTCGCGGAAGGCCTGGTGTTCCGGCTTGGGGTTGCACTGGATGACGGTCAGCAGGTCGAGCCGCTGGCGTGAGGCGAAGAAGAGTTCGTTGGCGCGGGAGATGATGGCGCTGATGTTCGACTGGTAGAGGTCGCGGTAGACGTAGTCGAGACAGATCAGGTTCATGAAGTTGAAGCAGGTCGGATGGCAGCGCAGCAGGGGAAAGATCCGGCCCCGGTAGAGGTCGTGCAGCGAATCGAGAGTCTCCTCGCCGCCGAAGGGATGACTCTTGGCTTCGAGAAAGACCCGCAGCCGGCCGCTGTTCTCCTTGCAGGCGATGACGCACCAGTTGACCGGCATCTGCTCGACGTCGCCGGAGTCGAGGTCCCGTTCGACTTCGGCCAGCAGTTCGGCGTTGTCCCCGGCGTGCCTTTGCAGCCGGGCGTGAAAATCGGCCAGGGTCACGTGCTCGACGCCGAAGATGGTGACGGTGTTGGGGCGGAAGCGGTCGCCGATCAGGGCCAGGGCGTCATCGACCCGGGCGGCCGGCATGATTGATTCAGGCAGAATCAGGAAATGGAGCTTTTTCAGGTTCTTTTCGCCGGTGGCGACCATCTCGAAAATGGTGTGAATCTGTCGCCACTGTTCTTCGGGATCGGCTATGCGGAAGGCAAGATCGGTTTGTTCGAGGTGGTTGGTGAGCTGGCAGGTCATCGCATGCAGGTGATGACCGCGGGGGATGGCGACCTGGATGTCCTTTTCGACGATGCGTACCATCGCTGACTCCGTCAGGGCAGGCGCATCTGGTCTGGGATTTCGCCCGCCGCGTCGATGATGGCGTGCTCGGGCCCCCAGTCGAGTTCGGGAAAGACCCGGGCGAGGATGTGTCGGCAGCCGGGTGGCAGGTCCATTCCCGGCAGTGCTTCGCGGGAGAACCAGGCCGCCTCGGTGCATTCGGTCTTGTTGGGGCGCAGGTTGCCGCCGGTCGGATGGCAGCGGTAGTAGAGGATGACGTAGTGATCCTGCCCGCAGCCGACGCCGATGTGCTCGTAGACGTCGATCAGGCCGTCGACGCCGACAAGCAGGCCGACCTCCTCCCGCACTTCGCGGTGCAGGGCGGCGAGGATCGGTTCGCCGTGATCGATCTTCCCCCCCGGCATCACCCACTGGCTGCAGAAGGGCTCGATGCAGCGCCGGGTCAGCAGGACCCGGCGCTGCTCGTCGACGATACAGGCGACCACGGAGGTCTTGATGTGCTGTTTTTTGAATTCCATTCAAAAAACCGGGCTCGAGGCGCCGGGCGCCTGGCGTCTAGCGCCTGCTTTTGTTCATCATGCTGCGGATGCGCAGCCGCAGGGCGTTGAGCTTGATGAAGCCCTCGGCATCGGCCTGGTTGTAGACCTCGTCGGCCTCGAAAGTGGCGAAATCGGGGTTGAACAGGGAGTGGGTGTCCGACTTGCGGCCGACCACCCGGCAGTGTCCCTTGTAGAGCTTGACCCGGGCAACGCCGTTGACCGTCTTCTGGGTTTCGTCGATCAGCGCCTGCAGCGCTTCGCGTTCGGGGGAGAACCAGTAGCCGTTGTAGATCATCGCCGCGTAGCGGGGCACCAGGGAGTCGCGCAGGTTCATCACCTCGCGGTCCATGGTGATCTGCTCGACGCCGCGGTGCGCTTCTTCGAGAATGGTGCCGCCGGGGGTTTCGTACACGCCGCGGCTCTTCATGCCGACGTAGCGGTTCTCCAGCAGGTCGAGACGGCCGATGCCGTGCTCGTAGCCGTACTGGTTGAGTCTGGCCAGCAGGTTGGCCGGGGAGAGCCGCTCGCCGTTGATTGCCACCGGGTTCCCCTGTTCGAATTCGATCTCCAGGTATTCCGGCTTGTCGGGGGCATCCTCGGGCCGCCGGGTCATCACGTACATCTCCTCCGGCGGTTCGGCCCAGGGGTCCTCGAGCACGTCCCCCTCGAAGGAGATATGCAGCAGGTTGCGGTCGGAGCTCCAGGGGAATTTCTTGCTGGTCGGCACCGGGATGCCATGCTTGCGGGCGTAGGCTTCCAGGGCGCTGCGGCTGTTCAGGTCCCATTCCCGCCAGGGAGCGATGACCTTGACGTTGGGATCGAAGTGGTAGTAGGCGAGTTCGAAGCGGACCTGGTCGTTCCCCTTGCCGGTGGCGCCGTGGGAGACGGCGTCTGCCCCCTCCTTGGCGGCGATTTCCATCTGCGCCTTGGCGATCAGCGGCCGGGCGATGGAGGTGCCGAGAAAGTAGCGGCCCTCGTAGATGGCGTTGGCGCGGAACATGGGGAAGACGAAGTCGCGTACGAATTCTTCGCGCAGGTCGAGGACGTAGCAGGCGGAGGCGCCGGTGTCCTTGGCCTTTTGCGGAATGTGATCGAGCTCCTCGCCCTGGCCGAGATCGGCGGAAAAGGCTACCACCTCGCAGCCGTATTCCTCGATCAGCCATTTGAGGATGATTGACGTATCCAGCCCGCCCGAGTAGGCGAGGACAGCCTTCTTGACCGTTCCATGCTTGCTCATTGCAGATGCTCCTGAGTTGGTTTCTTGAATAGAATTTTCTATAACTATTCTTACAGCTTACAGCTTGACGACCCTCGTTCCGGCGATTTTGTCGTGCAGTCCCCGATGCTGCGGGTCAAAGAGTATCATGAGATAGCCGCAAAACAGGACCAGGGCCGAAATCGGCTTGGCCACCACCTCGCGCAGAAAGGCCGCGGCATAGCCGACCTCGGAGCCGTCCGCTCTCTCGACCCGGATGCGGGTGACCATCTTGCCCGGCGTCTGGCCGCAGTAGCCGATGAAGACCACCGCGAACAGCCAGTGGGCGGTGAGCAGGACAAACAGGGCCAGCAGGCCCATCAGTTCCAGGGCGCGCGGGTGACTGCCACCGAAGAGGTGGATGATCAGGCTCAGACCGAAAGCCAGCACCAGCACCAGCAGCGAAAAGGCGACGCAGTCGAGAAGGTGGGCGACCAGCCGCAGTCCGAAACCGGCGGTCTCGGTTCTGGCCGCTGCCGGCGTCGCCTGCGTTTGTTCGCCAGGCTCCGAACGTATCGGGGACGGTTTCGCCGTGGACGTTTCGGCTGCCGCCGGGGCCGGCTGCCGGTCCGGCGGTGTCCAGGCAAAGCGCTGTCCGCATCGCGGACAGAGCACCCGGACGGTGCGTGGCGGAATCCGTTCGGCGGGAACGTCACGCCGGTAGCGGCAATGTGGGCAGGTGATGGTCATCTGTAAATTCCGGCGCTGGACGCCGGGCGTCGGGCGCCGGGCTTTTTCCCAACGTCTGATGCCCGATGCCTCAAGCCCGCCTTTATCCCATCAATGTCGCCATGATCGCCTTTTGCACGTGCAGGCGGTTTTCCGCCTCGTCGAACACCACCGACTGCTTGCTTTCGATCACCTCGTCGGTGATCTCCTCGCCGCGGTGGGCCGGCAGGCAGTGCAGCACGATGGCGTCGTCGGCCGCCGCCTCGAGGACGGGCCGGTTGAGCTGATAGCCGGCAAAGGCCCGGCGGCGCTTCTCCGCCTCGTCCTCCTGCCCCATGCTGGCCCAGACGTCGGTCGACAGCACGTCGGCGCCCTCGGCCGCCGCCAGCGGATCGGAGGTGTAGCTGACGTCCGCTCCCAGCTCCGCCGCCCGCCGCATCACCTCTTCGTCAGGACGGTAGCCCTCCGGGGTGGCGACCTGCAGACGGAAGCCGAAGACGGCGGCGGCGTTGATCCAGCTGTTGGCCATGTTGTTGCCGTCGCCGATCCAGGCGAAGGTCAGGCCCTCGTAGCCTCCCTTGTGCTCAATGACGGTGAACAGGTCGGCCATCAGCTGGCAGGGGTGATAGAGGTCGGTCAGGCCGTTGATGACCGGCACCTTCGACCAGTGGGCCAGCTCCTCTACCGCTTCCTGCGAGAAGGTGCGGATCATGATGCCGTCGCAGTAGCGCGCCATCACCCGGCCTGTATCCTTGATCGGCTCGCCCCGTCCCATCTGCGTCGTTCCGGAATGCAGAAAGAGGGCGTGGCCGCCGAGCTGAAACATGCCGACCTCGAAGGAAACCCGGGTGCGTGTCGAACTCTTTTCGAAGATCATCGCCAGGGTCTTGCCCTCCAGCAGGCGATGGGGCTCCGCCCGTTTTTGCCGCGCCTTCAGGTCGGCGGTCAGGGCGAAGATCCGGTCGAGCTCCTCCTTGTTCCAGTCGGTCAGACAGAGAAAGTCCTTTGGCATTCCAAGTCTCCCATGCAGATAAAATAAACACCGGTCAGGGTTGTTTCGTGTTGTCGGTAGCGGCCTGTTCCCGGAAGACCGCCTGCAGAATGTCCATCGCCCGGTCGACTTCTTCGCGGTTGACCGTTAGCGGCGGCACGAAGCGCAGCACCCTGCCGACGGTGCAGTTGATCAGCAGCCCGCGCTGCAGCGCCCGCTCCACCAGCGGCGCGCCGTCGATGTCCAGTTCCATGCCGAGCATCAGCCCGCGGCCGCGCACCTCGCGGATCCAGGCGAACTCCTTTTTCAGCTGTTCGAGACGCAGGCGCAGGTAGGCGCCGACGGCGACGCAGTTGTCGAGGATGCGCCCCTCGGTCAGCTCCCGCATGACCGCCAGGGCAGCCGCCGTGGCCAGCGGATTGCCGCCGAAGGTCGAGCCGTGGCTGCCGGGCCCGAAGCTGGCTGCCACCTTGTCGACGGCCAGCATGGCGCCGATGGGCACGCCGCCGCCCAGCCCCTTGGCCAGGGTCATGATGTCGGGCCGGACATGGTCGTGCTGCCAGGCGAACAGGTAGCCGGTGCGGCCGCAGCCGGTCTGCACCTCGTCGAAAATCAGCAGCAGTTTGTGCTGGTCGCAGAGCTCGCGAACCTGCTGCAGGTAGCCTTCGGGCGGCACGATCACGCCCCCTTCGCCCTGGATCGGCTCCAGCATGACGGCGCAGGTGCGTGCCGTGACCGCCTTGCGCAGCGCCTCGATGTCGCCGAAAGGCAGGTGGACAAAGCCCGGCAGCACCGGTTCGTAGCCGACACGAACCTTCTCTTGGCCGGTGGCGCTGATGGTCGCCATGGTCCGGCCGTGAAAGGAGGCGGTGGCGGTGAGGATTTCGAAGCGGTCCGTGCCTTTGTGCTCACGGCTGTATTTGCGGGCCAGCTTGATCGCCGCCTCGTTGGCTTCGGCCCCCGAATTGCAGAAGAAGACCTTGCCGGCAAAGGCGTGGGCGGTGAGCCGCTCGGCCAGTTCGATCTGCTGCGGAATCTGGTAGAAGTTGGAGCAGTGGATGAGAGTCGCCGCCTGCTCCTGGATGGCCGCCACCACCTTCGGATGGCAGTGGCCGAGATTGTTGACCGCCACCCCGGCGAGAAAATCGAGATATTCTCTGCCGTCGGCGTCGTAGAGCCGGCAGCCTTCGCCGCGAACCGGCGCGACGGGATAGCGTCCGTAGGTGGCGGCGATGACCTTGTCGGCCCGTTCGATCCAGTGCTGATTGTCGCTCATTGGTGGTTTCCTTGCAGAACAGGTTCGCCAGGAGCGTTCCGGGGCGAGCAGTCTGCATCGGCCACCGCCGGCCCGCTGCTCCCTGACCTCCTGTCGTTTGTCTCTTTCCCTTGGCCTTTGGCCTCAAGCCTGGTTGCTCCCGAAATCCGCTATCGCGGTGCCGATGCCCTTGTCGGTGAAGATCTCGAGCAGGCAGGCGTGTTCGACCCGGCCGTCGATGATGTGGGTTTTGGCCACGCCTTCCCGAACCGCATCGACGCAGCAGGTGGCCTTGGGGATCATGCCGCCGGTCAGGGTGCCGTCGGCGATCAGCTTCGGTACTTCGCGGTAGTCGATGGTCGAGATCAGGGCGCCGTTCGTGTCCTTGACGCCTTCGACGTCGGTCAGCAGGATCAGCTTTTCAGCCTGCAGGGCGCCGGCGATGCGTCCGGCGACCAGGTCGGCGTTGATGTTGTAGGAGCGGCCGTCGGCGCCGATGCCGACCGGCGCGATCACCGGAATGAAGTTGTTGGCCTCCAGGGCCCGGATCACCTGCGGATCGATGACGTCCACCTCGCCGACCATGCCGATGTCGATGATCTCGGGGGAGAGGGTCTCCGGGTTGACCTTGGTCATTTCCAGCTTGCGGGCCCGGATCAGGCCGCCGTCCTTGCCGGTCAGACCTACTGCCTTGCCGCCGTGGGCGTTGATGTTGGCGACGATCTCCTTGTTGACCTTGCCGCCGAGGACCATCTCGACCACCCCCATGGTGGCGGCGTCGGTAACCCGCATTCCCTGGACGAACCGGGTCTCGATGCCCATGGCGTCGAGCACCTCTCCGATCTGCGGACCGCCGCCGTGGACGATGACCGGGTTCAGGCCGATGTACTTCATCAGGATGACATCGCGCGCAAACCCTTCTTTCAGCTTTTCGTCGACCATGGCGTTGCCGCCGTACTTGATGACGATGGTCTTGCCGTAGAAGCGCCTGATCCAGGGCAGGGCTTCCATCAGGACATTGGCTTTTTCGATCAGTTTCTGCATAGTCGCTTCGCTCCAGGCCCCAGGCTCAGGGCTCCAGGCGCCGGGTTTGGATTCTCTCAGCGCCCAGTGCCCGGCACCCGGCACCTGCCGTTAAAGGATATATCTCGACAGATCCTCGTCCTGGACGATGTCGGTCAGTTTTTCCCGGACGTAGCTGGCGTCGATGGTCAGCTGGTTTTCCTGCATCTCCGGCGCGTCGAAGGAGATGTCCTCGAGCAGCTTCTCCATGACGGTGTGCAGCCGCCGGGCGCCGATGTTCTCGGTGCGGTCGTTGACCAGGGCGGCGGTGCGGGCGATTTCGGCGATGGCGTCGTCCTCGAAGATCAGGTCGATCCCCTCGGTTTCGAGCAGGGCCGTGTACTGGCGGATGAGGGCGTTGCGCGGTTCGCTCAGGATGCGGATGAACTCCTCCTCGCCCAGGTTCTCCAGCTCGACCCGGATCGGAAAGCGCCCCTGCAGCTCGGGAATCAGGTCCGACGGCTTGCTGACATGGAAGGCGCCGGCGGCGATGAACAGGATATGGTCGGTCTTCACCGGGCCGTGCTTGGTGTTGACCGTGCTCCCTTCGACGATGGGCAGAATGTCGCGCTGTACCCCCTCGCGGGAGACTTCGGGACCGTGCACCCCCTCGCGGGAGGCGATCTTGTCGATTTCGTCAATGAAGACGATGCCGCTCTGCTCGGTCCGCTCGCGGGCCATCTGTCGGACCTGGTCCATGTCGACCAGCTTGTCCGCCTCGGTCTGAATCAGCAGTTCGCGCGCCTCGGCCACCCGCACCCGCTGCCGGCGGGTCTTTTTCGGGAACAGGTTGCCGAACATCTCCTTGATGTTGAAGCCGAGCTGCTCGCTCCCCTGGGGAGTGAAGATCTCCATGGTCGGCGTCTGCGCCTCCTGGGTTTCCAGCTCGACGAACCGGTCGTCCAGGCGTCCCTCGCGCAGCAGCTTGCGCAGCTTCTCCCGCGTCGAACCTGGCTCGGCGGCAGCCGTTTCGTCGAAGCGGTGTGCCTCGCCCGGCAGCAGCAGGTCGAGCAGGCGTTCTTCGGCGACTGCCTCCGCCTTGGCGCGCACTTTTTGCGCCTCTTCTTCCTTTACCATCAGGATGGCCAGTTCGAGCAGGTCGCGGATCATGCTCTCGACGTCGCGTCCGACGTAGCCGACCTCGGTGAACTTGCTCGCTTCGACCTTGATGAAGGGCGCCCTGGCCAGGCGGGCCAGGCGGCGGGCGATTTCGGTCTTGCCGACGCCGGTGGGGCCGATCATGATGATGTTTTTCGGCGCGATTTCGTCGCGCAGCTCCGGCGCCACCTGCTGCCGGCGCCAGCGGTTGCGCAGGGCGATGGCCACGGCGCGCTTGGCCTGCTGCTGGCCGATGATGTAGCGGTCGAGCTGTTCGACGATCTGGCGTGGTGTCAGGTCGTTCACGGCAGTGTCTCCACGGTGATCTGATCGTTGGTGTAGATGCAGATATCGGCGGCGATGCGCAGCGCCTTTTCGGCGATCTGTCGCGCCGCCAGTTCGCTGCTGTCGACCATGGCCCTGGCCGCCGCCAGGGCGTAGGCGCCGCCCGAGCCGATGGCGGCGATGCCGTCGTCCGGTTCGATGACGTCGCCGGCGCCGGAAATGATCAGGGTGGTGTCGGCGTCGGCCACCACCAGCAGCGCCTCGAGACGGCGCAGCACCCGGTCGGTGCGCCAGTCTTTGGCCATTTCCACCGCCGCCCGCGTCAGGTTGCCGCGAAGCTCCTTGAGCTTGGCGTCGAACTTCTCGAACAGGGTGAAGGCGTCGGCGGTGCTGCCGGCGAAGCCGGCCAGAACCCGGTTCTCGCCCAGCCGGCGTATCTTGCGGGCCGAATGCTTCATGACCGTGTTGCCCAGGGTCACCTGGCCGTCCCCTGCCAGGGCCACGGCGCCGTTCTTTCTCACGCAGATGATGGTTGTGCCGCGAAACATGCTTGCCTGTCCATTTTGATGTTTAGTTCACGAAATCAAAAGTAAAAATATAGCACAGTTCCCCTCAAATCCACCATCAATTTCGGGATTCGGGCGAAGGGGAAGAGGCGAAAGGGAAAAGCTGGCGTTCACGCGTCGCCGGTCGGCAGCACGAGCGTCGCCCGGGTTCCCTTGCCCGGAGTGCTGTCGAGCCGCACGTCGCCGCCCATGGCCCTGCAGAATTCCCTGGTGTAGTAAAGACCGAGGCCGAACCCGGGCACCTGGCCGGTTCGTTGCGGATCGACCTGGTGGAACTTGTCGAAGACCCGGCCGAGCTCCTTCGGGTCGATACCGGGCCCGTCATCGGCGATATGCAGCAGGACCCGGTTGTCCGCGCGTTCGACGCCGATCTCGATCCGGCCGCCGCAGGGGGTGAACTTGACGGCGTTATCGAGCAGGGCGCGCAGGCAGAAAACCAGCCGCTCCCGGTCGGCCCGGACGGGCGGAATTCGGTCGGGAAAGCGGGTGGAGAGCCGGATGCCGGCGGCCCGGACCCGCAGCTCGATTTCGTCGAGACAGTCCTTGAGGGGGCCGTGCAGTTCGATCGGCTCGATCCGCGGCCGGCCGGCGGCCAGCACCTTTTCGCTGTAGTAGAGCAGTCCCTGGATCAGTTCGGCGAGATAGTCGGTTTCGCGCTGGATGAGGGGAAGGTTCTGGCGGCAGACATCCATGCCGTCCTGGGGCAGCTCGCGCGCCAGATTCTGCAGAAAGAGGGAGATGACGGTGACCGGTGTCTTCAGCTTGTGCGAAACCAGGCCGAGGAACTCGGTCTTGAGCCGATCCCCTTTCCGGGCTCGAAGCAGCTCTTCGCGCAGGACCTTCTTCTCCAGGGTCTTCCGGATGACGGTGGTCAGCTGCAGCGGGTCGACCGGCTTGGTCAGAAAATCGTCGGCATCCAGCTTCAGGGCCCGCAGCACCACCTCGCGGTCGCCATAGCCTGTCATCATGACCACCACCTGGTCGGGATCCCTTTCCCGGATGCGGCGCAGCAGGTCGAGGCCGTCCATTTGCGGCATCATGACGTCGGAAAGGACGACATCGACCTGCTCTGTTTCCAGGATGGTCAGCGCCTGCCGGCCGTTTTCAGCCTCGAGAACGCGATAGCCGTCCAGGGCACGGGCGCAGAGGTCGCGCAGCACCGGCTCGTCATCGACCACCAGGATACTCTGCCGCCTCTGCTGCAAGGCCGGCTGTGGTGCCACCTGCTGTTGGGGTCGTTTGCCGGCGCTCATGTCGAGGGTTCCTCCCGTGCCTGCCCGGTTCAGCCCGCCAGCTGGGCCCTGATCAGGTCGGCGGCGCCGGCCAGGGTTTCGGCCAGTTTCTCCGGCTGCGAACCGCCCGCCTGTGCCAGGTCGGGGCGTCCGCCGCCACGGCCGCCGACGGCTTTGGCCAGTTCGGCGACCAGCTTGCCGGCGTGCAGCCGGGCGGTCAGATCTTTGGTGACGGCCACCAGCAGATTGACCTTGTCGCCGGTTTTGCAGCCAAGGGCGAGGACGCCGCTGCCCAGTTTGTCGCGCAACCGGTCGGCCAGCTCACGCAGCTGCTTGCCGTCCATGCCGTCGACTTCGGTCGCCAGCAGGCGCACGCCCTCGACCTCGACGGCCTGCTGCAGCAGGCTGTCGGCCTGGCCGGCCTGCAGCCGGCGGCGCAGGGTTTCGACCTCTTTTTCCAGCTCCTTCTGCTGTTCGAGCAGCTTGCGCAGTCGCACGTCCAGGTTCTGCGGGTCGCTCTTGACCAGGGCCGCGGCCTGCTGCAGGGTCTTCTCCTGCTGCCGCACCCAGTCGAGGGCGCCGGTGCCGGTCACCGCCTCGATGCGGCGGACGCCGGCGGCGATGCCGCCTTCGCTGACGATACGGAACAGGCCGATGTCGCCCGAGGCGTCGGCGTGGGTGCCGCCGCACAGCTCCATGCTGTAGTCGCCGACGTTGACCACGCGGACGATATCCCCGTACTTTTCGCCGAACAGGGCCATGGCACCGGCGGCCAGGGCGTCGTCGGCAGACATCAGCCGGGCCTGGACCTTCGTGTTGCCCAGAATCTGCCGGTTGACCTCGTCCTCTACCCGCCGGATCTCCTCTTCGCTCAGGGGGGAGAAATGGGTGAAGTCGAAGCGCAGGCGGTCGGGCTCGACCAGGGAGCCGGCCTGCTTGACATGGTCGCCGAGCACTTTCTGCAGCGCCGCCTGCAGCAGGTGGGTGGCGGTATGGTTGCGAACGATGGCCTGGCGGCGGTCGCCGTCGACGGCGATGTCGACGCTTTCACCCTTGCGGATGGCGCCGGTGACCACCTCGCAGACGTGCACGTGCAGGTTGGGCAGTGGCTTGCGGGTGTCGATGATGCGCAGCTCCCCTTCGGGAGCGCGGATGCGTCCGGTATCGCCCACCTGGCCGCCCGACTCGCCATAGCAGGGGGTGACCGAGCAGATCACTTCGACCGTCTCGCCGCAGGCGGCCTCGTCGACTTCCCGGTTCTGGCGGATGAGGGCGAGAACCTCGCCCCGGTCCTCGAGCCGGTCATAGCCGGTGAACTCGGAACGCATGCCCCGGTCCGCCAACTGCTTGTAGATCAGGGCGACGGCCTCCTCGCCCGAACCCTTCCAGTGTTCACGCGCCTTGGTCCGCTGTTCTTCCATGCAGGCCTCGAAGCCCTCCTCGTCGAGGGTGAAGCCCTCCTTTTCGACGATGTCGGCGGTCAGGTCGACGGGAAAGCCGTAGGTGTCGTAGAGGCGGAAGACGGTTTCGCCAGGGATGATGCTGGCCCCCTGCTCGCGCAGCGAGGCGACCTCGTCCTGCAGGATGCGCAGACCGTTGCCGAGGGTCTGGATGAAGCGCTCCTCCTCGTTCTGCACCACCTTGGCGACGAAGTCCTTGCGCGACGCCTCGGTGGGGTAGGCCTCGGCCATGAAGTCGAGTACGAAGGTGGCGGTCCTGAACAGGACCGGATCCTCGAAGCCGAGCATCCTGGCGTGGCGCATGGCGCGGCGCATGATGCGGCGCAGCACGTAGCCGCGGCCCTCGTTGGAGGGCAGGACGCCGTCGGCGATGAGAAAGGCGGTGGCGCGGCTGTGGTCGGCCATCACCCGCATGGAGACGTCATTCTCCGCGTTGTCGCCATAGGTCTTGCCGGAGAGCTGTTCGATGTGACGGATGATGTCGCGCAGCAGGTCGGTATCGTAGTTGGAGAGCACGCCCTGCATGACGGTGGTGATCCGCTCCAGGCCCATGCCGGTATCGACCGCCGGTTTCGGCAGCGGCACCAGGGTGCCGTCGGGTTGGCGGTCGAACTGCATGAAGACGTTGTTCCAGATCTCCATGTAGCGGTCACAGTCGCAGCCGACGGTGCAGTCGGGGTTGCCGCAGCCGGCTTCGGGACCGTTGTCGTAGAAGATTTCCGAACAGGGTCCGCAGGGGCCGGTGTCGCCCATGGCCCAGAAGTTGTCCTTTTCGCCGAAGCGGAAGATGCGCTCGATCGGCACGCCTTCCTGCCGGTGCCAGATGTCGGCCGCCTCGTCATCGTCGGTATAGACCGAGACGTAGAGGCGCTCCTTGTCGATGCCCAGCTCTTCGGTCAGGAATTGCCAGGCGAAGGCGATCGCTTCCTTCTTGAAATAGTCGCCGAAGGAGAAGTTGCCCAGCATCTCGAAGAAGGTATGGTGGCGGGCTGTGCGGCCGACGTTCTCCAGGTCGTTGTGCTTGCCGCCGGCCCGGACGCATTTCTGCGACGAGGTGGCGCGGACGTAGTCCCGCTTTTCGGCCCCGAGGAAGCAGTCCTTGAACTGGTTCATACCGGCGTTGGTGAACAGCAGCGTCGGGTCGTTGTGCGGGACCAGCGACGAGGATGGCACGATGGTATGCCCGTGGCGGGCGAAATAGTCGAGAAACTTCTTGCGGATCTGGTTGCCAGTGAGCATGGAATGTCCTTTCGATACTTTTCGGGATTGCGCGCCGCGATCACGGTGCGCAATCCCGCTGATTGTCGTGCGTCAGTCCTCCGCCTCGAGGGCGGAGAAGATGGTTGCCAATGCAAAGCCGCGGCGCTGGAAGAACTGGACCAGCCGTCGCCGCGCCGCCGCGTCGGCCCGGAGAAAGTCGATGTCCGGGTAGCGGCGGGCCGCCAGGTCGCGAATCAGGGCCTCGGGGTCACAGCCGCCGCAGGCCAGCTCGCAGGCTTGTTCGGCCAGTTCCGGATCGATGCCGCGCCAGGTCAGTTCGAGCAGCAGCCGCCTTCCCCAGGCGCGTCCGCCCGCAACCAGGTTGCGGGCGGTTCGTTCGGCGAAACGCCGGTCGTCAAGGTAGCCGAGCCGGCGGCAGCGATCGATGGCCGCGGCGACGTCGTCCGGCGCGAAGCCCCGCTGGCGCAACCGCTCGGCCAGCCCCCGGCAGCTGTAGTCCCTGCGGGTCAGCAGTCGCAGGGCCGTCGCGTAGGCGTCGCCGCCCTTTTTTTGCCGTCGCCCGCCGGTCACCTGTCAGAACCGGTCGATCTGGATCTTTTCACCTTCGGCCGGCTTGGGGACGTCCAGGTTCGCTTCCTTGTCCTCGAAATTGTCCCAGGTGCTGTCGGAGGTGGAGGAGACGCCGGAGACCTTGAGCTTGAAATCATCCGGGTTCGAACTCTGGCGCAGGGCCTCCTCGAAGGTGATCAGTTTTTTCTGCAACAGCTGCAGCAGCGACTGGTCGAAGGTCTGCATGCCGTAGGAGACATAGCCCTGGGCCATGGTGTCGCGCAGCAGCTTGGTCTTGTCCTTGTCCTCGATCAGTTCCCGCACCCGCGCGGTCGAAACCAGGACCTCCACCGCCGGAACCCGGCCCTTGCCGTCGGCGCACGGCACCAGCCGTTGGGAGATAACCCCCTTGAGGATGGCGGCCAGCTGCAGCCTCACCTGCCGCTGCTGGTAGGGCGGAAAGACGCCGATGATGCGGTTGATGGTTTCGGGGGCGTCGACGGTGTGCAGGGTGGAGAGCACCAGGTGCCCGGTTTCGGCGGCGGTGATGGCGGTCTCGATGGTTTCGTAGTCGCGCATCTCGCCGACCAGGATCACGTCCGGATCCTGGCGCAGGGCGCTTTTCAGGGCGATGTTGAAGCTCTCGGTGTCGAAGCCGACCTCGCGCTGGTTGATGATGCTCTTCTTGTCGCGGTGCAGGTACTCGATCGGATCCTCGATGGTGACGATATGGGCGGTGCGGTGGCTGTTGATGTGGTCGATCAGGGCCGAAAGAGTCGTCGATTTGCCCGAGCCGGTGGCGCCGGTGACCAGGATCATCCCTCGCGGCTCCATGGCCAGCTTTTTCAGCACCGGCGGCAGCAGCAGCTGGTCGATGGTCTTGGTTTCGAAGGGGATGGTCCGGAAGACCAGGGAGACGGAGCCGCGCTGGGTGAAGGCGTTGACGCGAAAACGCCCCAGACCGGGCACGCCGTAGGAGAGGTCGACCTCGTGACTCTCCTCGAAGCGGCGGCGCTGGGCTTCGTTCATGATGCTGTGGGCGATGGTCTTCGTCTGTTCCGGGGTGATGCGCGGCGCCTTGGGCAGCGGACGCAGGCTGCCGTCGATGCGGTAGATCGGCGGCAGCCCGGCCTTCAGGTGGACGTCGGAGGCACGCGCCTTGAGCGCCATGGCGAGGATGCTGTTCAGTTCCATGCTCAGGCTCCTTCAGCGACGGCTTCCCGCTCCTTCAGACCGAAATGTTCGAGCAGGGCGGCTTCGATGGCCGCCGCCGTCTCCGGATGCTCGGCGAGGAACTGTTTGGCGTTTTCGCGCCCCTGGCCGATCCGTTCGCCGTCGTAGGAGTACCAGGCGCCGCTCTTGTCGACGATGCCCTGCGCCACCCCCAAATCGAGGATGTCCCCTTCGCGCGAGATGCCGGTACCGTACATGATATCGAATTCGGCCTCCTTGAACGGTGGCGCGACCTTGTTCTTGACCACCTTGACCCGGGTGCGGTTGCCAATGACGTCCTGGCCCTGCTTGATGGCGGCGATCCGGCGGATGTCCATGCGCACCGAGGCGTAGAACTTCAGGGCGTTGCCGCCGGTGGTGGTTTCCGGGTTGCCGAACATGACGCCGATCTTCATCCGGATCTGGTTGATGAAGATGACGCAGCAGTTGCTCTTGCTGATGGTAGCGGTCAGCTTGCGCAGCGCCTGCGACATCAGCCGGGCCTGCAGCCCCATGTGCGAGTCGCCCATCTCGCCCTCGATCTCGGCGCGCGGCACCAGGGCGGCGACCGAGTCGACCACCAGCACGTCGATGGCGCCGCTGCGCACCAGCACCTCGGTGATCTCCAGGGCCTGTTCGCCGGTATCCGGCTGCGACACCAGCAGGTCGTCAGTCTTGACTCCGAGCTGCCGGGCGTACTGGATGTCGAGGGCGTGCTCGGCGTCGACGAAGGCGGCGATGCCACCCTTCTTCTGCGCCTCGGAGACGATGTGCAGGGCCAGGGTCGTCTTGCCCGAAGACTCGGGACCGTAGATCTCGATGATGCGGCCGCGCGGCACACCGCCAACGCCGAGGGCGATGTCGAGGGAGAGCGCGCCGGTGGAGATGGCCTGAACGCCGGGCAGGGTGGAGTCCTCTCCCAGGCGCATGATGCTCCCCTTGCCGAACTGTTTTTCGATCTGGCTCATTGCCAGTTCGATGCTGCGTTTGCGTTGATCGTCCGCCATGTCGGAACCTCCCGTCTTTTTCAGGTTGTTGAAAAACTATTGCGGTTGGCGATACGGCGTTGAAAACAGCCTCATCACGTTTTTCAACAACCTGTTTTGGCGTCAGTATCGGTTGTTGGTGTGACACTATATGTCACGCCGGGCGCGGCTGCAGGCGCGCCATCACCCGCGGGGTGTGGATGGCGCCTCCGGGCTGCAGGCGGCTCTCGTACAGGATGATGCGATCGACCTCCAGCTCTCCACAGTCGGCCGGTTCGCTGTCGTCGGTCAGCCGCCGCAGGTCGAGGGGGCATTTTCGCGCCCGCCCGAGAGTCAGGTGCGGGTGGAAGGAGTTGGCCCGGAACCGGATGCCGCAGTCGCGCAGCCCGTCAACCAGCCGGTGGTGCAGGGCGGCCCATTGGTCGCCGGCGCTCAGGCCGGCCCAGAGAACGCGGGCCCGGCGGCTCGAGGGGAAGGCTCCCAGCCCGCGGCAGGTGCTTGAAAACGCCTGGCTCGACCGACCTACCGATAGCACAGCAGAGGCGATTTTTTCAAGGGAATCCTCGGTCTGGTCGCCGAGAAAGCAGAGGGTGACGTGAAAGCTTTCCGGGCGGGTCCAGCGCAGGCCGGAAATCCCGGTCGCCAGCCGACACTGCAGCTCGCCCAGTCTCTTCTTCAGGCTGTCGGCGGTCGGAACGGCGATGAACAGGCGGCAGGTTCGGGTACTCATGCTTCGGTCTCCGCGGCCGTTTCCCCCAGCGGCAGCAGCAGGTGAAAGCGGCTGCCCCCCTGGCGGGTCCCCTCGCTGGCGGCCCAGATCATGCCGCCGTGCGCCTCGATCATGCCGCGCGCCAGGGTCAGACCGAGCCCGACCCCCTTGCCGCCGAAGCGGGTTCGCGAGGTGTGGTGGTCGCTGATGTCGCCCACTTCGTAGAACTTGTCGAAGATGCGTGGCAGTTCCTCCGGGTCGATGCCGATGCCCGAGTCGCTGACGATGATGCATAGGTAGGCGTCGGCCAGCGGCCGGTCGAAGAAGCCGAGGGCGAAAGGCTCGAGGTCGGTGCGCCGTGCCAGGATCTCCTCTTTGTGCATCCGGGTTGTCTCGATCCTGATGTTGCCGTCGGGAGGGGTGAACTTGATGGCGTTTTCCACCACCCGCAGCAGCGCCTTGTGCAGGTGGTCGGAATCGCCCCAGATCGGGAAGGAGTCGCCGGAGATGTCCAGGTGCAGCGAGAGGCGGTTTTCGATCAGGTTGGAACGGACGGTCTCTTCCAGGCTGCGCAGCAGCAGGCGCAGGTCGATTCTTTCCCGGCCGAGATAGATGCTCTGCGCCTCGAGCCGGGCCACCTCGAGCAGGTTGTCGACGATGTCGCGCAGGCGGTCGCCGCCCTGGCGGATGGCGTCGATCACCCGCAGCTGGTCTTCGGGCAGCTCGGCCTGTCGGTCGAGCAGGATCTCGGTGCCGGCGAGGATGTAGGTCAGCGGGGTGCGCAGCTCGTGCGAGGCCAGGGCGAGGAAGTTGTTCTTCATCCGTTCCAGCCGCTCGAGGGTGCGGGTCGCCTCTTCCTGCCGGCGCAGGTTCTCCTTCAGCCGCCGCCGGGACTCCTTCAGCTCACGGTTGGTCGCCTCGTTCAGGCGGTTCTGCCAGCGCAGGGCCTCGAGCAGCTCCGCCCCCTCGATGGCGGCGCCGAGCTGTTTGCCGACGGCGATCAGCAGGTGGACCTCGTCCCGTTTGAAGACCCGCTTGTCCCGGCAGCAGATGCAGAGCACCCCGACGATGCGGTCGCGGACGCTGATAGGCACCGCCTGGAAACCCCGCCACTCGGTTTCGGCCACCGACTTGGCCCAGCGCCGGCTGTCGGTCTGCAGATCGACGGACGAGCGGGGGTGGCCGGTGGCAGCGACCGCGCCGGCCAGTCCCTGTCCAGGCCGCATGCGGGACAGCTCTTCGCGGACGCTGTCCGGCATGTTGTAGCAGGCCGCCAGGTGCAGGTCGTTGCCGCCGTGGCGCAAAAGAAAGATGCTGCCGCTGTCGGCGTCGAGGGACTGGGCAACGGTGCGCAGGGTAGTGTCGAGCAGGGCCTGCAGCCCGTGGCTTTCGGCTGCCTGGTGGGCGATGCGGTTGAGCAGGGTCAGATCCCGGTTCTTCTGCCGCAGCTCCTGCTCTATCTGTTTCTGGGCGGTGATGTCGCGCAGGATGGCGTGGATGACCCGCTGTCGTCCGAGGTTGCCCAGCCGGGTGTGGATGGCGCCGGTAAAGCGGCTGTTGTCCCGGCGGCGGAAAACGAGATTGTCGTCTTCGGCATGGC
This sequence comes from Geothermobacter ehrlichii, assembly GCF_008124615.1. NCBI lineage: Bacteria > Pseudomonadati > Thermodesulfobacteriota > Desulfuromonadia > Desulfuromonadales > Geothermobacteraceae > Geothermobacter > Geothermobacter ehrlichii. Next base: position 40,842 of record NZ_VNIB01000010.1, read on the forward strand.
CGATGGCGAGGGTTCGCTCCACCAGGCTCAGGTAGCGGGATCGCTCCGTCTCCGGCATGAGTTCGAGCAGTGGTTTTTCGGCCAGTTCCTGCGTCGAATAGCCGAGCAGCCGGCAGGCTTCGCGGTTCTGGTCGACGAGCCGGCCGCTTTGCGGGTCGATGAAGAGGATGGCGTCGCTGGCCCAGTCGAGCAGCTGGCGCTGGCGGCGTTGGGCCTGGGCCAGTTCGTCCCGCGCCGAACGGCCGCGCTGTTGCTCCTCGGCCAGCTGTCGGGCGAGGGCCTCCTTTTCGTCGCGCAGGGCTATCAGCCTGGCCAGCAGCAGAACGATCAGCAGCAGACAGCTTCCCAGCGACAGGCCGAAGAACAGCGGGGTCCATTGCCCGGGGCCGGTCCACGGCAGCACCAGCAGCACTGGCAGCAGGGCGGACAGCCCCGCCAGCAGCAGCGGTTTGCGCCCGGACAGAAATCTGTTGCCAACGGTGCCGTTCATTCCTGTTCGTCCTCCAGATGGCGGATCAGCCGCGCCAGGGCGGTCATCGCGGTCAGTTCGCGGATGCGCCACCGGTCGCCGCCAAGCTGCAGGCGTTCGGTCTCGGTGCCCGCGGCGTGGGCCAGGGCGAGAAAGACGGTTCCCACCGGCTTGTCCTTGGTGCCGCCGTCCGGGCCGGCGATGCCGGTTACCGCCAGGCCGAGATCGGTGCCGGCGGCCCGCCGGATCCCTTCGGCCATGGCAGCGGCGCATTCGGCGCTGACCGCGCCCTGTTCGTCCAGAATGGCGGCCGGCACCCCGAGCCAGTCCTGCTTGGCGCTGTTGGCGTAGCTGACCGCGCCCCGTTCGAAAAAGGCCGAAGCGCCGGGGATATCGGTCAGCCTGGCGGCGATCAGGCCGCCGGTGCAGGATTCGGCCAGGGCGAGGGTCTTTTTCGCCTGCCGCAGTTTTTTTGCCGCCAGTTCCGCCAGGGTCGTTTGGTCGGGAAAGAGGATGGCTCCGGCGAGGGCGGCGCGGGTCCGCTCGGCGGCCGCGGCCAGGGCCGCCGCATCGCGGCTGCGCAGCTTGACGATGGTGACCGGAAACTCGACGCCGAATCCCAGCTCGACCAGCTCCGGCACGCCGTGCCGGCGCAGGCGGCTTTCGACCTCCGGCTCCGGCAGGCCGAACACGCGCAGCCGCTCTTCGCGCAGCGCCGGCGGCGCGCCGGAGCTGGCCAGCAGCCGGGGCAGCACCTCCGTCTCCAGCATCCGTTGCATCTCCCGCGGCACGCCCGGCAGAAAGAAGAACAGGCAGCCCCGGTGTTCGAGGCAGAAGCCGGGCGCCGTCCCCAGGCCGTTGACCAGCACCTCGGCCCCCTGCGGCAGCAGCGCCTGCTTGCGGTTGGCCGCCGGCATGACGCGGTTCAGCCTCCGGAAGTGTTCGACGATCAGATTGAGGGCCTGCGGATTCTCGTCCAGGGGACGACTGAAGGCGCGGGCGGCGGCGAGGGTGGTCAGGTCGTCGTCGGTAGGGCCGAGCCCGCCGGTGACGATGACGGCCCGGAAGCGTCCGGCCAGCTGCCGCAGGGCATCGACGATATCCTCGAGCCGGTCGCCGACGGTCAGGGATGCCCGCAGCTTCAGGCCGTTTTCGGCCAGCCGTCCGGCGATCTTCCGGGTGTTGCCGTCGACGAGTTCGCCCGACAGCAGTTCGCTGCCGGTGGTCAGTACGGCGATGTCGAAGCTCTCCCTGTTCATGAACGGACTCATATCTCCTTCTGCTGCTGGTCAGGAGAAGACCAGCAGGCAGAAACGCAGGGCCAGGGCGGCGTAGATGCCGGCGGCGACGTCGTCGAGCACCACGCCGACACCGTTTTTCATCTCGCGGTCGAACCAGGATGCCGGCGGCAGCTTGGCGATGTCGAACAGCCGGAAGAAGCCGAATCCGAGCAGGGCGGCGCTCCAGCTGAAGGGGAGCAGCGCCACCGTGACCAGGTAGCCGACCAGCTCGTCGATGACGATGCGGCCGTCGTCGGCCACCCCGTAGTGGCGGCCGGCCCGTTCGCTGCAGTAGCAGGCGAGCAGCAGCAGCAGAATCCAGGCAAGGGTAAAGCCGGTCGGCGAAAGCCGGCTCAGCAGCCAGAAGAGCGGAATGCCGGCCAGGGTGCCGAAGGTGCCGGGGGCGACCGGGGCGTAGCCGAGGCCGCCGTTGGCCGCCAGCAGCAGCCACAGGCGGGGATGATCGGTGTTGTGAGCGCTCATGTGTCGGTTTCCTCCCCGGCCAGCAGCTTCTCTGCGGCGCATTCGACCTGGCGGTAGACCTCGGCCAGCGGCAGACCGGTTTGCCGGGCGATGCGGCGACAGTCCTCGAATTCGGGCGACAGCCGCCTGGTGGTGCGGTCGACCTGAAAGAGCTTGACCCGGACCTCACCGAAGGGCGTTGCCACCGTCCGGATCTCTCGCGGCAGCTTCCAGCGCCGTTCGGTCCGCCAGCGGACGCCGCTGCTGGTGCCCTGGCGCAGCAGCAGGGCGGCGAGCCTTTCCCCTTCGGCCTCCGGCGCGACCAGGATGATGCCGGCGCCGGGCCGGTTCTTTTTCATCTGCAGCGGCGCAAAGGCCACGTCGAGGGCACCGTGTTCGAACAGCAGCTCCTGCAGGTAGCCGAGCCATTCCGGGCTGGCGTCGTCGATGTGCGACTCGATGACGGTGACCCGGTCACACTCCAGTCCCGAGCTGGTCTCTTCGCCGAGCAAGCCGCGCAGCAGGTTCGGCCGGTCGGCCAGCTCCCGTCCGCCGACGCCGTAACCGGTGCGTTCGAGGCGCATGGCCGGCAGCGGCGCGAATTCCGCCAGCGCCTTGACGATGGCGGCGCCGGTGGGTGTCACCAGCTCGTGGTCGCAGTCGGCGGCGACCACCGGCACGTTTTCGAGCAGGGCGGCGGTGGCCGGGGCCGGCAGTGGCATGCGGCCGTGTTCGGTGTCGACAAAGCCGCGACTCAGCGGCAGCGGCGAGCAGACCAGCCGCTCGATTCCCAGCTGCTGCAGGGCCAGGCAGCAGCCGACGATGTCGATGATGGCGTCGACCGCCCCCACCTCGTGGAAGTGGATCGCGTCGAGGGGGACGCCGTGAATCTTGGCCTCGGTTTCCCCCAGCAGGCGAAATATGGTGCGGGCCTGTTTCCGCGCCGCCGCTGGCAGCGGTGCGTCGGCCAGCATCCGGTCGATCCGGTTCCAGCTGCGGTGCGGCTGCTCTTTTTCGACCCGGACCTCGACCCGGGTGCCGCCGATGCCGAGACGTTTTTCCCGGCGGACGTGCAGGGTCCAGCCGTCAAGTCCGAGCGCCGCGAGATCGCCGCGCAGGCGATCGGCCTCAAATCCCAGATCGACCATCAGGCCGAGCAGCATGTCGCCGGCGATGCCGGAGAAGGTGTCGAGATAAAGCGTCTTCATTCGTCGTTCCGGCGCAGAATGCGGGCGGCGGCGAAGGCGGCGCCGAAGCCGTTGTCGATGTTGACCACGGTGATGCCGCTGGCGCAGGAGTTGAGCATGCCCAGCAACGCCGCCAGGCCGCCGAAGGCGGTGCCGTAGCCGACCGAGGTCGGTACCGCGATCACCGGGGCGGCGACCAGGCCGCCGATGACCGAGGGCAGGGCCCCCTCCATGCCTGCGACGACGATGATGGCCGCTGCCCGCTGCAGCTGGCTGGATTCCGCCAGCAGGCGATGGATGCCGGCGACGCCGACATCGACCAGTTCCTCGACCTCGAGGTCGAGCATGCGGGCGGTGATCGCCGCCTCTCTGGCCACCGGCAGGTCGGAAGTGCCGGCGCAGACGATGAGCAGCGGCCCGTAGCGGGGCCGTGGCGGCGCCTGGCCGGACAGGGTAAAGGTGCGTCCCACCGGATCGTAGTCGCCGCCGTGCCGTTGCTGCAGCCGTTTTGCCTTTTCCGGATTCAGGCGGGTGACGAGAATGTTGCGCCCCCTGGCCGTCATGGCGGCAACGATGGCGTCGAGCTGGTCGGCGCTCTTGCTTTCGCCGAGGACGACTTCCGGCGTTCCCTGGCGCAGCTCGCGGTGATGGTCGATGCGGGCGACGCCGATATCCTCGAAGGGCAGAGCCTGCAGACGCTCGAGCAGTTCGTCGGTGGACAGGCCGCCGTCACGAAATGCCGTCAGCAGCTTTTTCAGTTCAGTCCGGTTCATGCCAAAACTCCATAATTAGCAGGCTCGCTGTCGTTTGCCAATCCCCGCCGCAACAAATTTGCGGCGCCGGCGGAGCTTACAGGCCCAGTTCGGGCGCGATTTTTTGCATCGCCTGCAGGCAGAGGTCGCAGAATTCGTCCAGGGGGATGCCGGCCTGTTCGCATTCGCGGATGATCTCCCGGCTGGCGCCGGCGGCGAAGGCTTTTTCCTTGAAGCGCTTGCGCACCGACTTCGGCTTGACGCTGGCCAGTTTCCTGTCGGGATAGACCAGGGCGGTGGCGATGATCAGGCCGGTGATGGTTTCGCCCGCCGCCAGGGCGTGATGGAAGATCGTCCGTCGCCGGTCGCCATGGGCCGCTTCGTTGTGCAGGCGGATCGCCTCGACGATTTCCGGATCGACGCCCAGCCGGTTGAGGATGGCAACGGTCTGGTGGGTGTGGCGTTCGAGATCGTCGGCCGTCTGCTCGACATCGAGATCGTGCAGAAGTCCGGCCAGTCCCCATTTTTCCTCGTCTTCGCCCAGTCGGCGGGCCAGGGCCCGCATCACCGCTTCGCTGGCCAGACAGTGCTTGATCAGGTTCGGGCTGTGAATATGCTGGTGGACCAGGTCGAGGGCCTGGTTGCGGTCAATGCCGTACGACATGGGTATCTCCCTCCCTTGAGAAGATGATTTGTCAGCCTAAACAAATCATTATAGCAGGATTTCAGGTGATGTGGAGGAGACGGTGAACTGCCATGTCGCCAGGGTTCTGGGGGAAAGGATTGCCGGTTGCCAGTGGACGGATGATTTTGATGTCAATGGCGTATATGCCACTTGTCCGGTTTTCTTTTTTGAGCAATCCCGCAATTTTGGTGTAGTAAAGCATTTTATGTTTATCAGTTTTGATCGGGTGCGTGACGCTTTCGTTTGGACTGATCGGCAAGTCGCCATGAACTGTCGACGGTTGGCAGAAGGCGCCTTTACCAAGGTCGGCGCCGATCCGCTGAACCTGACTGTGCGGGTGCGGAAAACCGGCAGCCTGGTTGCCGATATCGGCGGACGTACCGGCTGGATGACCAGCCTGGGATCCGAAACCCTGGTCAGTGACCTGGAAGCGAAGTTCAATTACGATTTCGATATCGACGACCACCTGCTCAGCGCCGGATTTACCGGCTACCGGGGAGCGACGTTCACGATTTACGGCCGGGAACCGGAGCGCTACGGTCTTGTCATTGGGGGTGGGCTGAGTTTCCTGAGTGGAAGCGGATTCCGTTCGTCACTGCGCGTTCAGGAAGAGCTGCGGGAAGGTTGTCGCTCTTTCGCGGTCTACGGAGGCTTGCGTCTGGATTCCTGAGCCTGAAAATTCCGGACGGCATCTGCTGGATCAGCGCGTCGGTGCCCGGGGACAAACCCCGGTCACCGACGTTTTTTGACCGACCTTTCAGCTTCGTCTGGCCGAAGCCCGCTCGCGCAGGTCGATGACCCGCGCCGGCGTCCGTTGCTGTTTTTCCTCGGCGAGCACCTTTTCCGGGTTGTTGAAGGCGTCGTGAAATTTCTGGAAATGGTCCCAGAAGATTTCCACCATGGCGTTCATCCGCGACAGGGGGTCCTTGCAGCGGGACAGGGTGGCGTCGATGCGGAACTGCAGGCCGCGGGCCCGTTTGCGGTAGGCTTCTGGAAAGCTTTCTATCGTCTTCTCGACCAGTTCGCGACTGACCCGGTCGAATTCTTCGCTGTCGGTTTCGGCCAGATCCGTCAGGTGTTCGATGATGCCTCGGGTATCGTTGATGTCGGGAATCATGTTCTGTTTTCCTCGTGCCGGTCTTTCGTGTTCCGGCTAACTCCATGAACAAATCTCATTCCACCGGCCTGCCCGCGAATCGCGGCGCCAGATACTCGCGAAACAGCCTTTCGGCGATCTGCGGCTGCCGCGTCGCTGTCGCCGCCATTTCGGCGTGCAGCAGCAGTGGATCGGCGAGCGGCGTCTCTTGCGGCTGCCATCCCCGCCAGGCGTCCACCCGGCCGAACCGGCGCAGCAGGTGAACCCGTCCCGCCGGGTCGGGGATCAGCTGCAGCTTGAGCATCAGCCGCAGCGGATCGCCGGCAAGGTGCAGGCTGGCCTGCTCCGGCGTTCCTTCTCTGAGCAGGAGGCAGGCTCCCAGTTCGCCGCCGATCAGCACGTCGTCCTCCAGCCCCTGCTCGCGGATCATGTCGGGCAACCGGGCAATTCCGTCCGCCGCGACCGGTCGGCAGGGCTGGATGCCGAGCGTCGCGCGCAGGCGATCGCCGTAGCCGATTTCCCAGCGGCGGAACAGTTCGTCCGCCGCGTGCAGCTGGCGGATGCCGTTTCGTTCGACCAGATGGCCGAGCTGTTCGAGATTCTTCAGCACCGGACCGACGGCGCCCAGGGCGATGCCCGATTCGCCGGCCAGGTCGCGATAGGTCCAGGCCGCCGCCTTTGGTTGCCGCAGCAGCAGAAAGATCAGTTTCAGCCCGGCGTGCTGGAATGCGCGTCCCGTCCGGGGCTGTCTTTCCGGCCGCTTGCGGCCGCTGACCTCGACGAACAGGGGTGGCTGCCGCAGGCTGGCGTTGCCGGCGGCGTCGACGAAATCGATACCCGAGCGGCGCAGCTTGGCGGCGACCTTTTCCGGCAGATAGTCGGTCAGCAGCAACGGTTTTTCGCCGTCGGGTTCGTTTCGCAGATGATGGATGGCCACCTCGGCGCTGGTCTCGGTCAGCCGCAGGCGGGTGAACGTCCGGTAGCTGAGGCGCCCCCAGGGGCCCTGAAGCTGCAGCCGGCCCTGCTCCTCGGACCTGTCGCTCGGGAAAAAATCGGCTTGGCACCCGTCCAGGGCCCGCAAATTGCGCAGGCAGGCTTCCAGAGTCTGTCGTTCGCTGTCGGTCAGGCGCGCCATGGTTGTCGGACTCTCCGCTGAAGTCAGGTGTTGTTCACCATTCTATAATGTTCATCCTCTATGAACAAGGGGTAAAGTGTGAACGGGGGCTCAGAATTGGGAGGAATCAGGAATCAGGGGCGAGGGGCGAGAAGCAAGAAGCGCGAGTCGAGAGTCGCGAATCGAGGATCGAGGATCGAGGATCGAGGGTCGAGGGTCGAGGATGGAGGGACGAGGGACGAGGGACGAGGGTCGTTCTCCCCGTTACTCCCCGCCAATCCTGTTGATGAAGACCTCGCGCGGGCGGCTGGTGCCGTCGGAGGGGCCGACGATGCCTTCCCGTTCCATTTTCTCGATCATGCGGGCGGCGCGATTGTAGCCGAGACGCAGGCGGCGCTGCAGCATGGAGATGGAGGCCTGCCGGGTTTCGGCGATGATGGCGAGGGCCTCGTCCCATTTCTCATCGTACTCGTCATCGTCGTTGCCCGCCGCGCCATCGCCGGGGGGAGGCTGGAGAATGCTGCTGTCGTATTCGGGATCGCCCTGCTTTTTCAGAAAATCGACCACCCGCTGCACCTCCAGCTCGGAGACGAAGGCGCCGTGGACGCGCTGCAGCACGCCGGAGCTGGGCGGCAGGAAGAGCATGTCGCCCATGCCGAGCAGACTCTCGGCGCCCATCGAATCGAGGATGGTGCGCGAATCGGTGCGTGAGAAGACCCTGAACGAGATGCGGGTCGGAAAGTTGGCCTTGATCAGGCCGGTGATAACGTCGACGCTGGGACGCTGAGTGGCGAGGATCAGATGGATGCCCGCCGCCCGCGCCATCTGCGCCAGACGGGCGACGCTCTCCTCGATTTCGCGACCGGCGACCATCATCAGATCGGCCAGCTCGTCGACGATGACGACGATGTAGGGCAGGTGGCCGTGTTCCAGCTCTTCTTCGGGTTCGGGGACCGGCGTGTCCGGATCAGTCGGTTCGGGCGCGGCGTCGACCTGGATGATGCCCTTTTTCTTCAGCTCTTCCTTCTCTTTTTCCTCGCGGGCGATCTTCTTGTTGTATCCGTCGATGTTGCGCACGCCCTTGTCAGCCATCAGCTTGTAGCGGCGCTCCATCTCCCGCACCGCCCAGGCCAGGGCCAAAGACGCCTTCTTCGGGTCGGTGACCACCGGCAGCAACAGGTGCGGAATGCCCTCGTAGATCGACAGTTCCAGCATCTTCGGATCGACCATGATCAGCCGGACGTCGGTCGGACTGGAGCGGTAGAGCAGCGACAGGATCATGGTGTTGATCGACACCGATTTGCCGCTGCCGGTGGAGCCGGCCACCAGCAGGTGCGGCATCTTGGCCAGGTCGGAGACGACTGTGTGGCCGAAGATGTCCTTGCCGAGGGCCAGCGGAAGTCGTCCGGACGATTTCTGGAACTCGGGCGACTGGAAAATCTCCTTCAGGTAGACGGTCTCCCGTTCCTTGTTGGGGATTTCAATGCCGACCACGCCGCGGCCCGGAATGGGGGCGACGATGCGGATCGAAAGGGCCTGCAGGGCCATGGCGAGGTCGTCGGCCAGGCCGGCGATCTTGTTGACCTTGACGCCGGGCGCCGGGGCGAACTCGTACATGGTGACCACGGGGCCCGGCTTGACTTCCGACACCTCTCCTTCAACGCCGAAATCACGCAGCTTCTTCTCCAGCAGCCGGGCGTTCATCATCAGCGTCTCGCGATCGACGGACGGCGCTTCGTCGCCGTCGTGATCGAGCAGGTTGAGAGAGGGAAAGTGGTAGGTTCCGGACGGTTCGAGAAAATCGAAACTCTCCTGGTCCGGCGGCGGTTCCTTGCGGCGTTTGCGCCGGGGCGCGATTCGGGTCGCCGGCGCCGGCAGGGCGGCGGGTTCGGGCTGAACGATCACCGGTTCCCGGTCGACGCGGATTCCCTTTTTCAGGGCTTTTTCCTTTCGGCGCGCCGCCCGCGCGTCGCGGCGCTGGTTGAGGGCCGAACCGACCCGCTCGGCCAGACCTTCCAGGAACAGGACCATGGAAAAGCGCGCCACCAGCATGAAGGAGGCCAGGAAAAGGGCCAGCAGCAGGATGAAGGCGCCGGCATAGTTGAGATAGCCGCGTAGCGGATCGGCCAGGATGCGGCCAAGCGCTCCCCCGGCCTGACTGATGGTTTCGCCGAACAGGTGCACCCGGCTTGCGTGCAGGGCAACCAGGCCGTCGAGAGTGACCAGCAGCAGGATGAAGGCGCCGATCTTGTAGAGACGGACCTTGATGTCGCGGAACTTCAGCAGGCGCCAGGCAAAGAGAAAGCAGGCCAGTGGCACCAGGAAGGAAGGCAGCCCGAGCACCTGGAAGAAGAGATCGGCCAGATGCGCCCCGACAACGCCGCCGAAGTTGCGGATGGTCTCCGGGTGCAGGTTGTTGTTGAAGGACGGATCGGCGTTGGAGAAGGAGACCAGGCTGAGCAGGGTGAAGACCCCGAAGGCGAGCCAGAAGATGCCGGCGATTTCCTTCTTCAGATGTTCGCGGAAAAAAGGTTTGCTTTCGCTGCCCATATCTTCGGCACTATAGCCCAAAAGTCGGCGATTTGACAATGAAACATTGTGCGCTTTTTCGGCTGCTTTCGTCTTGTCTCGTCGCCCGCGTGACGTTTTTCGATACCCGTCAAAACGGCACCAGCAGAAAGAGCAGGCCGACAAGCCAGCAGTAGACGGCGAAGACCAGCAGCCGCCGTTTGCGGATAACACCCATCAGCAGATGAATCGAGGCCAGTCCGATCAGAAAGGCCGCCAGGGTGCCGGCCAGGTAGGCCGGGATCTCCGCGGCCTGGACCGCCCGCAGATCTCTGAGCGACAGCAGGGCGGCGCCACCGACCGCCGGCAGGGCGAGAAGGAAGGAGAAACGGGCGGCGGCTTCGCCGTCGACGCCGCGCAGCAGCAGGACGGCGATGGTGGAGCCGGAGCGGGAGATGCCGGGGATGATCGCCAGCCCCTGGACGGTGCCGACCAGCAGCGCGTCGAAGGCTCCCAGCCTGTCGATGCCCCGCTCGCCGCGCCGCAGCCGTTCGGCGACGAAGAGCAGGCTGCCGGTCACCAGCAGCATGGCGGCGACTGTCGGCAGGCTGTGAAAGAGCCGGCTGAAGAAATCCTCCAGGCTCAGGCCGATGATGGCCGTGGGTACCGACGCCAGGGCGAGCAGACCGAGCAGGCGCAGCTGACGCCGGTCTTCCTCGTTGCGGCGCAGCGGGGCGCTGAGCAGCGCCGCCAGGTCGTGACGGAAGTAGAGACAGACCGCCAGCATGGTGCCGACATGCAGCATGACGTCGAACAGTACTCCCGGTTGCCGGAAGCCGGTCAGAAAGTGCTGGGCGATGACCAGGTGGCCGGAGCTGGAAACGGGAAGAAATTCGGTCAGTCCCTGCAGCAGGCCGAGAAAAACGGCTTGTCCGATGCTCATTTATGTGTTTCTCCGGATATCCGCATGTCAGGCTAGAGTTCGAGAATGAATGGCAAAATGAGAGGTCTTCGATCGAGTGTCCGATTGAAGAAACGGCGCAGGCACTTGCGGACCTCGACCCGGATCTCCTCCCAGTCACCGACGGTTTCCAGGCTGTGCTGGTCGAGAAGTTCGCGCACTTCCTGTTCGGCCCGGGCGAGATAGTCGCCGCCGCAATCCTCGGTGATGAAGCCGCGGCTGAATATCTCCGGCCCGTAGAGGATCTCTCCCGTCTTCTGGTTGATGGCGAGGATGACGTTGACCACGCCGTGATTGGCCAGGTGCCTCCGGTCGCGCAGCTCAACCGAGCCCAGGTCGCCGACGCCCCTGCCGTCGACGAAGATGCGGCCGGTTTCGATCTCCTCGCCACGGTGGGCTCCGTCGGGGCCCAGCACCAGCGTCTGGCCGTTGCTCAGCACGAAGGCGTTGGCGGCGGGCAGGCCCATTTCGGTTGCGAGCCGCGCGTGCCGCACCAGATGCCGGTATTCGCCGTGAATGGGCACGAAATGGCGGGGGCGGACCAGGGCGTGCAGGGTCTTCAGCTCTTCTTTCGAGGCGTGTCCGGAGACGTGGATTTCGCTGGTCGTTTCATAATGCACGTCGGCGCCGCGGCGAAAGAGCTGGTTGATCAGGCTGGTGATCGCCTTTTCGTTCCCCGGAATGAACTTGGAGGAGAGGATGACCGTGTCGCCCGGAGCGATCTCGAGCTGCTTGTGGTCGCCGGCCGCCATGCGGGAGAGGGCCGACAGCGGCTCGCCCTGGCTGCCGGTGGTCAGCAGCAGTACCCTGTGGGGCGACAGGGTCTCGTATTGCCGCAGATCGATGAACAGGTCGTCGGCGACCCGCAGGCAGCCAAGCTCGCGGGCAACGGCGATGTTGGCGATCATGCTGCGGCCGTTGACCAGCACCCGGCGGCCGGCGTTGGCAGCGGCGTTGAGAATCTGCTGGATGCGGTGGATGTTGGAGGAGAAAGTGGAGACGACGACCTTGCCGCGGCAGGCGGGGATCAGGCTGTTCAGGGTGTCGCCAACGCTCTTTTCCGACAGGGTGTGCCCCTCGTTCTCGACATTGGTCGAATCGGCCAGCAACAGATCGATTCCTTCGGAGCCGCAGGCGGCGAGAAAGCCGAGGTCGGTCGGTTGCCCGTCGACCGGCGTCGGGTCGAGCTTGAAGTCGCCGGTATGCAGAATGTTGCCGGCCGGAGTTCGCAGCAGGATGCCGGCGCCGTCGACGATGCTGTGGGTGACCCGGAAGAATTCGGCTTCGAACGGGCCGAGTTTCAGCGGCTGCCGCAGCTGCACGGTGTGCAGCCGGGCCGGGCTGTCCAGCCGGCGTTCGGAGAGCCGGTTCTTCAGCAGTCCCAGGGTCAGCGGCGTGCCATAGACCGGCGGTGAACCGAGGTCGTCCAGCAGATAGGGCAATGCGCCGATGTGGTCCTCGTGGCCGTGGGTCAGCAGGATGCCCAGAATGTCGTCACGGCGCTGCCGCAGGGCGGACACGTCGGGAATCACCAGGTCGATGCCTAGCATGTAGGGCTCGGGAAACATCAGGCCGCAGTCGATGATCAGGATCTTGCCGCCGCACTCGACGGCCAGCATGTTCAGCCCGATCTCGCCCAGGCCGCCCAGAGGCAACAGGCGCAGAGTTCGGAAGTCGTCGGTTGGGTTGGGAGAGGGCGTCATGCCTCGCCGTCTCCCAGGGTCGCGGCGATCGGCTGTCGGATCTGCGCCATCAGCTCGCGCAGCTGCCGGACCGATTTGCCGGCGGTTGGAACCGGGGCGAAGAAGGTCACCTCGATGCGGCCGCCGCGGATCTTCTTGCCGCCCTTGGGCATGATGGTGAAGCTGCCGCTGATGGCGACGGGGACGATCTCCACTCCCGACTGCAGGGCGACGAGAAAACCGCCCTTCTTGAAGGGACGAAGGCTGCCGTCTTCGGTTCGGGTGCCTTCCGGAAAGATGATGACCGAGGCGCCGGCGGTGATGCGGCTGGCCACCATTTTCATACTTTCGAGGGACTCGCGGCGGTCGCCGCGCTCCACGGGAATGTAGCCGGCCTGCCGCATGACCAGGCCGAACAAGGGGATGCGGAAGAGCTCGGCCTTGGCCAGCCAGCGAAACTGTCCGGGGATGCCGGCCAGCAGCGCCAGGATGTCGAAGTTGCTCTGGTGGTTGGCCATGAAGATGACCGGCCTGTCGGCCGGAATGTTCTCCAGCCCCTTTATGCGCAGGCGGACTCCGGCCAGGGCCAGCCCGATCCGGCCCCAGAGGCGTGCCCAGTTGTGCAGGGGGTTGGCGCCGCCGACCAGGGCGATGAAGAAGCCGACGAGGATCATGGCCAGGGTCAGGGGGAGGAAGATGCTGTAGAAAAAGAGGCTGCGCATGAACAACTCCTTGAAAAACCTTGAAAACGCAGTCTAGTTGAGCTTTTTTCGCGAGTCAATCACTTCGCCCGCTTTACAGCACTGGCGCATTTGGCTACACTTCACCCGATTTGCATCTGAATCCGCATTTTCCCCCATTCAATCCGCATCAGGCAGGTCGTTCATCGGCAGGTATCGGCGGTCTGCGAAGGAGGATGTCACCCATGTCAGTCAACAAGGTCATTCTGGTCGGCAATCTCGGCAAGGACCCCGAGCTGCGCTACACTCCCGCGGGCACCGCTGTCGCCACCTTCCCCCTGGCCACCAGCGAACGCTATCGCGACAAGAGCGGCCAGCAGGTCGAAAAGACCGAGTGGCACAATATCGTCGTCTGGCGCAATCTGGCCGAGATCTGTGGAAAGTATCTGCACAAGGGCAAACAGGTCTACATCGAGGGCAAGATTCGCACCCGTTCCTACACCGACCGGGACGGCAACAAGCGCTACATCACCGAGATCGAGGCCGAACAGATGCAGATGCTCGGCCGGATCGGAGACGATGTCGGCAGCCGTGCTCCTGCCCCGGCCGCAGCCCAGGACGATTTCAACCAGCAGCCGGCGGCTTCCTTCGACGAGCCGGCCTACAATCCCGACGACGACATCCCCTTCTAGCTCGGGGTGACTGACGCCGGCGAAATATCCATCCGTTGCCCCGCAGAAGGCGCCCCGCGCCGGTCGCCGTGCCGTCGACACCCTGCCGTATTATCCGCCGTCCATGCCGGTCGGCGGGGCCATGGAGTCTGTGGACATGCTCGATGAACGCCGGGAAGCGTTGAGGAACGCTCTGAACGATTCTGACGAGGAGGTTCGTCAGGCGGCGGCCAGGGCGCTGGACGGCATCGAACTGCTTGACAGTCTCGACGCCTTGCTGCAGGCGGTGGTCGCCGGCGAACGCGGTGAACGGGTCAAGGCCATTTTCGCCTTGGAAAGGGCCCGTTCTTCCCGGGTTTTTCCGGTTCTGCTCAAGGCGGTCGAGGACGAGGATGCCGATATCCGTGCCGCCGCCACCCAGGTGCTCGGTCGTCGGCACAATCCCCGGACCCTGAAGGCGGTGCTGGCGCGGCTGAAAGACAGCGAGCCGGCGGTGCGGGTTCACGCCGCCACCGCCCTTGGCTATTTTTCCGACCGGCGGCTGGTTCCCTATCTGGCCGCCGTGCTCAAGGCGCGTGACGACGCCCTGGTCTGCGCCGCCATCGATTCTTTGGCCCGGATCGGCGATCCGTCCGCCGAGCCGCACCTGCTGCTGGCCCTGCACGATCCGCGGCGCAAGGTGCGTATTGCCGCCGCCGAGGCGCTGGGGCGTCTCGATTTCTGAAACCGCTCAGGACACTGAAAAAAGCCTGTTGGCGGCGTTGTCCTCATGCCGCGAAATTTCGGATGCCTTGCATCCGACTTTTTGAGCCGCCTGCCTTGCTGATAACCTCGTTTTCGGCACTGCGCACTGCCTCTTGCGTACTTTCTTTTGCGTGCTCTGGTTGCAGTCAATCTCTCCCGCCTTCTTGGTTTTCATAACCCGCTTCTGTCGCCGACGGCCTGCTGGAATATAAAAAACATCTGTTGTTTCAATGATCAATCTGTAAATCCGGAACGACGAGACAAGGTCCCGTTCCGGGGCGTTCCGCCACCGTGGCGTGTGTGGGCGGCGGGGAGCGCAGTCAGTCGAGATAGTCGGTGACGTCGATGTTGCGGCTGAAAGGATCGACCTCGGCGACGATGCGGCGCTGGCCGTCTTCGGCCAGTTCGATGTCTTCCGGCGGTTCGATGCGCTCTCCGTCACCGTCGAAGAGGAGTCTGAGCCGGAGCTGCCCGGAATTCTCCGGGTTGATCCAGGCGATCAGGCCGATTTCGTTGCTGGTCAGGCGCACCAGGCTGCCGACCGGGTAAGGGCCGAGAAAGCGGGTGAAGCGTGCCAGATAGTCGGGATGGAGGGCTGTTCCTGAAAGTTCTTCCAGCCGGGCGACGGCCTGTTTCGGGGTCATGGGGCGCTGGTAGGAGCGCAGGGTGGTGATGGCGTCGTAGGTGTCGGCGATGGTCGCCATGTCGACCAGGGGCGAAAGCGCCTTGCCCTTGGCGTCGGCCGGATAGCCTTCGCGGTTGTAGCGCAGGTGATGTCCGAGAACGATGTCGATCACTTCGGGGGACATCCCCTCCATTTTGCGGACCAGATCGGCCCCGGTGGTGGGATGCTTCTTGATCTGCTCGAACTCCTCGTCGGTGAGCCGCCCGGGTTTGTTGATGATATTCCAGTCGATTTTCAGCTTGCCGATGTCATGCAGCAGGGCCCCCAGACCCAACAGGCGCAGTTTTTCCTCCCCCAGGCCGCAGGCGCGGCCGACAGTCAGGGCCAGCACGGCCACGTTGACCGAGTGGGTGAAGGTGTAGTTGTCGTAATCCTTGAGCAGCGACATGGCGAACAGGGCGTGCGGATCGGTCAGGGTCATGTGGACCATGCTCTTGACGGTCTTGACCGCTTCTTCCGAGGAGGGGACAGTCCCCATGCGCACATCGTGAAAGATGCGGTCAACGACATCCAGCGCCCGGCTGTAGATGGCCCGCGGCGTCTCGCTGTCCTCGTCGTCCCTGGCGCGAACGGGCAGAATGTGTCTGACGCCCCGGGCTCGCAGTGTCTGCTGCAAATCGCCGTTGCCGGCGCCTTCGTGCAGTACCAGTATGAACTGGCGGATCTCCTCGTTGGTGACGCCGCGGTTGAATTCGAGGCCTTCGATGTCGAAACGCTGGAGCTGGGCGATGACGTCGTTTGCCGCCGGTTGGTTGTCGGTGAAGAGGTGTTGGTCGACAAAGAGGCTGCCCTCCAGCAGGCCGACGCGCATCGATTGCCGGCGACGCAGGTAGAGCAGCAGCTGTTCCGACAGCCGGGCTATCTGTCGCTTGACCTCGGGATGGGCGGCTGGGTAGAGCTTCAGCCCCTTGCAGGCGGCGGCCAGAAACTGGACGATCTGCTGTGGTCTGTCCTGGTCAGTCATGGGCGCGGTTCAGGTATTTCAGGGCTGTCGCCGCTTGGCGGGCGACCTCGGGAGAGCGGTCGCTGGCGGCCTGTTCCAGCAGCGGCGCGCTGTCCGGGGCGCCGATTTCGCCGATGGCCTGGGCGGCGGCGGCCCGCAGTTCGTTCTGTTCGTGGCGTTTGAAGATCCGGCGGGTCTTCAGGACGGTCGCCAGGGCCGGCAGGGCATCAAGCGAGCCGATCTCCCCCAGGGCGCGAATGGCGTCCTTCTTGCGGCCGAGCTGCTTGCAGAAAAAGTCGCTTTTGCGGACGATTTTCAGCAGGTCGGGAACCGCCGTTTCGTCGCCGATCACACCCAGGGAAAGGATCGCCTGCCGGCTGATTTCCTCGTCGTCGTCGTTGATGATGTCGAGCAGAATGCGCGCCGCACCCGGACCGCCGATGCGCGTCAGGGCGCGGATGGTTTCCCGGCAGACACGGATGTCTTCGTGGTGCAGCAGCGGATTCAGGTGGCGGGTGGCGGCCGGGTCTCTGATTTCCCCCAGGATGTTGACGGCGTTGCGCACCACATACCAGCGTTCGTCCCGCAGGTAGGCCGCCAGAAGCGGCACCGCCTGTGATCCCTGGCGGGCGAGGGCGTTGCTCAGGATCTTGCGGCAGGCTCCCACCTTTTCGCCGGCCAGCCGTTCCATCAGCCGCTCCAGGGAGCGTTGGCGCAGAAAAGTCAGAATGCGCAGCAGCAGCTCCCGATGACGGTCGGCGATCTCGCGGTCGCAGAGAAAATCGATCAGAAAGTCGATCAGTTCGGGTTGGGTCAGCTGGTTCAGGGCATTCAGCGCCGCTTCGCGTCGGGGCAGGCGGGCGCTGCGGTCTGCGGCGAACTGGCAGAGCAGGGCCAGGGCTTCGAGCAGCCGCAGGCGTCCACGGGGATTCTGACAGAGGCGGGCGAGGGGAACCAGCTCTTCGAGCAGGACGGCAAAGCGGCTGTCGTCCTGCTCGCGGCGCAATTCTTCGATGACCGTTTTCAGGTCCCGTTCGCCGACATCGATCTCCAGGTTTTGCAGAAAGTCTTCGCCGCTCCCGCCGGTGTCATCGTCCTTGGTGATTTCGATTTCCCGCTTGTGGGCCAGGATCTGCTCCAGGTCGGTTTCGTTGACCCAGATGGTGGTGAGACGCGCCTTGAGCAGCAGGTCCTTGATGCCGCCGTGCCGGTGAACCTCGCGCGGATCGATGGCCAGGGCGCGGCCGAAACCGATCAGGTCGTCGGTGGAAAGATCGGGAAGGATCACCAGCGTCTGCACCAGGCGTCCGAAAAGGTAGGCGGCCAGCTTGCGCAGGACCTGGTTGCCGGCGGCGACGGGAGTCTCGTCGAGAAAGAATCCTTCCTTGTGCACCCTGAGCGTGAGATTGCGGCCGGCCTCAAGCAGAGGCAGAAAGGCGGTACGGGTTTCGGAGGCCGTGGTCGCGACGGCCGGATGCCCGGACGGGTAGTACTGGACCGCTTTGAGCAGCTTGGTCAGTTCGCGCAGGGCCGCTTCGATCTGGGGCAGGGATTGGCTCACCTTGAATCTTCTCGAACGTTGGAATCGCTTGCGACTTTCAGCATACTCGCTTGCCGGCGGATTGTAAATCTCCCATGAACGCTGGCCCTGTTGCCCTGATCGCGTCTAACTGGCTGCTGAAAAACTATTGCGGTTGGCGTGACCATGAGTCCGCAAACCCATGCCCGACAGATAGCACGTCATTGAGCTGCCTGAGGATCGCAAAAATCACCGATGAACCAGCGGGTGCATCGGTGATTTTTGCAACGCCCACTCCGGTCAAGCACGCGCACACTCTTCTACGGTCTGAGCTTGCGAACTCAGGGAGGCGTTGAAAACAGCCTCAAATGCTCATTTGCCGATTTTGTAAACTGCGCTTTTTCGGCTGTTTTCGCCTTGTCTTGCCTGCCCTCATAACATTTTTCAACGCCCTGCCAACCGGTTCAGTCGTTATCCGTCAGGCAGTAGCCGGCGTCGTGGATGCCGTGATCTTGCGGCAGGTACATCCGTTCGATCAGGTCGGCGTAGGTGTCGCGGATGATTTTGCGCTTCAGTTTGAGTGTCGGGGTGATCTCCCTGCCCGAGAAGTCGCGCGACATCAGGGTGAAGCGTTTGATGTGCATGAATCCCGGCTGTCCGGCCTGCAGCCGGTCGACCCGGCGGCGGATAAGGTCGAGAATGACCGGGTGGTTCACCAGCCCGCAGTGGTCGAGGTAGGGAAGCTTTTTCAGCCGGGCGTATTTTTCCAGGTTGTCGAAGTTGGGGACGATCAGGGCGACGAGGTAGGGTTTGCGGTTGCCGAAGACGAAGGCGTTGGCGATGAACTTGTCCGACTTGAGGCGGTTTTCGATCAGCTGCGGGGCGATGTTCTCCCCGCCGGCGGTGATGATCAGGTCTTTCTTGCGGTCGGTGATGCCGAGAAAGCCGTCCCGGTCGAGAGTGCCGATATCGCCGGTGTAGAACCAGCCGTCCCGCAGGGCTTCGTCGGTCTTGACCGGGTTCTGCCAGTAGCCCTTGAAGACGGTCTTGCCGCGGATCAGGATTTCGCCGTCGTCGGCGATGAGGATTTCAGTTCCCGGCATGCAGCGACCGACGGTGCCCAGGCGCACCTGTCCCTCGCAGTTGGCGGCGATGCCGGCCGAGGTCTCGGTCAGGCCGTAGCCCTCGTAGATGGGGATTCCGGCGGCGAGAAAGAATTCGGCCACGTTACGCGCCAGAGGGGCGCCGCCGGAAACGAAGAAGCGGATTCTGCCGCCCAGCGGCTCGCGCAGCTTGCCGAAGACCTTGTCGCGGGCGATCCGCACCACTCTGTCCAGCCATCCGGGGATTTCCTGCCCGGCCAGTTCGAGATGCAGGTGCCGGGTGCAGGCTTTCAGGGCGGCGAAGAAGATCTGCTTTTTCAGCCAGGAACCGGAACCAACTCGCTCCATGACCCGGGCGTACATCTTTTCGAACAGGCGGGGAACGCTGATGACCACCGTCGGCCTGACCTCCTGCAGGTTGACCGGGACGCTGTCGATGCTTTCGGCGTAGTTGATGGTCGCGCCCTGGATAAGCATGAAGTAGTAGCCGTCGACCCGTTCGAAGACATGCGACAGCGGCAGGAAGGAAAGACAGGAGTCGGCGGGGCTGATGCTGAAGACGCAGGCGGCCGCCTCGACCGCCGAAAGGATGTTGTCGTGGGTGAGCATCGCCCCTTTCGGCGGACCGGTGGTGCCGGAGGTGTAGACGATGGTGGCCAGATCTTCCCGTTTGACCTGGGCGAGGCGCCGGTCGAGGAGCTGGCTGTCGACGGTGTCGGGCAAAAAGCGGCGCAGCGGAATCGCCGCCTCGCCGTTGCTGTCGCCCTCGATCAGGATGATCGACTCCAGGTCAGGAAGCTGGGCGAGCTGCGTCTCGATCTTGCGCAGCTCGTCGATGGAACGGACGAATACGAAGCGACTGCCGGAATTGTTCAGGATGTAGGCTGCCTCCTCCGCCCCTTCGGTGTGGTAGACGGGGACCGTCACGCCGCCGCAGGCCATGATCGCCAGGTCGGCGAAGGCCCATTCCGGCCGGTTGGGTGACATGATGGC
Source organism: Geothermobacter ehrlichii (assembly GCF_008124615.1). Classification (NCBI taxonomy): domain Bacteria; kingdom Pseudomonadati; phylum Thermodesulfobacteriota; class Desulfuromonadia; order Desulfuromonadales; family Geothermobacteraceae; genus Geothermobacter; species Geothermobacter ehrlichii. The sequence continues at coordinate 60,376 of NZ_VNIB01000010.1, forward strand.
CACCCGGTCGCCCGGTTCGATGCCGAGGGCGAGCAGGCCGCCGGCAAAGCGCCGGACCTGTTGCACAAACCGTTGCCAGTCAATATCACGCCAACGGTCGCCCAGCTTGGTTCGCATGACGACCTGGCGGCCGCGTTCGGGCGCCAGGTCGAGGATGGTCTGGGGAATGTTTCGATGCATGTTCACCTCCGGCCGTGATTCGCTTTCTTTCGGGATTCTGCTTTCTTTCATTATACCGGGGAAATGGCGGATTTCCGGCACGGCGATGCCTTTTGCAGGCTTGACATGCCGGCGCGGCGCTGGCATGAAGGAGTCATGATTCTGGGGATCACGGGCAATATCGCCAGCGGCAAGAGCCGGGTGGCGGCCAGGATGGTCGAACTGGGAGCGGTGGCCCTCAGCGCCGATCAGCTTGCGCGAGAGGCGGTGGGCCCCGGCAGCGACACCCTGACCAAGCTGGTCGCCGTGTTTGGCGACGCCATTCTGGCGGCTGACGGCAGTCTTGACCGGCCGCGCCTTGCGGAGATCGTCTTTGCCGATGCCGAAGCGCGAAAACGGCTCGAGGCGATCACCCACCCGGCCATCGCCCGCCTGGCCGAGGAGCGGCTGCGACGGCTGAGGCAGGAAGGCCACCGGCTGGTGGTCTACGAGGCGCCGCTTCTCTTCGAGGCCGGTGCCGAGGGACGGGTCGACCGGGTGCTGGTGGTGCTGGCGGCGACCGAGGTGCGGCTGGCGCGGCTGATGGCCCGGGACGGTCTGGAGCGCGAAGCGGCCCTGAGCCGGATCCGGGCGCAGATGCCGCAGGAGGAGAAGGCGGCGCGGGCTGATTACGTCATCGACAATTCCGGGGACTGGGAGGACTGCCGCCGGCAGGTCGACGATCTCTACCGCCGGCTGGTTTCTTCGCCGGCCTGATCCGTGCCATCCAGAAAGCGGCCGATGCGCTGCAGGGTGTCGGCGAGATGCGGGTTGTCCGGCAGGGTCAGCACGTGCGGCGCCTCCGGACCGTAACGGTGGAAGGCCTTCTCGCGGCTGCCGAGCTGTCGGAACAGCTGTTCGGTGCTTTCGGGGTCGATGGTCTGATCGCCGAGGCTGCCGAGGATGAGACAGGGCAGCTCGATCGTTTGCAGCCGCGGCCGCAGATCAGCGAGCAGCCAGTGGATTTCGGCGATGCCGGCCAGCGGGCGGCGTTCGTAGAAGAAGGGGGCGACGGCCGGAACCTTGGGATGATGTTGGTAGGGGCGCAGGTGCCTGAGCAGCCAGGCCAGCCGGGCGAGACGGTGCCTGACGCGCAGGAAGGGGGAACAGAGGGCCAGCCGGGTGATGGGAGAACCGCCGGCGGCGGCCCGCAGCAGCAGCAGGGAGCCGGTGCTTGAACCGACCGCGGCGGGCGGGCCGAATTCAGCACTCAGCAGCTGCAATCCTTCTTCGACGACCTGCAGCCAGTTTCGCCAGGATTGCCGTGCCAGGTCCTCGGGGCTGGTGCCGTGTCCCGGCAGGCGCACCGCCAGGCAGGGATGGCCGCGCCTTGCCAGGTACTCCGCCGGCAGGCGCATCTCGTACGGCGAGGCGGTGAAGCCGTGCACCAGCAGAACCGCCGCTTTTTTTCGCTTTTCGCCGGCAAGGAAAAAGGGAAGGTTTTCCGGGCGGCTCACGCCCTCCTCCCTTCCCCGCCGGCGGCAGGCTGCGATGTAGTGGTCGATGCTTTCGCTCATTGAACGGCGGCCGATACAGCAACGCCCCCGGGCCGTCTGGCCGGGGGCGTCTGGTTGCGGTTGGGGGATGGGGTTACTTGTGGTAGCCGAGCCGGGTCGAGAGCTCTTCCGCCGCCTTGACCACCAGCGGCGCCAGCTCCTTTTCGATCAGCTCCATGGGCATCCGCATCGAGGGCCCGGAGATGCTGATGGCGCCGACGATGCGGCGGGTGTAGTCGCGGATCGGGGCCGCGATGCAGCGGACGCCGGGGTCGAGTTCTTCGTCGTCGATGGCGTAGCCCTGCTCGGCAATCTTCTTCAGTTCCGCCTTCAGCTTGTCGCGGTCGGCCAGGGTGGTCGGCGTATGGGCCTCCAGCTCATCGGGCAGCACCTCTTCCAGCTCCTCTTCCGACATGTGGGCCAGGTGAACCTTGCCCGAGGCGGTGCAGTAGGCCGGCAGCCGGGTGCCGACGCGGGAGACGACCCGCACCGTCTGGTCGGTTTCGACGACATCGAGGTAGACGATGTGCGATTCCTTGAAGATGGCCACGTAGGAGGTTTCGTTGCACTGTTTGACCAGCTTCTCGAGAATCGGCTTCGCCTGCCGCAGAAGCCCCATCTGCTTGATGAAGGTCTGCCCCAGTTCGAGGGATTTCAGCCCGAGCCGGTAGTTTTCGGTCGCCTTGTTCTGCTCGATGTACCCCCGCGATTCGAGGGTGGCCAGCAGGCGGAAGACGTTGTTCTTGTGCAGTTTCAGCCTCTTGGACAGCTCGGTGACGCCGAGTTCGTCGACATCGTCGTGAAACTGTTCGAGCAGGTCGAGAGCGTGCGAGACTGCCTGGATGATATATTCGGATTTTTCTTTCTTGGCCATGTTTCCAGAATCCCCTCGTCTAGAGTCGGCGGACAAGACCCTTCATCATAGAAAAAAACAGCGCTGTGTCAAGGACAAAAGGCGGCTGTTCGATTTGGCCAAACGGCGAAAATTCGTTGGAGTTTCAGCCTTCTGGCCGTGATGCTTCTTGTCTCGAAAATAATAGAATGCTGTTTTATGTCTGTCAACCGGAAGCGGTTCCGTAGACGGCTTTTTCCGATGGAATCAGCATGTTGACGCCGAACGGAGCCCTGTCGCCGGCCGCCATTGATGTGTGTTTTTTCAACCGGCTGCGGCGCGGCGAGGCCTGCCTTTCCAACCGTTCTCCATGCTGGCTAGCAAGGACAGTGCCGGAATCACTCGACCAGGTCGACGTCGCTCTTCATCACTTCGCGCAGGACGCTGGTGGCGAAACTGCCTCTCGGCAGGACGAAGCCGAGACGGAGCCCGTCCCCTTCTTTTGTGATGTCGACCTGGTCGAGGGGGACGCGCAGCGGTCGGCGCTCGCCGTCCATGGTCAGTCCGTCACCGAGGCGAAAGTCGGCAGGTTGCAGGCTGAACTTGTCGAGCAGGCTTTGCTCGAGCAGGCCGGCCTGGCCGGAGGCGAGCAGGATCTTGCGGCCGAACAGGGGGCCGGTCGGGCTGATTTCGAACCGGTCGGCCCGTGGCTGCTCCCGTTGCGGGTCTTCGACGCGAAAGCAGGCGCCGTTGTCGTGCTTCCAGGCGATGTCGCCCGGCCAGAGACGTTCGATGCTGGACAGGCGCATGGCGAGCAGGCGGTCGAACAGCTCCGCCTGCAGGGCGGAAAGATAGAGCCTGAGCCGGCGGCGGGGGAGGCTGAACAGGGCCTGTTTTTCGCCGCGGCCGTCGGCCAGGGCTTCGATCATGCGCCGTTCGTCGCGCATGCGGGCCGGCAGATGGCGCAGGCAGGCCTGCAGGTCGCCGGCGTGAAAGGCGGTCGCAGCCTGCCGCCAGGCGGCGTGGTCGATCTGTTGCGGGTCGCCGATGATTTCGGCGATGGCCTGGCGGTATTCCCGGCGCAGCAGGGCGGCGCCGACCCGGCCGTTGTTGCCCAGAACGCCGTAGCGCTGCGGTCCGAAGAAGTTGGGAACGCCCAGGTCCTGCAGCACGGCCAGCACGTCGGCGGCGATCTGTTGCGCATCGGGCACCGTGTTTCGCAGCCGGATGCTGAAGCGGTTGCCGGCCAGGTGTCCCAGCCGCAGCTTGTTGCCGTGCCTGACCGCTTCGAGCAGGCGCAGGCCTGGGTGGGCGAGCCGTCCGGTCTGATCGGGGGCGATTCCGGGCAGCGAGAAAGTCTGGATTGTGACGGCGCGGGTGTCCTTCAGGCCGGCGTAGCCGATGTCCCGTTCGCGCAGGCCGAAGGTTGCGGCCAGCAGCCGGACGACCTCAAGGGTTCCCAGGCCGATCTTCTCCAGCCGCAGGTAGAGATGGTCGCCTTCGCCGCACGGCGGGTAGAGGGGGATCTCCTCGACACGGAAATCCTCCGGTTCCTGCCGGATGACGCCGCCCGTTCCGGGCAGGGCCGCGGTGAGATGGCCGGGGCGTAGCGATTGCCGCATTTATTCAGCCTTCCTTGATCCGGCGCGGCCGGTTGCGGCGGTTTTCCCGCGCCAGCCAGCGCAGGCGGAAGCCGGGTTCGAGTCCGGGCGGCTTGAGCAGCTCGGCGGGAAGATCTTCCGCCCGGCGGTAGTGGAACAGGTGGATGGGCTGTCCCTGCTCGAGAAAGCGCCGCATGTACTTGGACACCGGGTAGTCGCCGAGGTCGGTGGTGTAGGGGGTTTCGGTCTGGCGGATGTAGCCCTCGACGGTCGGCAGGATGTCGGCCACCATCTCGGCATAGTCGGCAAAGTCGGTGGCGAACCAGAAGTGGCCGCCCGGTGCCAGGTGGCAGCGCAGCAGCTCGAGGAAGGTGCGGTTGACGAGCCGGCGGCTTCGGTGGCGCTTTTTCGGCCAGGGGTCGGGGCAGTTGATGTAGACGGCGGCCAGGGACTGCGGCGGCACGAAGTGGTTGAGCAGCCAGCGCGCCTCGGCGCGCATCACCCGGATGTTGGTCAGGCCGGTCGCCTCGACCCGGTTGCAGGTTTTCAGGCAGCCCTTGTTGAAGATGTCGATGGCGACGAAATTCCATTCCGGGCGGCGGGCCGCCTCCTGGACCAGGAAGTCGCCGACGCCGCAGCCGATTTCCAGGGCCAGGGGCCGTCGGTCGGGGAAGATGTTCTCGATCCCCTTCGCTTTCAGTTCCGGCTCGCGGACGAAAACCGGCGAATCGATGTAGATCATCCTCTGGGTCATGGTTAAAGTCCCCTGCGACGCGAAATCGGCGGCACGTTAGCACAGGCGGCAGCGCGGTGGCAACCTGCCGGACTGGAGCGGATTCCTATTGTTGACCGGCGAAAAAGTCGGCCAGGGCTTCGAGATCGTCCTGCGGGAGAAAGGCGTAGGACGGCATCGGCCTGCCGGTTTCGACCGGCGGCGGGGTGCGCAGCAGGCGCAGAATGGCCTGCCGGTCACGATGGCGGCCGACCTGGTCGAGGGACGGGCCGATGCTGCCACCGCTCCCCTCGAACCGGTGGCATCCCTTGCAGCCGAGGGCGTTGATCAGCCCCCGGGCGCGGGCCTCGTCGGCGGCGCAGACCTGTGGCGTCAGCAGCAGGAAGATGGCGAGCAGGATGAGTCGACTCATGGTTCGCTCCCGCGTATTGGACGCGTATTGGAAGGTGAGGGCTATCATAGCCCTTCACCCGGTCGATGCAAAGAGGCGGACGGGAAAAATGTTGCCAAGGTTCGGCGGCAGCGCTAGGCTAACCTGATATCCGTCCATTCGTTGTCGCCGGTGCCGGACGGACGAACCCATCCGAGGAGACCGACCATGCTGATCGTCATGCATCACAGCGCCACCAGCGAGCAGATCGAACGGGTGATCGCCGAGATCGAGGCCATGGGGCTGAAGGCCGAGCCGATTCCCGGCTCGCTGCGCACCGCCATTGGCGTGCTGGGCAACCAGGGTTATGTCGACGACACCACTATCCGCAACCTGCCCGGTGTGCGCGAAACCATCCATGTCAGCAAGCCCTACAAGCTGGTGTCGCGCGATTTCCATCCGCAGTCGACCCTGGTCGAGGTCGGCGGCGCAGTTTTCGGCGACGGCCACCCGCCGGTCATCATCGCCGGCCCCTGTTCGATCGAGAGCGAGGAGCAGATGCTGATGGCCGCCCGGCAGGTTTCCGCTGCCGGAGCGCACATGCTGCGCGGCGGGGCGTTCAAGCCGCGCACCGGACCGCACAGCTTTCAGGGGCTCGGCGTCGAGGGACTGAAGTATCTGCGTCAGGCGGGGAATGCCGTCGGCTTGCCGGTGGTGACCGAGGTGATGCGCATCGAACAGCTGCCGGTGGTCTGTGAATACGCCGACATGCTGCAGATCGGCGCCCGCAACATGCAGAACTTCGATCTGCTCAAGGAGGTCGGCAAGACCGGGTATCCGGTTCTGCTCAAGCGGGGCATGAGCGCCACCATCGAGGAGTTTCTTGCCGCCGCAGAGTACATTCTCGCCGAGGGGAACGACAGGGTCGTTCTCTGCGAGCGGGGCATCCGTACCTTCGAGCGGGCGACCCGCAACACCCTCGATCTGTCGGTGGTGCCGCTGATCCGCGAGATGAGCCACCTGCCGATCATCGTCGATCCGAGCCACGCCACCGGCAAGCGGGCGCTGGTGCCGATCATGGGCAAGGCGGCGCTGGTGGCCGGGGCCCACGGCCTGATGATCGAGGTCCATCCCGATCCGGCCCGCGCCCTGTGCGACGGCGCCCAGAGTCTCGACACCGACGGGTTCGGCGCCCTGATGGCGGAGTTGCAGAGGCTTCAGGCGGTGCTCTGAGACGGCGCCGTGCCGCGCAGTTCGATCAGGGTCAGTTCCGGCCGGCAGTTGATGCGCAGCGGCAGCACGCTGGCCCCCAGTCCTCGCGACACGTAGAGGGGCGTGTCGTGCAGGCCGACCCGGTAGTGGCCGGCGATGAAGCGGCCGCTGTACCTGGGAAGATAGAGCGGCGGCAGAAGCGGCACCCTGATCTGGCCGCCGTGGGTGTGTCCGCTGAGAATCAGCCCGATATCGGGGCCGAGCAGGCGGTGTTCGAAGGCGGGTACGTGCGACAGCAGCAGGTTGAAGGCCCGCCGGTCGGCCCTGTCGGCAAGGCGGCGCAGGCTGTCGGCGGTGGACGGGTAGTCGAGCCCGAGAATTCTCAGCCGGATTCCTCCCTTGAGAAAATCAGCGGCTTCGTCGATCAGCAGCCGCACCCCCCGGGCCGCGAACTTGCGGCGCAGGTTGTCTCCTTCGAGGCGCGACCAGTATTCCCAGTTGCCCTGAACGGCGTAACTCTCGGCGATTCCCTGCAGCCGGGCGAGAAACTGCAGGACTTCCCTGATGTTGCGGCGTTCTTCCAGATAATCCCCAGTGTGGAGAATGAGATCTGGCCGCAGGCTGGCAATGCGGTCGACGACATGCCGGTGGAAATCGCCGAGCCTGCCGATGTGCAGGTCGGCCAGCTGGACCAGTCGCAGTTTCGCACCGCTTGGCAGCCGTTCGCTTTCGAGGATCAGGGTTTCGACGGTGAGCAGGTTCGGTTCGAGAACCAGGCCGTCGACGGAGATCAGGCCGCCGAGCGCCAGCAGGCCGTTGCGCAGAAAGCGCCTTCTCTTTTTGTCGTGGGGAGCCGTGGTTTCGTTTCGTGCCTTCATGATCGCTCAGTCTAACATGGCATTGAGACCTTGCCGCCCGGCTTGCGCCGGATGCCCTTCTTAGCTATAGTTGACCGGGTTTGTCGTTCATTCGCAAGGAGATTGTTCATCATGGAGCGAAGTGTTGCAGTCTGTAACGGTGTTGACTGGGTCGGTGTCCGCCATCCCGATCTGAAGGTTTTCGACGATCTCTTCCCGACCCATAACGGGACCACCTACAATGCCTACCTGGTGCGCGGCAGCGAAAAGACCGCGCTGATCGACACCGTCAAGGCCCCCTTCCGCGACGAGTTTCTGAGCAAGGTCGGCGAGCACCTGCCGCCGGAAAAGGTCGACATCGTGGTGGTCAACCATACCGAACCGGATCATTCCGGTGCCGTGGCTGCCCTGATCGAGCGCAACCCCGATATCGTGGTCTACTGCACCAAGGCGGCGGAGAACTTTCTTCGCCAGCTGCTCAACCGTCCCTTCAACAGCCATGTGGTCAGCGAGGGGGAGGAGGTCGATCTCGGCGGCAAGACCCTGCGCTTCATCCTCGCTCCCTATCTGCACTGGCCGGACACCATGTTCACCTACCTGGTGGAGGAGAAGGTGCTCTTCCCCTGCGACGCCTTCGGTGCCCACTACTGTCCGAACCGGCTGTTCGACGACGAAATCGCCGATTTTTCATACGATTTCTACTTCTATTTCGACTGCATCATGCGTCCCTTCAAGGACAAGATCCGCGATGCCGTGGCCAAGGTTGAGAAGCTGGAGATCGACATGGTCTGTCCGTCGCACGGTCCCATCCGCCGGCGCGGCGGCCGGGACGTCATCGCCACCTACAGGCGCTGGGCGGCGCCGCCGCCGCAGGCCGACCGGCCCAAGGCGTTGATGGCCGTGCTTTCCAGCCACGGCAATACCCGCGAAATGTCCGAGGTGATCGCCGAAGAGCTGGAGAGACAGGGGGTCGACGTTCAGACCTTCGCCATCTCCGGCATGCGCGACGACGACTACCGCAACGCCCTGGAAGAGGCCGATGTGCTGATTATCGGCACCCCGACAATCCAGCGCGACGCGCCACCGCATGTCTGGCATGCCCTGGCCCTGATCTCCTCGGTGACGCCCAAGGCCAAGCTGGCGGCCGTCTTCGGTTCCTACGGCTGGAGCGGAGAGGCGGTGAAGATGGTCGAGGACCGGCTCCGGGGGCTCAAGTACAAACTGGCGGCCGAGAGCATCTCCTTCCGCTTCGCGCCGACCGAGGAGAATCTGCAGACCTGCCGCAGGTTCGCCGAGCAGGTGGCGAGCACGGTTCTGTGCGAGGAATGACAGACGCCTCCCAAGACATTCGCTGACAGTTTCAGTCGCTCGCTGAAGCGATTGCAGATTCTCGACAAAGCAGACCTGTTTCAAACGCCTGGGGCCGTTCTACCGTGGAGCGGCCCTTGTTTTGTGGTGCTCAGTTCCCGGCGAGAAAATCCCCGGACGGGATGCGCTCCAGCCCGGCGACGGGCCGGTTGTAGACATAGACCCACGCCCTGAGTGAACGGCCGGCGGCGCCCTGCACCCTGTGCAGTTCGCGGACGTATTCGGTCGGTTCCGGAAAGCCGGGACCACATTCCTCGTACTGATCGAGCAGCGGCAGCAGCCGTTCCGGCTCTTTCAGCCGCCAGATTTCGCCAATAACCCTTTCATGCGGATAGACGGATGGAATGGCTCCCGGGTAGTCGGCGACCCGGTAGAGCCGTCCCTGCCAGCTGGCCGGGCCCAGGCAGACGGCCAGTTCCGTCAGCAGGCGGTGCATGGGATGCCCGGCGTCGCGGCGCAGGGTGCCGTAGACGAACAGGGTGTCGATGGTCATGGCATTTTCCGTTCGTGGTCGCTGTGGCTTTCTGCCAGTCGTTTGCTGCTTGCGAATTGGTTCGCTGAGAAGGTGACTTTCCAATCCTGGCGGCGAAGGTCCGGAATGCAAAGACGGTCAGCGAACTTCCCCGGAGGGGCCATCCCGTCAGGTTGCCGGCGAAAGCCCGGTTGTCGCATCGTGCGACCCGTGTTTCGGAAAGCCGACCATCTGCCGTTTTTCTTCGTCCCAGAGTTTCAGGCGAAAGCAGGCCAGGCTCTGCCGCAGGGTGAGCGGCTCGATGGCGCGCAGTTGCGGAATCGTGTCAAAGCAGCTTTTCAGTCGATAGTTCGGAATGGTTGGATTCAGGTGATGAATGTGGTGATAGCCGATGCTGCCTGAAAACCAGCGCAGAATCGCCGGCAACTGTAAGAAGGAGCTCCCCTCCAGGGCGGCGCGCAGCGGATCCCATTCAGGCGTGCGCGCCCAGTAGCCGCCGGGGAACTGGTGCTGGACGAAGAAGAGACTGATGCCGGCCGCTCCGGCCGTCCAAAGCACCGGGATCTGGATTGCCAGGTAGGTTTTCAGGCTGATGGTTTTGTAGGCCAGCAGGGCGATGGCGACAAGCGCCAGGTTGGTGAAGATGACGCTTGCTCGTTCCTGGCGGCGGACCTGTCGCGAGGGAAAGCGCTGTCCGAGAATGAAATTGAACAGGGCGCCCAGGCCGACGACGACCAGGGGATGACGGTAGAGGCGGTACAGCAGGCGGGTTCGCCGGGGGGCAGCGAGATACTCCTTCAGGGTCATAGTCCAGATGTCGCCGAAGCCGCGCGAGTCGAGGTTGGCGTAGGTGGCATGGTGGCGCAGGTGACTGAAGCGCCAGTCCTCGAACGAGGTGAAGACCAGAATGCCGAACAGATGACCGAAAAAGCTGTTGGCGCGCCTGCTTTGAAACAGCGAACCGTGCACGCAATCGTGAAACAGAATGAACAGCCTCACCAGAAACGCTGCTGCCAGCAGAATAAGCGGCACAATCAGCACCAAAGGGGCGTCCCGCTCGATGGCCCGCACCAGCAGATACCAGAGTCCGGCGTAAGGAATCAGGGTGTTTGCCACCTGCCAGGCGGCAATGCGGTCGTCGCGCCGGCGAAACGGCGCCAGTTTTTTGTACCAGTCGGGCCAGACGGGCGCCTTTTTGGCCTGTGGTTCCTTTGCGCTGACAGCAACCGATGATTTTTCCATTGGTTGCACCTCTCAGTCTGACATTCTCACTTCTCACTACCGACTATTTTATCGACCGGTCGGCAAAGAGCAAAGGGGCAGGCCAGGACAGTATCCCAGTTTTCTGGGGACGATCGGGACAGCAAGGGGGCTGTCCGTCGCCAGGACGCTTGGCCTCTTTTGGTTGAGCAGGGCATGATCGACCGGCGTTGCCGCAATAGGGACGGCAGGAGGCGGAAAGCCAGAACAGAAGAGGGTGCTCTGTGCGGCACCCCCTTCTGTTGCCTGAAAATAGCCGTCGGTGTCTGCTACTGCACCGCTTCACCCTCGACGTATTTGACGCTCAGACCGCTCGGCGGCGTGCCGATAGAGGGAGCCGCCGGCAGGACCAGGCTGCTCAGGTCCAGGGCTGCGGCCGGAGCCAGATCCGGCGCATTGGCCGGGGCACTGATGGTCGGCAGAATGACGCCGATCTCGATCGGCTTGACGAAATAGTTGGCACTGCCGCTGGTCAGCTCGGTGCCGGCCGGCAGGTTGACGATCTTGCTGGCCAGCTCCTGGGTCAGCTCGAAATGGTTTTTCTCCAGCTCCCAGCGCATGTCCGGCAGGCCGTGCATCCAGCCGTCGAATTCGAGGGAGAAGTTGATCGGGGTGCCGTTGACACTCAGGGTGACCGGGTCGAAGCGCAGCGGATCGTCGAGATAGAGGTAGTTGCCGCTTCCGTCGACCAGGTAGGTGACCGCGCCCCAGCCGCCGGCCTGCGGATCGGCGTATTCCCAGTTGAACTGCATGTTCAGGGCAATATCGTCACTCGGGTCGCTGCTGGTGCCGTTGTCGTCGTAGGCCATCAGCCCCCATTGCCCGACAGTGACCGCGCTGCTGTCACTGCTGTCGCGCAGCAGCATGTTGGCCGGGTCAAAGACATAGCGGCTGCGGTTGGTCGGGTCGTCCCAGGGGTAGGCGAAGTAGCTGATGCCGCTGAGCAGGGTGGCTGCGTTGTCAGGGGTGACCACCAGCTGCTGTTCCATCTGCACCTGGTAGTCGTTTGCCGTGCCGTTGGCTGCGATCCGCCGGACGACGAAGTTGACCCCACGGTTGTTGACGTAGTACTCCCGGTCGAGGGGGAAGTCGAAGGGGCCGAGGTTGGTCTGGGCAAAGGTCGGGGTCCAGGTCTGCTGATCGAAGCTGACCAGGTCTTTCTCTTCCCAGCCGCTGGCTCCGCCGGTAAAGTCCCCGGTGTACTCGATGTAGACCGAGCCGCCCATCCAGACGTTGAGGCGGTCCTGGTCGGCCGGGACAAAGGCCATCCCCTTGTTGCCCATGTTGTCCGTTTCGAAGAAGCCGCTGCCGTCGTACATCAGCATTGTGCTGCTGTTGGTGCCCATGTCCCAGTAGTTGATACTGACTTCCTTGCGCCCGGCCGGGTCCGGAATCAGGGAGGCGAGTCCCTGGGTGAAGTCGCTGCAGCTTTCGCCGCCCATGCCGTTGTTGGCCTGGGGATCCCAGAGGCATTTGTTCCAGCGATTGTTGGTGGCATCGAAGACCAGGTCGAAGCTGTCACCGATCCAGATCTCCACCGGGATGCCGGCAATCTGGCTGATATCGGCACTGCTGAGCAGGCGTTTTGTAAGGGTACCGTTGAAGGTCCTGGTGGTGTAGTTTTTCCCGCTGGTCTGGCCGCTGTAGTCTTCCCGGGTGACGGTGGTGCCGTCGGGGAGCAGGCCGTTCGGGCTCCAGAGCTGGTGGTGTCCCTGCCAGGCGCCGTAGAAGCCATACTGCCGGTTGCCGTTGCTGTCGGTATAGGTTACCGGAAAACCGAAATTGCGGTTTTTTTCCACATTGGCCCCGCTGGTGCCGTCGAACACCCCGTACCGATAGGCGATTTCGACCGGATTGCTGCGGTCCTTGTACTTGGTGACGACGTTGTTGCCAGTATCGGTCATCTGCAGGGCCAGGGTGCTGGAATCATAGGCATAGGTGACCGGCGAAGCCGGCAGGGTGAAGCTGCCGCTGCCATCGTAGCAGGGACTGTCCTCTGTGCCCGGATCATAGTTCCAGCAGTAGCTCCAGTCGCTGATTTCGGCCTTGCCGTAGCCGCTGCCGCTGCCCTTGTGCATGATCGCTCTGGTCGAGGCCGTGAGGGTTATGGTGTTCGAGCCGCTCGGGCCGTCGAAGGTGTCGGTGTACGTCATGTTTTCGCTCAGCCGCAAGACCGTTTCGCCGCCGACCACATCAGCGTCGGCGTAAAAACGGCCCGGAGGCGTCTGACCGGTCAGCAGGGCGTTGATCGACCATTTGCCGTAGTCGAGGTAGCTGCCGTCGGCGGCCTGGTTGGGGGCCTGGTAGATTTTCACTTCCACCTCGACCGGGTCGCTGTCGCTGACGACCCAGACATGCACCAGGTTGACCTGTTGGCCGTTTTCGGTGGTCATCCGGGAGTCGACGATCCATTCCTCGAGGTCCTTGGTCGTCTTGCCGTCCCGTTCCTCGTACCAGGCAACCATGCACTTGTAGGGGCCGGCGCCGACATTGGCCGGATCGTCGTAGTGTGTCTGGGTCATGGCGTTGAGAATGGTCTCGATGATGCCGAACACTTCCAGGGTCGGTTCGTCGACGTAACGGGCGACCGGAGTCGTTTTGTAGTCCGAGTCGGCGGGCAGATCCGCCGCCGAGGTCGCCAGGGTGCGGATGCTTCCGGCCAGGCTCAGGGTGCCGGCCGAGTCTCCGGTCGACACGGCCGAAATTTCTGTCGGCAGGCCAATTCCGGAAGTCGTTACGCTGCTGGTTGTGGACGAGCCTCCTCCGCCACAGCCACTCAACAGGGTGCAGAGGGTCAAACCCAGGGACAATCCCAGAAATGTCATCGTGCGCAGGGTGTTCATGACCAGCCTCCGTTTCGATGATGCTTGCGAAGAGGTGTCGGTGGTTCGTTGTTTTTTGTTTGCCAGGAGGGATTGTCGGTGGCAGGTATCGATTGTTTCGGCTTATCGGCGTGGAGGCTTTAGGGGAATTTCAGGGGGAAGCAGCGTTGGCAAGGAGGGGCAGGAAGCCGATGGGGGTGCACTTGCAACTTGAATTTGCTCTGCGACAGATCAAGCCCTGCCGTGACAATCTGCTCGTCGGTTGCGCGTGTATGTTCACCTGGTGCCGGCTGGCCGACCTGCGTGCCGACGAGGAAATCGAATTCGTCGGCAGCCAGTGGGGAATCGCAGGCCGGAAACCGGCAGGGTACCGAAGAACTGCCGCTTGTCAAATGAATGGAAAGGGGGCTCTTTTGCGTTAACAGGCTTTTTTACCCTGCGGCAGGGTAGCTGATAAGTGTTATGTGTGACTTATGACTTACTTATAGGCTGTAAAACCTTGTTTAATACTTCCTCGAACTGGACGAGAAAAGAAGGTTTTCTTTAACAAATCAAGTGACAATGGTTCACTACGATTCCATGGAAATAGGGAAACACAGCGCGCCATAGTGCAATAACCAAATATTACCTGCGCCCAAGTGCCTATGGTAGGGACCCAGTATATAAATTGCAGTGGCTTTGGTAGCGCAACGAGAAGAAGAATTAGATAAAAAAACCGCACTTGAATAGGAAAGGCAGTAATGCTACGCTCTCTAATTACGAAGTGAAATAACTGAAATACAGTGAGTCCTATGGCAATAATAAATCCTGTCGGTTCGCCCAACACACCATATGTAAGCAGTCCTGCCGTTGCCACCCAATACCACCAGCCGATATCTTTATACTCGATCATAAACATATAAATATCCTCAGTTTGAAATCACACATAGACAAAAGGTTCACGTAGAAAGTGACCTGTCTCCTTGTTGTCCGTGGATTGCGTGCTGAGCACGTAGAGCCACAGCTGTAGGCATAAGCAAATTTTCGAACGGAGACAGATCGCAAAAAAGTCTAGCATAGCTTTTACCGGTTTGGATGTCCATAAGTCCACCAGGTGAACTCAAATGTACCACATGCTCAAGAATCTGAATACTCCGGGGGGACTGTTCCGGGAACTTAGCTCCGTCTCTAGGCGCTTTCTTTCGAGGCTCTCTGCCAGGCGAGCATCGACAGCGCGAGATCGCCCATGGCATGGCCGCGAAAGATGAAGGCGTTGCGTTCCTTTGCGTCGTCCCGGCCGGCCACCCGGCCCAGGACCAGGCCGGAGAGATCGCCCGTCACCAGCTCCGGCGGCGCCAGCCTGTTGGGCATGGCGGCCTCCTGTTCCAGATCGTCGATGATGATCCGGTCGAAGGCCGGCAGGCTCTGCGGGAGCCAGGGCGCGCCCAGGTCGGTGATGGCCGCGAACGCGCCGGGCTTGAGCCAGGCCGCGTCGAGAAAGGGTGTCAGCGTGGCCGAGTAGGTCACCGAGCTGACGATCAGATCGGCGCCAGTCACCGCCTCTTTTGCCGAGGTGCAGACGCAGGCGGACAGCGAGAGGCTTTCCGCCTGGCGCACCAGTCGGTCGATGTTCTTCTGGCCGCGGCCGAACAGCCGGACCTCCCTGAGCGGAAACAGGTCGGCGAAGGCCTTCAGGTGGCTTCTGGCCTGGACACCGCAGCCGACAAAGGCAACTACCGCCGAATCCCTGCGCGCCATGCGCCGGGCAGCGGTCGCGCTCAGCCCGGCCGTGCGTACGGCGGTAATCCAGTTGGCGTCGAGAATGGCGACGGGCAGGCCGGTGACGCTGTCCAGCAGGGTCACCAGGCCGTTGATCTGGGGCAGCCCCCGCTCGGGGTTGCGCGGGTTGAGGACGAGTGATTTGACGGCGAGCAGGCAAGGGTCGTCGGCGGCAGCCAGCGCCGCCATCATGTAGCGGCCATCCTCGGTGTAGATGACAGCCTTTGGCGCGCTCCAGGCGGACTGTTTTTCAAGGCCGGCGATCACCGACTCGATGCTCGCAATGACTTCCTCTGTGGTAATGCCCAGGGACGAAAGCTTCTGCTCGGAAAGGTAGGGGATGGTTTCTTGATTGGTCATAACTGGTTCCGGGGGGGGCACAATGCCCGCTCGTGCAGCAGCGTGTCGGATTCGGGCAGGCCGAACCAATAGCGTGCGTTAGTTGATGTGGTGAGGGTGGCCTGGTATGGCGACCGAGCGAAGTGTGCTATGGAAAAAGGATAGTGGTTGCGAGAAAAATGTCAAAAAACAGTATTATGTCCCTGGAATTTTCTATGTCCCTGGAATTTTCTCATGGCCAAGCTGGTTCTGATTATCTGGGCGGTACTTACGTACAACGAACCCTTTGATGTCACGGGAGGCCCCCGGCTGGCAGCTGCTCGTTCACAAGAAACCGCTGGGGCTTGACACGGAGTTATTAAGAAAGTGTCTGGCCCCGCTCCTGCCATCCCGTCAAGCAGACAGCTGAAAAGTAGACTTTCCGGCACAAAGAAAAGGGCAGGCTCCTTGTGGGCCTGCCCTTTCGGTTTTGTTGCGGATTTCCGGCCTTCGGCCTCAGCCGCCCAGATACGCCTTCTTCACCTCGGGATTGCCGAGCAGCTCTTCGCTGGTCCCTTCGGCGGCGATGGTGCCGGTGTCGAGCACGTAGCCGCGGTGGGCCAGTTCGAGGGCGAGCTTGGCGTTCTGCTCGACCAGCAGGATGGTCATCCCTTCTTCGTTGAGCTGCTTGAGGGTGCGGAAGAGCTCGTACTTGAGCACCGGCGCCAGTCCCATGCTCGGTTCGTCGAGCAGCAGGATCTTGCAGCCGGTCATCAGGGCGCGGCCGACGGCGAGCATCTGCTGTTCACCGCCGGAGAGCGATTCGCTGCGCTGGTTGCGCCGCTCGGCCAGGCGGGGGAAGAGGTCGAAGACCCGCTGGTAGTCCTTGTCGAGATCGGCGTTTTTCTCGCGCGCGTAGGTGGCGAGCTGCAGGTTTTCCTGCACTGTCAGGTTGCCGAAGATGCGCCGGCCCTCGGGCACCAGCGCCAGGTGCAGTTTGCGGACGACGTCGGAAGGGCGGGTGTCGAGGATCGATTCGCCGCGGAAGCGGATATCCCCCTTGGTGACCCGTGGCGCTTCCGGTGGGCGCAGTCGGGCGATGGCGTACAGGCTTGTGGTCTTGCCGGCCCCGTTGGCGCCGATGAGGGTGACGATCTCGCCCTCGTTGACATGGAAGCTGATGCCATGCAGGGCCTGGATGTTGCCGTACTTGACTTCGAGATTTTCGACCGAAAGCAGCATCAGATAGTGTCGTCCCCGAGATAGGCGGTGATGACCGCCGGATGGTTGCGGATCTCTTCCGGTGTTCCCTCGGCAATGGTCTGACCGAAGTCGATCACCTTGATTCGTTCGCACAGCTCCATCATCACGTCCATGTGGTGCTCGATCATCCAGATGGTGATGTCGAAGGTCTGGTGAATCCAGCGCACCAGGCGGATCAGTTCCTGCACGTCGACGGAGTTGAGGCCGGCGGCCGGCTCGTCGAGCAGCAGCAGTTTCGGCTTTTCGGCCAGGGCGCGGACGATCTCGACCTTGCGCTGCAGACCATAAGGCAGGTTTTTCGGCACTTCGTCGGCGTAGCCGTCGAGCTTGAAGATTTCGAGCAGTTCGCGCGCCTCGCGTTCGATTTCCGCTTCGCGCAGGCGGTAGGTGCGGGTGCGGGCGACGGCGTGGAAGAAGCCGTAGCCCAGCTTGCCGTGGCGGGCGACGCGGATGTTGTCGAGCACCGACATGTCGTTCCACAGCCGGATGTTCTGAAAGGTGCGGGCGACGCCCAGCGCCGTGACCTTGTGCGGCTTCAGGCCGGTGGTAGGAACGCCGCAGACGCGGATCTCGCCCTCGCTCGGCTGATAGAAGCCGCTGACCAGGTTGAAGACCGTGGTCTTGCCGGCGCCGTTGGGGCCGATCAGCCCGACCAGCTCGCCCGGATGGAGCTCGACGTTGAAATCGCTGACCGCCGTCAGGCCGCCGAAGCGCTGGGTCAGGCCGCGTATTTCGAGCACCGGGGAGTTTTCGGTCTGTGATACTGGTTGCTGGGTCATAGACTTAATCGGAGGCACCGGGCTTCACAAGTGCCGGGCGCCGGGTAAGATTTCCAGTCAATAAACGGCATTCAGGCTTTTCCGAGCGCCAGGCGCCCGGCGCCTGCCTACTTGAATCTGTAAAACCGCTTCAGCCAGGGAAAGACATCCCCCAGTTCCTTGTTGCCCAGAATCCCTTCGGGCCGGAACTGCATCAGCACGATCAGCAGCAGCGGAATGACGATCCACTTGATGATCTGCAGCGGCCGCAGCGCCTCGAGCAGCAGGGTGAAGAGGATCGCCGACAGCACCGAGCCCGACAGCGAGCCCATGCCGCCGAGGTAGACCATGACCAGCGCCTCGGTCGACTTGAGGATGTTGAAGGAGCCCGGGTTGACGTAGCCGACGACGAAGGCGAACAGGCCACCGGCGACGCCGGCCAGTCCCGACGACACCATGAAGCTGATGGTCTTGATCTTGTTGGTGTTGACGCTCATGATCTCGGCCGCCACCTCATCCTGGCAGATGGCCGAAACCCCCTTGCCGAAGGTGGACGAGACGTAGCGCCGCAACAGCCAGATGGTGAAGACAGTGAAGGCAAAGACCCAGATCACCATCCAGGGCAGGTAGACGACATCCTCCATGGCGTTGAGCACCCGCTTCATGCCCATGAAGCCGCGCGAGCCGCCGATAGCGCCGATATTCTCGATGGTGCTGATGATGATGTAGTTGGCGGCGATGGTGATGATGGCCAGGTAGTCGCCGCGGGTCTTGTAGGAAGGGATGGCCACCAGCAGGCCGGCCAGGGCGGCGGCTATTCCGCCGGCCAGGATCACCACCGGAAAGGCGTAGATGGCCAGGTCGGGATCGAGCACCGGCGGACCGAAGACCTTGTCCTTGGCGAACAGCCAGACGCCGAGCAGCGAGCTGACATAGGCGCCAACGCACATGAAGCCGGCGTGACCGCAGGAGAATTCCCCCATGTAGCCGTTGACCAGATTGAGGCTGGCCGACAGGATGACGTTGATGCCCATGAACATGAGCACCGACAGTACGTAGAGACTGACCATCTCTTCGTAGGCCAGCCAGGTGATCAGGCCGCCGGCCAGAATCAGCAGGATATGAACGGAATAGCGTCGGAGCATAGTCATTTTAAATCAACCACAAAGGCACGAAGGACACGAAGAGAGTGGATAAGGGACTTTTTTCGAGGCCAGCTCATCTGGGTTTGAAATCCCTTTGTGATCTTCGTGGCTTCGTGGTGGGTTTCCCGTTAAATCTTCGTCGTCTTCGCCACCCCGAACAGACCTGTCGGTTTCAGGGTGAGGATCACCAGCAGCACGGTGAAGGCGATCAGGTCGCGGAAGGTCGAGGGGAAGAAAGCGACCACCATGATCTCCACCGCGCCGAGCAGAAAGCCGCCGAGAAAGGCGCCGCGGATGTCGCCGATGCCGCCGACCACGGCGGCGATGAAGGCCTTCCAGCCGATCAGCGCCCCCATGTACGGCTCCAGCACCGGGTAGCTCATGGCGAAGAGCAGGCCGGCCAGGCCGGCGAAACCGGAGCCGAGGACGAAGGTGGCGACGATAATATTGTCCATCGGTATCCCCATCAGGGGCACCGCGAATTTGTCGTAGGAGATGGCCCGCATGGCCATGCCGACGCGGGTCTTGGTGACTACCCACTGCAGAAAGAGAAAGACCAGCACCGCGGTGACGATGACGCCGATCTTCAGATTGGTGAAGCTGACGCCGCCGACGGTGTAGACTGTCTCCTTGATCAGGGGCGGAAAGGCCTTGCGGCTGGCGCCGAGGATGGCCAGGTTGGCGTGCTCGAGAATCAGGCCGCACATCAGGGCGGTGATGACCACGTAGAGCCGGTTGGCCCCCTTGCGCCGCAGCGGCCGGTAGGCGACCCGTTCGAGGGTCACCCCGACCAGCGAGGTGAGGATCATGGTCGCCGGAATGGTCAGGGCCAGCACCAGCCAGCCGGGCAGCCCGAGGGTCGACAGAAAGAAGGTGGCGACGAAAAAAGCGATGTAGGCGCCGACCATGAAGACGTCGCCGTGGGCGAAGTTGATCAGCGTCAGCACCCCGTAGACCAGGGTGTAGCCCAAGGCGATCAGGGCGTAGAAACTGCCCCACTGAAGGGCGTTGATGATGTTCTGGAGTATGGAGGCGAGCATTCGTTCCTCGCGGCTGAGCAAAACACACCATCTGCGGCGTTATGCTGGCCCGGTAGCCTTCGACGCGCTTGGGGACGCGCCTCAGTCTCCCGGTCTGCGCAAGCCTTGCATCTGGTGTCCTTTGCTCAGCCGTTCACCGTTTCGGTTAGAAAAAACTGTCTGCGCAATCCGTGGGCGAAAACGCCGTCAGGGAAGTCCCCGGCGGGCCGTTACTGCCGACCCGCCGGGTTGTAACGTAAAATGGGCAGTTTTGTCAAACTGCTTTTGATTTTATTCCGGGCAAACCGACTCCTTGAACTCGAATTTGCCGGTCTGACTGATCTGGACGACGACGGCGCACTTGACCGGGTCGCCCTGCTCGTCGAACTTCATGCTGCCGGTGATGCCGTCGAAGCTCTTGATGGCGGCGATCCCTTCGCGGATGGCCTTGCGGTCGCGGCGCAGCTTGCCGGTCAGCTTGCCGGCGTTCTGGATGCCCTGCAGCACGACGCGGGTGGCGTCCCAGGTCAGGGCGGCGACATCGTCAGGCACATAGCCGTACTTGGCCTTGTAGCGGTCGATAAATTCCTTGGTGGCGCCCTTGGCGCCGGCGGCGGCGTAGTGGGTGGAGAAGTGCAGCCCCTTGCAGTCGTCGCCGCACAGGGTCATCAGCTCGGCGCTGCCCCAGGCGTCGGAGCCCATGAACTCACCCTTGTAGCCGAGCTTGCGCGCCTGTGGCACGATCAGCGCCACCTGGTTGTAGTTGTCGGGCACGAAGATGAAGTCGGGCTTGGCGGCGATGATCTTGGTCAGCTGGGCGGAAAAGTCCTGGTCCTTGGTGCCGTGCGACTCAAAGGCGACCACGCTGCCGGCGCCCATCTTCTTTTCGAAGACATCGCGGAAGATTTCGGCCAGGCCCTTGGAGTAGTCGTTGGACAGGTCGTAGAGCACGGCGGCGGTCTTGGCGTTGAAGGTCTTGACCGCGAAGTTGACGGCGACCGGTCCCTGGAAGGGATCGAGGAAGGCGGCGCGGAAGACCCAGGGACGATCGCGGGTGGTGTCGGGATTGGTCGACCAGGGCGAGATCATGACCACACCGTTGTCGTCGCAGACCTGGCCGGCGGGAACAGCCTGTTTCGAGGAGTTGGGGCCGACGATGGCCAGCACCTCGTCTTTTTCGATCAGCTTCAGGGCGGCGGTGACGGCCGACTCCGCCTTGGCCTCGTTGTCCTCGTAGATGAACTCGAGCTTGTACTTCTTGCCGCCGACCTCGAGGCCGCCGGCGCCGTTGATGTCTTCCTTGAGCATTTCGGCGGCGAACTTGGACGATTCGCCGACCTTGGGGATGTCGCCGGTCAGGGGAATGTTGAAGCCGATTCTGATGGTGTCGGCGGCAACGGCCGGCAGGGCCAGCAGCAGGCCCAGGGACAGGGTCAGAAACAGGGTTGCAGCACGTCTCATTCTCTCCTCCTTTTGTTTGAGTTGGGACTGCCGAAAATCTGAACGGCATAGTCTCCATTCGAACGCGTTCGGCCGCCGGCTCCTCCATCCGGCGACGAACGGATTAAAGATACACGATTTCTGATGTTTGTGCTGAATAAAAATCGATTCGACGGGGAGGAATGATTGCGCCGGGATTGGTGAGCGCGACACCGGAGTTCGTCCCAAGTCACCGGCCTGTAACGACTTTTCCCGAATCGCCCGCCAATCCGGGAGGGCGATTCGGCATGTTCGGCATGGTGGAAAAGCTCGTCCAGGCCGGGGGCGTGCTTTCTCCGTCCGGCATGGGTTCACCGATTCGGGTCAGAAACTGATCGGCAACCGCGCGTCGATGCTGAAGTCGGGCGCATCGTCGGTCAGGCCGATGCCCAGCGACAGGGTGAGTGCTGTGCTGTCCGAGATCGAATAGGTGGTGCCCAGGTAGACGGTGCCGACATTGGCGTTCGAGTTCATGATCGTATGGCCGTTCTGTTCGCTGTCGAAGGTGAACCGTTGCTGGAAGGAGAGGCTGGTGGTCAGTCGGTCATTGAGGGCGTAGGCCATGCCGAGGCCGAATTCGACGCTGTCGCCGGGGTCGATCTCGCCGTAATCGACGCCGCCTTCGTTGCCGACGTTCCGCTTGAAGTTGAAGTAGTAGCCGAGATTGAAGTAGAGCACAGCCGGATCGGTGGGCACGATGCAGTTGGTGCCGACGGCGAGGCCGTAGTGGCCGTTGCCGAACGGCAGTTCGTTGGTGCGTTCCTTGCCGTCGATGGTGATGGTGTTCAGGCCGTAGGGATCCTTGCCGGTGCGGCTTTTGGCTCGCAGGTAGAAGATGGTCTGCGGCGCCCACCAGTCGAGGTCGCCGAAGGCGTGCCAGAGCAGCGAGGCCTCGATGTCGCCGATGCCGATGCCGTCGACGCTGTGCTGGGTCAGGTCGTTGCCGGACGGTCCGGTGGCGAAGGTCGTTTCGTCGTGCCGGTAGAGGTAGGGAATCTTGGTTTCGATCTGCAGCCGGCTGGTCAGGCCGTAGCGCAGGTTGAGAAAGCCGGTGATGATGTGGCGTTCCACGTCCTCGCTGACGATGTCGCCGAGAACGACCGACTGGAAGATGGTAAAGCCGCTGATGGCGATCCGGGTGCGCGAGGTGTAGCTGTACTGCAGGCCCGGTTCGATTACCAGTTTGCCCTTCGGCAGCAGCACCCCGCCCTCGGAGATGAGCAGGGCCTCCTGGCTGCGGGTGATCTTGTCGCTGCCGCCGGCGCCTCTCTTCTGCTCCGGCTTCCGGTTGCTTTGCGCCAGCTGGGGCTGTGAACATCCCCTGACGTCGACGGTGCTGCCGGCGGCTGTCTGCGGGCAGCGGTCGAGATAGTCGAAGATGCCGTCGCCGTCGGCATCCTGTGGGCACCCGTTTTCGCCGACCTTCAGGCCGGCCGGCGTTTCGGGGCAGATGTCCCGGTTGTCGGGGATGCCGTCGTCATCGCTGTCGTCGCCGAAGAAATTGAAGGCGAGCAGGTTTGGTGCGGCGCCGGCGGCTTCGGCAAGGACGGGTGGCGACAGAAGGAAAGTCGACAGAAGGATCAGATACAGAGCAGTCTTTGACGGAGCGGTGTGAGCATGGTGCATTGCAATCCCCCTTTGCTGACCCCTGGCTGCCGAAAAAGGCCCGTTTGCGGCATTGTCCTCATCTCTTGGCGTTCGACGTACAGTTCCGGGTACGTCTCGGGGCTCGAGAATTCGGATGCCTTGCATCCAGGGTGCGTCAACGAGTTGCGCCGGTCGCCGACCGGCGACCGGCTGTCCATTGTGAAATGACTGTCCTGAATTCTCCGGACGAGATCGAACCTCATGCAACCCGGCGGCCGGATTGACTCCGGTCACTGGGTCATGCCGAGCATTTCGGTCAGGGCCGAGCGAACCCGCTCGGCGGTCGCCGATTCCTGAACGTTGAGCATCCAGAGATTGATGGCCAGCCCCGAGGTGACAACGTTGTCGCTTCCCGGCACCTGGGTGATCTGGAAGGCGCCGCTGCTGCCGTCGAAACCGCCACTGATGATGGCCATGGGGTTTTCCCCCGGTGGTTCGGGCGGCTGTTCGGACGGGGCGGCGTCCCGGTCATCGACCTGCAGCGGCGGAGTGCTGGGCGGGGAAGGCGTGTCGTCTCCGTCGGTCAGAGTCAGGTGGAGATTGCCGTCCTGTTGTTGTGTCCCCATGCCGAAGTTGTAGGCCAGGCGGGCACTCGGAAGGCCGGGGGTCGGATCGTCGTGTCGCCAGTAACCGGTGAAGCTGATGGTGAAGTAGAAGTCGAAGTAGCGGCCACGGGTCTGTTCCAGGGCCGTATCCTCGACCGAAACCAGCTGGCTGGTATCCAGACCCAGCTCGGGTTCGGTTGCGCCAAGGCTGATGAGGGGTGAGCTCAACAGGAAGGCCAGCAGCAGGGCGAGCATGAACAGGCTGTTCATTGCCAGAAAAACTGCTTTGCCGTACATGGCTGTCTCCTTGCTTCAGCGCCGGAACTCGCCGGCGCCGATGAAAAGATTACGCATCAACAGATCGTTCGCTTGCCACAGCGCGATGCGATTGGCTGCCGGTGGCCCGGCAAAAAGGTCGTAACTGGTACTGGCCTCGCGGCCGAATACGGCGAAAACCAGACCGTTCCAGCTTGTCGCGAATTCGTCGAGCGGAATGACCCGGTGCCCCATGGCCGGGTCGGCGATGTAGGCTTTTCCGTTTCTGACGGCGTTGAGCACCACGAAATGCGTGTATCCCTTGATCGTCAGCAGGGTGATGGTTGGGATACGGATCCGCTCCAGTTTTTCGACCGGTATGCGGTAGCCGGCGGCCCGGTAGCCGGCATTCTCGGCGTAGTGCTTCAGGTCGAGCAGGGAAAAGCCGCGTCTGCGGATCAGTTCGCGATCACCGTTTTCGACCAGCCAGCGAACGATCCTTTCTTCCGTCACATCCCTGTCCCGGTAGAAGTAGCTCATAATGGTCGCCAGGGCCGCGGCGCCGCAGCTGAAGTCGGTCTTTTGCCGCACGATGTTGTCGAATTTCAGATCCTTCAGGCTTTTGACCGGCTGCCGGATCATCCACGCCTGGCCGCCGACCCGGATCTGGAAGCGAGCGGCGCAGGCGGGCTGTCCTGCGATCAGCAGGCCGGTCATGAGGGTGATGAACAGTGCGGAACCGAGACGCATGGGTTTCTCCCGCCCGCTGGCGACACAGCGGGCCTGCATGAGAAGACGATCCCGGCAACCATGGCTGCCGGGATCGCCGCGGGTGGTTATTCGGTCACCCGCAGACTCGAATCGAGCAGGGCGGAGACGGCCAGGCCGTTCGCCTGCAGGTTGCCGGTGCCGGCCGCCACGTTTACCCCGATGTTGCCGTTGGCGCCCTGGAGGGCGTTGCCGCTGAGGCTGGCGGTGTTGGTGGTCGGGTAGGTGACGCAGCGGAAGTCAACCCGGAAAGCGGTGTAGTTGCCGTCGAGGGTCACTTCGGCATCCTCGTCAAAGAAGAGTTTGCCCGACTCGCCGAATGCCAGCGCGCCGCCGTCGTCGTTCAGGTCGCTTCCTCCCTGAACGTCGTCGTCGAGATCGAAATGCCCGATTTGCGGACCACCGCCATGGGAATCGCCCTGCCAGATGTCGGGATAGATATCGCCGATCTGGTCCGAGGTGCCCTCATAGCGGCCGTCCGGCAGGGTCATGGTGCCCTCGAGATGCATGGTGCCTGTTTCAAAGGAGCCTTCAAACTCTATTCCCTTGTCGGGCACGTTCAGGGTGCTGTTGTCCTCGCTGACCTGGTTGACCCCCGCCGAGGCGATGCCGAAGCTGCTCGGACCGACGCTGATGGCGGTCATGTTGCTCTGGGCGTTGCCGGTGCCGGCGACGATGTTGACGCCGATGTTGCCGTTGGCGCCTTGCAGGGCATTCTCAGTGAGGGTGGCGTTGTTGGTGGTGCCGACATTGCCGGTCGAATTTTCCTCGCTGGTCTGGGTTTTGTAGATCTCGGCGTCGACCAGAGAGCCTTCCGCCTCGGTAGAGGCGATGGCGGCCAGGTTGTCTTGGGCGTTGTTGGTGCCGGCAGCCAGGTTGACGCCGATGTTGCCGCTGGCTCCCTGCAGGGCGTTGCCATCGACGGTGGCGTTGTTTTCGAGTTTGTAATTGTAGACCTCGTTTTCTTCCAGCTTCTGCTGGTTGTTGATGACGGCCGAAGATGTGCCGAGGGGAGTCAGCTTGCCTTCGATCTCCACTTCGACTTCGATTTCCTTTTCGAGCTCCATCTTCAGCTTGACTTCGTTGCCCTTGTCTTTGTCGTCTTTGCCGTTGGCCAGTGCCAGGGCCGGCGCCAGGATGAAGGGCAGCGCGATGAGCAGGCAGAGAATGCGTTTCATTGTGTTTCCCCCTTTTCGTTGCTTGCTGGTGGTTGTCAATAGATCTCCATGGTTGTCAGTGAAACACCGATGCTGTTGCGAATGCTGTTGCCGGACCCGGCCGACTGGCTGATCTGCACCAGCCCGCTGCTGTTGGCGAGCGCCTGTCCCTGAATGACGTCGGCGCTGGATTCTCCGGCGGAGGATCCATGTCGTGCCGGCTGCCCGCGGGCGCTTTCCAGATCGGCGAGCGAAACCGGCGCGCCGCCGCCGATTTCGATGGTGGCGAGATTGGCCTGGGTGTTGCTCGAGCCGGCAGTCTGGTTGACGCCGATCAGGCCGCTGGCGCCGCCGAGGGCCGCTCCCCCGATCAGGTCGAGGGCCCGGGTCCTGTCGCCGTGGCCGTCCACCGCTGCCCGCTGTTCCACGGCGGCGACGGGGGACGGTCCCTGGCTGTCCCCGAGGATCAGCGCATGCATGTTGCCCTGGACGTTGTTCGAGCCGGCAGCCATGTTGATGCCGATGATGCCGGTGGCGCCGCCGAGGGCCTGATCGACGAGGCGGGTGCTGTCGGAACGGACCTCTTTTGCCGGAGCTGTCGTGGCGACAAGCAGCAGGGTCAGCAGCACGGGAATGACAGCTTTCACTTTTTCACCTCCTTTCCTTTGTCTGATCGTTATCGGCTTTGCCGGGTGAGTATGGTTGCCGCCATGTTGCCAGTTCCCTGGAGGCTGGTGATGCCGGTTTCGGCACGGTTGCCTTCGTCCCAGAGGATGACCTCGGCGGTAGTTGTCATCGGACCGGTCGTGGTGTCGAACGCCGGCAGGAAGCGTCCCCGGATTTCCTTCAGCTCTGCGTCGCTCAATCCCGCCGGCATGTCCGCCTGCTCGATGGCGGTCATGGACCGGTCGTGTCGGCCGTTGCCGGCGGCCGAAGCAGGTTCGCCCGTCGCGATGAAAGCCGGCAGGCAAAGCAGAATCAGGGTGATGATCGGTCGATGGCGCATGAGCTGTCCTCGCTGGTGAGTTGGGTGCCTGTCGTGGGCACCGGACACGCTTGTTTCTCGCAATAGCCGTGCCCGAAAATAAATATCTGTAAAATCAATGCGTTATAAGGGGTTGTGCTGTTGGATGTGTCGGCCCTCCCGACACCCGGGGATTGGATGGGAGGGGCTGCCGCTGGCAGAAGGGGCGTGTTTTTGGAGGGTTGGGTGGTGACGGAATGAAGTGTCGGGTGTCGGCGGCAGCCGACACCCCGGATTGCTGAAAGGGGACGCGCCATTCCGGATGCTCTGCATCCAGATTTTTTGCGCTGCCAGGATTGTCGGCAGTTCGCAGGGGGCTGCTGCCTGTGTCAGTTTGGGTGGTGTTCTCTCTTGAGCTGCTGCAGATCGATGTCGTATTTGCGGAAGCGGTCGTAGAGGGCGGGGCGGCTGATGCCGAGAGTGCGGGCGCTGCGGGCGACGTTGTAGCCGGTCTGCTTCAGGGTTTCGACGATCAGTTCCCTTTCGGTGTGACCGACCTGGCTGCGCAGATCGGCCGGTCTCCTGTGGCAGGTGCCGCCATTCAGTTCCAGGTCCACGGGTTCGATTTCTCTGCCCGTGGCCATTACCATGGCTCGCCGGACCCGATTGATCAGCTCTCGGACATTGCCCGGCCAGTCGTGGGTGCGCATGGCCCGCAGCGCCGCCGACGAGAAGGTGGTTGGCCCGTCCGGGCCGTGCGGCCGGTGTTTCTGCAGCAGATAGCGGGCGATGAGAACGACGTCGTCTCCACGGTCGCGTAGCGGCGGCAGGTAGATGGTGAAGCCGTTGAGCCGGTAGAAGAGGTCCTGGCGGAACTGTCCCCGCTCGATGCGGCTTTCAAGGTCGCAGTTGGTGGCGGCCAGGACGCGGACGTCGACCTGGCGCCCCTGCTTGCCGCCGAGGCGTTCGACGATCCGGTCCTCGAGAAAACGCAGCAGCTTGGCCTGCAGCCCGAAGGGCAGGTCGCCGATCTCGTCGAGAAAAATGGTGCCGCCGTCGGCCTGGACGAATTTGCCGTCCTGGCTCTGGTAGGCGCCGGTGAAGGCGCCCCGGGTGTAGCCGAACAGTTCCGCTTCGAGCAGGCCTTCGGGAATGGCGGCGCAGTTGATGACGACGAACGGTTTGCTGCGGCGCGCACTCCGCTCATGAATGGCGCGCGCGGTCAGCTCCTTGCCTGTGCCGCTTTCGCCGAGAATGAGCACGTTGAGGCCGGTGGGGGCGACCTTGCGGATCAGCGAAAAGACCCGCAGCATTTCCGGGTGGGTGCCGACGAATTCCATGCCCCGGTCGGGGGTGAAGCTCTTGAGCAGCTCGGCGTCGATCAGCTGCAGGATCTTGCGCACCCGTTCCGGATCGATCAGCTTCAGCTTGGTCTGCAGGCGCGGGCCGAAGGTGTCCTGCAGATGCTCTTCGAGATAGCTGTCGTTGGCGAAGTCGAGACGGTGTCCGCAGAGCCAGCAGATGCCGTTTTGCAGCCCGCAGTGCTTGCCGGGACAGCGCGGAGCCGGCGTGTGGCGGCCCATGCCGCAGGCGCAGTAGGGGCAGTTGGAGAGGGGAAGCAGCTTCTCGCGCAGAAACCGCCACAGCATTTCACCTTGGTGCTGGTCGACGTTGAGCAACTGGATGGCCGTGCCCTGGCTCGGCTTGCGGCGCGGGGTGACCACCTGCCCCTGCAGGTCGATTTCGCTGCCGCCCGGCAGACGGGTTCGGAGCAGCAGCGGACCGAGTTCGGGATCGAGATTCCTGTCAAGCAGGGCGCTGCTCAGGCTCAGTTCGCTGATGGTGGCCGAGGCGAGAAAATCGGGTTCGGAACCCTGCCGGTAGATGCGCGCTGGCAGCTCCGTACTGACACGGGCATCGAGACGCCACATGTTCTCACCCCTCCCAGGATGCTTTGCCGCTTGATTGGGATTGTATGGTGTATGGATGAATTTTCACTTTATCGTCAATTCCATAGCTGTCAAGTCAACTTATAACGGCGGCATTCGGGCTGGTCGTGACGTACCGCTTCGGCTAGAATGATACGCCATGTCGGATCGAGTTCTGATCGCCGAGGTCGCGGTGGCGGCCCCCCTGACGAAGACCCTCTCCTACCTGGTTCCGGACGCCCTGGCCGGCGAGGTCCGGATCGGCATGCGCCTGTCCGTTCCCCTGGGACGCCGGCGGGCGGTCGGTTTTCTGCTCGAACTGACCCGCGGCCCGGCCAGGGGACTGAAGCCGGTCGCGGCCCTGCTCGATCCGGAACCGCTGATTCCCGAGACCCTGATCCCCCTCTTTCGGCGCGCCGCCGCCTACTATCAGCATCCCATCGGCCAGGTGATCGCCACGGCGCTGCCCGCCGGTCTGGCCGGCCGGGGAGAAGCGCCGCCGGTGCTGCGGGAAACCTTCTACCGGCCCACCGCCGCCGAAGGCCGGCCCCGGGGGGAGCGGCAGGCGCGGATGCTCGAGCTGATCCGGATGCGGGGGGAAGTGAGTCTGAGCGAACTGCGGCAACTTTTCCCCTCGCCCTATCCGCAGCTGAAGCGGCTGCTGGAGGCGGAGCTTGTCAGTTGCCGGACGGAAGAGCGGCTGCGCGATCCTTTCCTCTCCTGGCCGGTCGCGCCCGACAGCGGTCCGCTGCTGACGGCGGAGCAGGACGAGGCGCTGAAGCGACTTCAGCCGCTGCTGGAGGCTCCCCGCTTCGAAACCTTTCTGCTGCACGGCGTGACCGGCAGTGGCAAGACCGAAGTCTACCTGCGGGCTATTGACCGGGTTGTCGGGCTGGGGCGGACAGCCCTGGTGCTGGT
The DNA here is from genome assembly GCF_008124615.1 of Geothermobacter ehrlichii. Lineage (NCBI taxonomy): Bacteria > Pseudomonadati > Thermodesulfobacteriota > Desulfuromonadia > Desulfuromonadales > Geothermobacteraceae > Geothermobacter > Geothermobacter ehrlichii. The sequence goes on from NZ_VNIB01000010.1 coordinate 89,519, forward strand.
GCCGGAGATCGCCCTGACGCCGCAACTGGTGGCCCGTTTCCGGGCCCGGTTTGCCGGACGGGCCGAGATCAGCGTGCTGCACTCGGGGCTGTCCGACGGCGAGCGCTACGATGCCTGGCGCAGCATCCTGCGCGGCCGGGCCGAGATCGTCATCGGTGCCCGCTCGGCGGTTTTCGCCCCCCTGCAACGGCTGGGGCTGATCGTGGTCGACGAGGAGCACGAGGCGAGCTACAAGCAGAGCGAGGGGTTTCGCTACCATGCCCGCGACCTGGCGCTGCTGCGCGGTCAGCAGCAGCGGATTCCCGTTCTGCTCGGCAGCGCTACTCCGTCCCTGCCGAGCTATCATCGCATGGTGTCGGGGCAGGGAGTTTTGCTGACCCTGAGGGAGCGGGCCGGTGGACAGCCCCTGCCGACGGTCGAGCTGGTCGACATGACAGAAACCCTCTTCCGCACCCTGCTCTCCGAACCCCTGGTCGGCGCCCTGCGTGCCAACCTGGAGCGGGGCGAACAGAGCCTGCTGCTGCTCAACCGGCGGGGATTCGCCCCCTATCTGCTCTGCGGCTCCTGCGGCCGGGGGTTTCGCTGCCCCAACTGCGATATCAGCCTCACCTGGCACCGGAGCGAAGGCAGTCTGCGCTGTCACTACTGTGATTTCGGGCAACCGCCGCCCGACGCCTGCCCGGCCTGCGGCGGCATCGATCTCGATCCGCAGGGGGCCGGGACCGAGCGGCTGGAGGCGGAACTGAGCGAACTCTTTCCCGCGGCGCGCATCGCCCGCATGGACCGGGACACCACCAGCGGCAAGGGGGCGCACCGCAGCCTGGTCGAAGGGATGCTGGCAGGCCGGTTCGATATCCTGGTCGGCACTCAGATGGTCGCCAAGGGGCATGATTTCCCCGGCGTCACCCTGGTCGGCGTGCTCAACGCCGACGCGCCGCTCAATTTCCCCGATTTTCGCGCTGGAGAACGGACCTTCGCTCTGCTGGCGCAGGTGGCTGGCCGGGCCGGCCGCGGCGACCGGCCCGGCCGGGTTCTGCTGCAGACCTTCAGCCCGGACCACTATGTGTTCGATGCCGTTGTCAGCCACGACTACCGGCGGTTCTGCGAGGCCGAGCTGGCGGCGCGACGCAGTCTCGGCTATCCGCCTTTCGGCCACCTGGTCAATCTGGTGCTGGCCGGCAACCTGCAGTCGCGGGTGGAAGAGGCGGCCGCCGCCCTGGCCGCCCGCCTGCAGCCTCTGCCCACCGGCGTCGAGATTCTCGGCCCGGTTCCCTGCCTGCTGCCCCGGCTGCGCGGCCGCTTCCGGATGCAGATCCTGCTCAAGGCCTCCCGGCGGCCGCCACTGCGGCAGTTGCTCGACCGGCTGGCAGCGCTGTCGCGGCCGGTGCCGGCGGGGGTGAGTCTGGCGGTCGATGTCGATCCGGTCGACATGTTCTAGCAGGGTTTCGCCTGCCCTCATGACGTTTTTCAATACCCTGTGGGAGGGATGATGAAGGCTTTTTGCTCTATCCGGATAAAAGGGTTGAAGAAGGGCCTCCTGCTCTTTCTGGTAACGGTTTTCGCCCTGGCCGCCTGTGCCCGGGCGCCGGAGAAGAGGCTGGAAAAGGCCCCGCCCGCAGTTGCCGCGCCGGCCGCCGTGCCGGCCGACTGGCGGGAGCTGCCGGACTGGGAGGAGGATGACCCCCGTCCGGTTCTCGCCGCCTTTGTCGAGGCCTGTCGTGCCCTGCGCTGGCGGCCCGGCTGGCGCAACAGCTGCGAAGCGGCCGGCAATTGGCCGGCCGCCACCGCCGAAGAGGCGCGCCGCTTCTTTGTGGGCTATTTCCGTCCCTGGCGGCTGCAGCAGGAGGATGGTTCGCCCGAGGGACTGCTGACCGGCTATTACGTGCCGGAACTTGCCGGCAGCCCCACGCCGGACCGGCGATTCCGCTATCCCGTCTACGGGGTTCCCGACGATCTGCTGGTCATCGATCTGGCATCGGTCTATCCCGAGCTGGCGCGCTACCGGCTGCGGGGGCGGCTGGACGGCCGGCGGGTGGTCCCCTACTGGAGCCGAGCCGAAATCGACGCCCGTCCCGAGCTGCTGGCCGGGCATGAACTCTTCTGGGTCGAGGATCCGGTCGGGCTGTTTTTTCTGCAGATCCAGGGTTCGGGGCGCATCCGGCTTCCCGACGGCGAACGGGTGCTGGTCAACTATGCCGACCAGAACGGGCATCCCTACCGCTCCATCGGCCGACTGCTGCTTCAGCGGGGCGAGATGACGCCCGACCAGATGTCGATGCAGAACATCCGGTTCTGGGCCCGCCGGCATCCTGACCGGGTGGCGGAGCTGCTGGCGGAAAATCCGAGCTATATCTTTTTCCGCCGGCTTGGCTCCGAGTGGCTCACTCCCCCTGGCGCCATGGGACTGGCCCTGGTTCCCGAGCGCTCGCTGGCCGTCGATCCCCGCTATGTTCCCCTGGGGGCGCCGGTCTTTCTCGATACCACCTGGCCGGTCGGCCAGGCGCCACTGCGCCGGCTGATGCTGGCTCTCGATACCGGCGGCGCCATCAGGGGGCGGGTGCGGGCCGATTTCTTCTGGGGTCTGGGCGACGAGGCCGGCGCGCTGGCCGGGCGCATGAAACAGCCGGCGCGCCTCTGGTTGCTGCTGCCGGCGGATGTAAGACCGCCTTCGTTTTCCGGGGGCGAATGAGGCACGGTTGCCGAGTCGTGGAAAGACGTTAAGATTCATGAGGGCCTGTCGATAAGTGAGGCATAACCTTTCCATTCCTCGCGGAGGGATGCTTATGGAGATGAGTGAATTGCAGAGTGTTGTCCAGGCTATCGGCGATCTGCCTCCGATGCCGATCGTCGCCGTCAAGGTGCTTGAAATGCTTCAGAAACCGGACACCACGGCGGAGAAGCTGGCCAAGACCATTTCCAGCGATCAGGCGGTGTCAGCCCGGGTGCTGAAAATCGCCAATTCCTCCTTCTACAGTCTGCGGCGCAAGGTGACCACTCTGGAGCACGCCATTGTCATACTGGGGGAGAAGACGCTCAAGAGTCTGGTGCTGGCGTCGAGCCTGAAAGGGATCAACAAATCCTTCGGGCTGATGGAGAAGATGCTGTGGGAGGATTCGCTCGGCTGCGCCATTGGCTCGCGCATGGTGGCGGTCTGGTTCAAGTCGGCCGATCCGGAGGAAGCCTTTGTCGCCGGACTCTTCCGTCATATCGGCAAGATGGTGCTCAACAATCTGGACCCCGAAAAGTTCCGCAAGGTGATGGAGGCGGTCTACAACGGTGAAGGGAGCGAGGAGGAGATGGAGGCTCTCTTCTTTCCCTACGGACATGCCGAGGTCGGTGAGGCGGTGCTGACCAAATGGAATTTTTCCGAGGATCTGACCCTGGTCGCCCGCTATCACAACGATATTTCCGGCATCGATCCCGTCGAACAGCCGGAACGCCACCGGCTGGCGGCGACGGTCAATTTTGCCGATGCCATGCTGCGCCGGCTGGGAATCGGCCAGCGACAGCCTGACGGCTCTATTGAGCTGAGCACCCTGCCGAGCGCCAGGACTCTCGGTGTTGAGCCCGACCAGGCCGAGCAGCTGCTGGAGGAGTTTCGCTGCTTCTTCGAAAAGGAGCGCAGCACCTTCCTGGGATAGGCCGATTTTTCGGGGACATCTTGCTATACTGTCCCCATGACCCGTTCACTGTTTTCTCTGCTCGTTCTGCTTTTTGTCCTGTGGTCGGCAACGGCTTACGGCCTGCGACCGGCCCCCGGCACGCTGCTGGTGGCGGGGGAATCGATGCCCGATCCAAGGTTCCGACAGACGGTGATCCTGCTGCTCAGGCATGATGAAGGAGGGACGCTCGGTCTGGTTCTCAACCGGCCCTCCCGCCTTGCCCTGGGCGAGGCCTTTCCCCGACTCGAACTCTTCGCGCAGAAGACCGAACCGCTCTGGCTGGGCGGACCGGTTTCACCCGGGACCGCCTTCGTGCTGGTTGATGACGATGCCCTGCCGGCGGGTGGTGTGCGTGTCGTCGATGGTGTCCGGATGACCGGGGTGCGGACGCTGGTCGGCTGGATCGGACAGGGAAGGGAGCCGGCCCGTTACCGCGTCTATGCCGGTCATGCCGGCTGGGCGCCGGGACAACTGGCCGGCGAGCTGAAGAGGGGGGACTGGCAGGTGCGTCCGGCGACGCGCGAGCTTGTCTTCGCTGATCCGGCGGAGCTCTGGCGGCGTCTGACGAAGGAGCCGGTGCCGGTGCTGGCCGCTAACCGGTTGTGTTCCGGGAAGGTTCCCGTCGCGGCCACAGAATTTTGATCAGTCCGGCCAGGCCGATCAGGGCGAAGAAGACGCCGCGCCATTTCGGCGGGGTTTTGTCTTCGCTGATGAAGATCACGTCTTCGGAAACGTCCATCCCCACCTGTTTCGCCAGCCCGAGCAGCTTGTCCCGGTTGGCGGTGGCGATGAGATTCCCCACCAGCATGCCGGTCACTTCCCGTTGCGGAAAGAAGGCGTCCCGGTTTTTTGCCAGAAACTCCTGCCGTTCGCGTTCCGAGTCGAGCTTGAAATAATAGGTGCGCAGCAGCTCCATGACGGCGGGATCACGGGTTTCGACCATCACCCGGACCGGCTGTTGGCCGCGAACGGTTTTCAGCGGCACCAGAAAGGCCTCGAGTTCGATGGTGCCGCTGGTCGAAATGGCTTCGAGCAGGTCGAGTCTGGCGTCGCGGATGCGCAGCCAGTCGCGCGGTGCACCCCGACGCTCGAGATCGGCCAGGGAGATGGTGAGGGGGGCCGGATTGCGCAGCAGCAGGCGGATGTCGTGGGCGCCGAGCAGGAGCAGCACCAGGCAGACGGCAAGCAGGGTGAAGCGAAAGCGTTTCATGAGCGACCTTGCGGGAAGAAGGGAAAGGGCGTCAGCGGCGGATTGAAGGTAGGTCGGGAGGATATCCTCTGGGGCCGCCGCGGCCTATTCTGATCGATTTGTCCCTTTTTATCAAGATGGCGGGGCCGCCGGCCGGCGGCCCCGCCTTGTTTGGTTGGTGATGGCGTCGAAGAGGCGCCGGATCAGGCGCCGGCGGTTTCGGACGCCTCTTCCGTCACTGCCGATTTCCGGGTCAGCAGGGAGACGATCACCAGGGCGAGGAAGCTCGCCGGGATCGAGATCAGGGCCGGGCTGTTGAAGCTGATCGGCGCGTTCTGCGGCAGCAGGCCGTAGCGGACCCACATGTCCGGCGAGATCAGGATCAGGCCGAGGGCGGTGACCAGGCCGACCAGGATCGAGGCGGCCACACCCTGGGCCGTGGTCTTCTTCCAGAAGAGGATCATCAGGATCGCCGGCAGGTTGGCCGAGGCGGCGACCGCGAAGGCCCAGCCGACCAGGAAGGAGACATTCATCCCTTCGAAAACGATGCCGAGATAGATGGCGATACAGCCGATGACCAGGGCCGAGATCTTGCCGGCCAGCACCTTCCCCTTGTCGCTCATCCGCATGCCGAGAAAGTTGTCCATCAGGTCGTGGGCGATGGCCCCGGACGAGGCGACGATCAGGCCCGAGACAGTGCCCAGAACCGTGGCGAAGGCGATGGACGAGATGATGGCGAAGAGAATGACGCCGAAGGAGAGGGCCAGAAGCGGCGCCGACATGTTGTTGTCGGTCAGGTTGATGACGCCGTTGGTCATGGCGCCGATGCCCAAAAAGAGGGTCAGCACGTAGAAGAAGCCGATGGCGGCGATGCCGACGATGGTCGACTTGCGGGCCGCGGCCTGGCTCGGCACCGTGTAGTAGCGGATCAGGATGTGCGGCAGGGCGGCGGTGCCGCAGAACAGGGCCAGCATCAGCGAGATGAAGTTGAACTTCTGCGTCCCGGTGGCGTTGTCGACCTTGAACTTCAGGCCGGGGCGCAGCATGCGGGCGCCCGGGGTCGGCTTCTGGTAGTAGACGGTGGTGGTGACTTCACCTTCCTTGATGTAGCGCTTGCCCCAGAGCACGATGGTCGAGTCCTTCAGGGCCGACAGGTAGGCGAAGGGGCCGACCGGGCCGGTTTCGGCGACTTCGACGCCGTCGACCTTCAGCTCCTTGATGTGGCCGACGGGGAAGAAGCGGCCTTCCTTGATGTCGCCGCCATTGTACAGCTTGCGGCCGTCGGGCAGCTTGGTGACGTACAGGGTCTCTTCGAGCACGATCTGGCCGTTTCGCTCTTCGACTTTCCAGATGCTGGGTACGCCGTCTTTGACCAGCTTGACGAAACCGGCCTTGCCGAAGGGGGTCGATTTCCAGTCGGCGACCGGCTCGTAGCCGGCGACCTGCAGCCGGCCGTCGGCATCGACGCTGGCGGTCAGGGTGCGGAATTCATGGTAGGCCTTGCGGCCGCCGGCGTCCGGGTGGGTGGTCAGACCGCGGCCGAGCACCCCGACCACGACGACCGTGGTGAAGATCAGCAGCAGCGCGCCCTTGAAGAACTGGACGTAGGTGGTCGAGGCCATGCCGGCGGTGGCGACGATGATGGTGACGACGACGCCGACGATCACCACGCCGACCCAGTGCGGCATGCCGAGCAGGGGCTGCACCAGAACGCCGGCGCCGACCATCTGCGGGATCAGGTAGAAGACCGAGATGACCAGGGTGGAGAAGGCGGCCATCAGCTGGATGCTCTTGGAGTTGAACTTGGAGTCGAGAGCGTCGGTGAAGGTGTACTTGCCCAGACGCTTCATCGGCTCGGCGACCAGGAAGAGGGCGACCATCCAGCCGGCCAGATAGCCGATGCTGTACATCCAGCCGTCGTAGCCGGCAGTGGCGATCATGCCGCAGATGCCGAGGAACGAGGCGGCGGACAGGTAGTCGCCGGCGAAGGCGATGCCGTTGACGAACCAGTGGATCTGGCCGCCGGCGGCGTAGTAGCCGGCGGACGACGTGGTGCGGCGGGCCAGGTAGAAGGAGAGGCCCAGCACGAACAGAACGAAAAAGACGAACAGGCCGATGGCCAGAGGCGACTGTGCGTAGATCATGGCAGACCTCCTCAGCGGTTCAGACGGGCTTCGGCCGCGTTGCAGAAGTGGTTGTAGATGATGGCCAGCACCAGGGCGAAGATGATCAGCCCGAAACCGTAGACCACCGCCAGGGTCTGCCCCAGCACGATGGTCTGCATCAGCGACGGCTTGATGGTGTTGATGGCGACGAAAACGGCGTAGGTGATGGTGTAGATGAAGAACATGATGATGCCCAGACGGGTCTTGTAGCCGGACGCGTTATCCTTGCCCAGCTTCACGGCGGGTCCGTGTCCCATAACTCTCCTCCTTGCAGTTGATATGTCCTCTCCTGAGGCGCCCGGCCGCTGTGCGGCCGGGCGCTCCACGAAACGCATCTTATCTCTTATCTGTGATCGGGCTACCATGCATGTATGGTAAAAAATCCACGATGTTGGTGGCAAAATTTCGCAACATAATACGGTGTTTTAAATATGTGTCAATAGATTTTTTTCAATAAAATGCTTGTTTCAAATAGAGAAAAGAAAATCGTATACGGTTCGGTGGGTTCCGCAGTCGAGGCGACCACAGGGGGAGGCGGTATTTCGAGATGCTGTTTGTCTTTTGTGGGAAAATATTAGAAATAGGGTTTGGCGAGCGGTGCTGTCGCCGGGCTTGCGGCGAGGTGGTTCAGACTGGTATCCTGCGTTTCCGGCAGTAGGAACGGATCAGCGTTTCGGCCTGGTTCAGCCGGGAGAGTTTCATGTTGCGCGCCTTCAGGGCCATGACATTCTCGAGGGGAATCTGTTCGGCGCGCAGGTCGCGGGCGACCAGGGCGATGTTGCCCAGAATGGTTTTCAGGTCGGCCGGCGTGTACCGGCGCAGGCTGCTCTGTGTCAGAATGAGAAAGCCGTCGGCGATATCCCGGGCCATTTTCTTTGGTGAGCCGGTAATGGCCATAACCCCTCCACAAGGAATGAGACATGAGTTCTGCCGAATACAAGGTGGTCGAGACGACGACGGTGACCGACGAGAGTCTGGAAGAGATCATCAACACATGGGTCGGGCACGGCTGGACCCTCGACACCATTCATTTCGCCATGCGCGAGTCGAGCCGGCGGCCGGCGATGGCGTTCGTGCTGTTCGTCCGTTCGGCACCGGAAAATGCCGGTATAGGCGCGGGCGAATCCTCTCCGCGCGTCTGACCCTGCCGCCGGCCGGCGGCAGGGCCCTCTTTAGTCGTCCAGGGTCACGTCCTGGTAGGTGATTGTGTGTTTCGGGTCGGATGAGGGGCTGGCGCCGCAGCGCTCACAGATCAGATCGAGCTGTCCCTCCTCGTCGGTCTCGACCGGAACCAGTTCCAGGGGTTTTCCGCTGCAGTTGCAGAAATAGCGGCGTTCGACGTCGATGGTCATGGCGATCCTCCTCCTTTCGGGTGGAAGTCTGCCGACGTGACCTGCATCCGTCGACCACACTCATTCTACCATATCCGCAGGCGTTTCCCCGGGTGCGGCATGCCCAATGTCTCAGTAGACCAGGCCGGTCTTCTTGCGCACCTTGCGCATGGTTCTGTTCGCCACCTGCCGAGCCTTCTCCGCCCCCCGGCGCAGGGCATCGCGGATCCGTTCCGGGTTGGCGAGCAGCTCCCTGCGCCGTTCTGCGTAAGGGGCGAAGGTGTCGCGGATCTTTTCGAACAGTTCCTGCTTCAGCTCGCCGAAGCCGAGACCGCCGGCCCGGTAGCGGGCGCGCAGGGCTTCGTCCTCTTCCTTGCTCAGAAAGAGCCGGTAGATCTTGTAGACGTTGCAGGCGTCCGGGTCTTTCGGCTCTTCCACCGGAATCGGCGCGGTGACGATGCGCATCACCTGCTTGCGCAGGGCCTTCTCCTCGAGAAAGAGATCGATGGTGTTGCCGTAGCTCTTGCTCATCTTGCGGCCGTCCAGGCCGGGGATGATGGCCACCTCGTCGTCGATTTCCGGCTCGGGAATGGTGAAGATGTCGCCGTATTCGTTGTTGAACTTGTTAGCGATGTCGCGGGCGACTTCCAGATGCTGCTTCTGATCCTTGCCGACCGGCACCCGGTCGCTCTGGAACAGGAGGATGTCGGCGGTCATCAACACCGGATAGGCGAACAGGCCGTGGTTGGGCTTGATCCCCTGGGCGACCTTGTCCTTGTAGCTGTGGCAGCGTTCCAGCAGGCCCATGGGGGTGAAATTGGAGAGGATCCAGGTCAGTTCCTGCACCTCGGGAACGTCCGACTGCACCCAGAAGGTGCTCTTCTCCGGGTCGAGGCCCAAGGCGAGAAAGTTGGCCGCCGCTTTCAGTGTTCCCCTGGCCAGGGCCTTGCCATCGCTGACCGTGGTCTGGGCGTGATAGTTGGCGATGAAGCAGAACAGATCTTCCTGCCGCTGGTAGTCGATCATCTTCTGCATCATGCCGAAGTAGTTGCCCAGGTGCAGGGAGCCCGACGGCTGGATACCGCTGAGAACACGCATCTTTCTTGACTCCATGTTGTTGGCACGCTGCCGGCTGCAGGTGCCGTTTGGTTTGTTTTCAGTCCTGTCCCGGCGTTGGTGCCGTGCCGCCGAGCATGTTGGCCAGCTGCAGCAGCTGGTTGAGGTCGAAGCCGCTCTCCCGGATCAGGCCGAGAATCACCGGCAGCAGCCGGGGCAGAAAGCCGGGGTCCTTGATCGCCTCCCGGCCGAGTTCCGGCAGGGCCCGGAGGATGAACTCTTTCTTCTCTTCGTTCGAAAGCCGGGTCACGGCGTTCATCAGTTCTTCGATTGCGTCGCTCATCAAATGGAAGCTCCCGTGGCTGTTTTGTCTTGGCAGGCTGTTGAAATCCGGCGTTGAAAACAGCCTCAAAATGTTCATTTACTGAGTTGCAAACTGCGCTTTTTCGGCTGTCTTCGCCTTGTCCCGCCTTTCCGCATGACGTTTGTCAACACCCTGTCGGGGCGGGCTGACGGATGTCCGGCAGAGGATATACGCCGACCGGGCCGTGCAGGTCAACGACAAATCGTGCCGGCTGCCCATCGGCTGCCCCGGGGGGCGACCCCGGGCAGCCGGTGGTGGCGTCAGCTTTTGCGCCTGCGCTCCCGGCCGAAAGCGATCCGGAAGACCTGCGGATATTCGCTGACGAAGTGGACCTGCAGCCCTTCCTTCAGGTGTTCGGGCAGTTCTTCGAAATCCTTGCGGTTGGCCTCGGGAAAGATCAGGGTCTTCAGCCCGCTGCGGCGGGCGGCAATGGTCTTTTCCTTCACCCCGCCGATGGGCAGCACCCGCCCGGTCAGGGTCAGCTCGCCGGTCATGCCGAGATCGGGAATCACCTGCCGGCCGAGAATCATCGACAGCAGAGCGGTGGCCATGGTGATGCCGGCCGAGGGGCCGTCCTTGGGCGTGGCGCCGGCGGGCACGTGCAGATGGACGAAGTGGTGATCGAAGAAATCTTCCGGGGCGCCGAACTGCTGCAGATGGCCCATGGTGTAGGAGTAGGCGATCTCCGAGCTTTCGATCATCACCTTGCCGAGCTGGCCGGTCTGCCGAAAGCCCTTGCCCTTGCTCTGCACGGCGGTCGCCTCGATCTGCAGGGTGGCGCCGCCCATGCTGGTCCAGGCCAGGCCGGTGACGACACCGGGAACGCCTTTGAACACCTCGTCGGCCGAGAAGTAGGGGTTGCCGAGATATCTCTCCAGGTCGCGCACCCCGACACTGATCGGTCCCTGGTCCCCTTCGGCGAAGGCCATGGCGGCCTTGCGCAAGATCTTGCGGATCAGCTTCTCGAGGTGGCGTACTCCGGCCTCGCGGGCGTAGCCGTCGATCAGCGCCCGCAGGGTGCGACTCGGAATCCGCACCTGCCCGCGTTTCATCCCGTGCTGCTCCAGGGCCTTGGGGATCAGGTAGCGGCGTGCGATTTCGACCTTCTCCTCGAGTATGTAGCCCGACAGGCGGATGATCTCCATCCGGTCGAGCAGCGGTCCGGGAATGGTGTCGAGCTGGTTGGCGGTGGCGATGAACAGCACGTTCGACAGGTCGAAGGGCACGTCGAGGTAGTGGTCGCGGAAACTGCTGTTCTGTTCCGGATCGAGCACTTCGAGCAGCGCCGAGGCCGGATCGCCCTGGAAGCTGGCGCCGATCTTGTCGATCTCGTCGAGCATCAGCACCGGGTTGGCGGTGCCGGCGATTTTCATCGCCTGGATGAACTTGCCCGGCATGGCACCGATGTAGGTTCGGCGGTGCCCCTTGATCTCGGCTTCGTCGCGCATCCCTCCCAGGGAGAAGCGGTAGAACCTGCGTCCCAGGGCGGCGGCGATCGACTTGCCGATGCTGGTCTTGCCGACGCCGGGCGGGCCGACCAGGCAGAGGATGGAGCCGGAAATGTCCCCCTTCATCTTGCCGACGGCGATGAACTCGAGAATCCGCTCCTTGACGTCCTGCAGCCCGTAGTGGTCCCCGTCGAGCTGCCGGCGGGCCCGCTGCAGGTTGTAGCGGTCGCGGCTGAACCTGCCCCAGGGGAGGATGGTCAGCCAGTCGAGGTAGTTGCGGCTGACGTTGTATTCCGGCGAGGACGGCTCGAGCAGGGCGAATTTCTCCATCTCCTCCTCGACGGCGCGCTGCGCCTCGTCGTTGAGGGTCAGGTTCTTCAGCCGTTGCTGGAACTTCTCGATCTCGCTGATCTTGCCTTCCTTTTCGAGTCCCAGTTCCTTTTTGATCGCCTTGAGCTGCTCCTTGAGAAAGAATTCGCGCTGCTGGGCCGAGATCTTCTCCTCGATCTGCTTGTTGATCCGGGTCTGCAGGCGGGAGACCTCCAGCTCCTTCTTCAGCAGCACCAGCACCCGGTCGATGCGGCGGAGCACGTCGAAGGTGGCGAGGATGGTCTGCAGTTCCTGGCCGTCGGCGCTGGTCAGGTTGGCGGCGAAGTCGGCCAGCCGTCCCGGATCGTCCATGCTGGAGCGGTTGAGAAAGAGCTTGATTTCCTCCGAGTAGAGGGGGTTGATCTGCACCAGCTCCTTGAGGGTGGAGATGATGGCCATCGAATAGGCCTTCAGCTCCGGGTTGACCGACAGTTCGGGCATGTAGTGGTAATGTACCCGCGCCGTCAGCCCCGCCTCGTCGACCATGACGTCGAGCAGGGTGATCCGCTCCATGCAGTTGATCAGGAACTGGATCATCTCGTCGTTCTGGTTGATCACCTTGACGATACGGCCGGCCACTCCCACCTGGTGCAGGTTTTCGGGCGTGTCCGCGGCTTCGGGATCGCGGACCAGCACCAGGCCTAGGGCCTGCGACGGTGTGTTCAGTGCCCGGCGGACGGTCTGCACCTGCACCGGATCGCTGACCGCCAGCGGAATCAGCAGCCCGGGAAAGGCGGGACGCGGCCGCAGGGGTATGATGGGGAGGCTGTTCGGCAGAATGTCGCTGGCCAGCACCAGGCCGCTGTCGGCCGGCTGGTCCGCTCCTTCCGTGATCACCTCGCCGTTTTGCACCGGTTCGTCGGGAAGAATGTCGTCATCCAGGGGGTTGGACATGTGTTGTTTCCTCCGATTGCGCGCTGGTACGCGGCTGAAGGTAATAAGTCGCTGCGGCAATGTCAAGCCGGCGGCGGGCGGCGCCGGCCGCCGCTCTCAGCGGATCTGCGGCCGGGCGAAGGTGCCTCCCAGCCTGAGCCGGCGGAAGCCGTCGCGCCCAGGTTGTCCCGCCATTTCGAGGATGGGGCGCAGGGCGGGGTCGAGGCCGGGGCCGGCCTTGAACCTGATCTCAAGCATAAGTCGCCCCGTTTCCGGTCGGGGGGCGAGCTGCAGGCTGCCGGAGATGTCGGCCTGCAGATCCGTTCCCAGAAGCCGGCCGTTTCCGATCCTGATATGGCCGCCGACCGTTTCGGCCTCGAGCTCGAACCGGCCCAGGGCAAGGCGGTCTTTTTGCGCTCCGAGCTGTTTCAGGCCGGTCAGTTCCAGGGATTCGGCGACGATCTGCAGCTGCCCCCGGTTGTCGCCGGCCAGCGGCAGGCGGCCGTCGAAGCGCGCCTCGGCGATCTTTCCCCGCACGGCCAGCGGCAGGTCGAGAGGGAGTGTCTGCTGCAGGCGCAGGTCGTCCAGGTGGAGCCGAACGCGGCCGTCGGCCGCGATGGCGGCGGCGAGTTTTCCCTGCCAGAGTTCGCCGGTGATCCGGATCGCCGGTGTGCCGGTGAGCAGCTCCTTCCAGTCCGGCCGGAGCTCGACCCGGTCCAGTTCCAGCACCAGGCCGTTGAGCCGCGCCGGGCGCAGCAGAACCTTTTCGGCCCGCAGGCCGAGAGGCACAAGGCGTCCGGTTCCGGACATTTCGACGGCCACGCCCTGTTCGCCGGCCAGCGCGCCGAGCCTGCGCGCCAGAGAGCCGGCGGGAAAGTTGATCAGGAAGCCGATGGTGAAACCCGCCAGGACGACGACCAGAATCAGCAGGGCGAAACGTGGATCGACAGTTCGTGATTTGCCGGTGTTCGCTTTCATCGGGCCACCTCAGCGGGCAAGAACCAGCACGGCATCGAGCAGTGCCGGATCCTCGAAGCGGACGCGGGTTCGCAGGGAGATGGTGGCAAGGCCGCCGCCGGCGGTTTCGGCGGTGTAGAGAAAGCGCACCAGCTGGTCGAGCCGGATGCGCTCGAAACGGATCTCCACCGCCTCGCCGGTTTGTCGGGCGCCGGCCGGCACCGGCTGGGGGCGCAGGGCCACCAGCTTGTCGCGGGCGTTCATCTGTGTGGCGGTCGACTCGACGAAGGCCATCAGCGGAACGGCGGCGCGGACCTGGCGATCACTGTGGCGGGCGGCGGCCTGCAGCCGGCGGTATTCCTGGAGCTTTTCGGCGAAAAGCCGGACCTGTTTCTGCCGCTGGATCAGTTTTTGATCGAGGCCGGCCAGGTGGTTCCTGAAAGGGAGGACGGCGCCGAAGACAAGCAGCAGCAGAAGAAGAATCGCGCCGCCGGCCGCCAGCACTCCCTTTTCGCGTGTGGTCAGATCCCGCTTCAGCATCAGCCGGCCTCCTTCCAGTTCAGCTGCAGGCGGAAACTGACGCCCTTGCCATCGGGCTGTTGCCGGGTGTCGGCGATCTTGACCCCGGAGAAGAGGGGGGACTTGCGCAGGCTGTCGACCAGGCGGCTGACCGCCTCGAAGCTTTCGGTTTCGCCTTCGATGCGCAGGCCGTCGGCAGTGTGGGCATAGTCGCGGATGCGCACTCTGACATCGGTCGGAACGCGCCGGGAGACCTCGCGCAGCACCGTCAGTGGAGTCTGTCCGCCGGCGGCGGGGACACGGACCGTCTTTCGCAGCTGCTTCAGCCTGGCCTCGAGTTGCAGCAACGGATCGACCAGGGCCTTCTCTTGCGGGAAGGCCTGCCGGTAGGTCTGGCGCAACTGTCGGTCGAGCCGGTCGAGCCGGCTCTGGCGGCGTTCGATTTCGAGCCAGCCGGCGGCGAGAAAGAAGATCAGGCTGGCGGCCAGCAGGGAGCAGGCGGCGATGAGGCGGGGCCGGAGCTGGCGCCATTCGCCGCGCGGGGCGTAGGCGCCGCACAGGGCGTTGAGCGCCGGCCCCTTGCGGCGCGTCGCGGCCAGGGCCAGGGCGGCGGCGGTGAACCGTTCGCCGGCGATACCGTCTCCGTCGCAGTCGATGTCCGGCGCTTCCACGGCGAAGCCGAACTGGCGCAGGGCCCGGGCCAGTTCGCCGTCGGCACTTTCTCCGGCGAGAAGGATCCGGGCCTGTTCCCGGTCGCGGGCGGCGAGCATGATGCGTCCCTGGCGGACGATGAAGGCGACCTGGTCGATGCTCTTCTGCCTTTGGCCGCGCGACTGCACGCGCAGATCGCAGGGCTGCCCCTCTTTCAGCAGCAGCAGGCTGATTTCGTTGCGGGTCACACAGACCAGCAGACCGTCTTCACATCCTTTCGGCAGGGCCTCGGCGACGGCGAAGGGCAGGGGGAGCAGGCCGGTCAGTGGCAGGGGATGGCCGTCGAAGGTCGCCAGCGCCTCTTCGATCTGTTGCCTGTCGACGGCCAGCGCCAGGGCCCGTCTGCCCGTTGCCGCCGGCAGCAGCCGGTGCAGCAGGTGCCTGTCGTCCAGCTCGCAGGGCAGCTGCCGGGCCAGTTCGGCCGGCAGGGCGGCGCGGATCTTGCCGGCTTCGGCGAAGGGAAATTCGAGCCAGCGGACCAGCAGGGACGTGGCTGGCAGCGGCAGCACCAGCCGGTCTTCGCCGCCGGGGTCGCGGCCAAGCGCCTGTCGCAGTCGCTCCGCGAAAGGGATGTCCTCCCCTTCCGGCAGTTCGGCGACCAGCTCGAGAGTCGGGTTGGGCCGTCCGGGGCGGGCGACGGCGAGTCGCCAGGGCCGGCTCTGGGTATCGAGGGCGATGATACGGCGGGCCATGGTTTCAGTTCACCTTCTGCCAGAGAATCCGGTCGGTCTTGCGGTCGATGACCGCCTCGATCCTGCGGTTACCATCGCCGATTTCGGCCCGGCTGTCGACATGAAAATAGCGGCTGCCGACGTCCAGGTCGAGGTTGCGGTTCAGGGCGCTGAAGGTTTCGACGCCGATCAGCTCCCGAATCTCGTCCAGGGTTCGAAACGGCTTCTTGCGCCGTTCGGCGATGATCGTTTCGGCAGCTTCCGGCCGCATCTCCCCGTCCCAGGCCAGCAGCACCTCGGCCGGGGCGCTGTTGACGTTCAGCTTTTCGCCGCCGCGGGCGCTGACGTAGGGGCGCAGCCGGGCGAGAGTCCGGGCGTCGAAGCCTCGTACCCGGCGCAGTTCGTCGAGATTTTCCAGGGGAGCGTCGGCCGCCTGGTAGGGATTGGGCAGCGCCAGGTAATAAGGGTCCTCGGCCCCTTCCGGGCGCGGATCGCTGTCGCGGTCGAGCCAGTCGATCAGAGCGTCGGTCAGGGCCTCGGGCCGGTCGAGACCAAGCTCGTCGCACAGGCGGCGAAAACGGTCGACCATCACCACGTTGGGATTGCCCAGGCTGTCGACCAGACGGTTGAGTCCGATGCGGCCGTCCAGGTCGCGGATACGCAGCGAGACGAAGCCGTCGTCCACCGGCACCTGCTCCATGGGCAGGGCCCAGAGTTCGTCCGGACTTTCCGGCGCGTCCCAGCCGTTGTTGTCCTGCCGCAGCAGCTCGCGGGCGACGGTGACGCCGCCGCGGGCCAGGCTGGAGGCCCGGGCGCTGTCGCGGAAGGTTTCGGCCAGGCGCAGATCGACCAGGGTGGAAAAGGCGAAGTCGCTGACCAGGGCGCTGAGCAGGGCGACGATCACCAGCACCAGCAGCAGGGCGAATCCGCTTTCGTTGCGCACCGGGTTCAAAATCTCTCCTCCGTCGGCAGGCGGATGGCGGTGTGCAGCCTGAGGGTCTCCTCCGGGGTTTCGATGCCCAGGGTCAGCTCGATCAGCCGGGGCAGGCCGTCGCGGCGCGAATCCCAGTCGTCGCGCCAGGTCGTTCCGTCGTGAAACCGCGGCCGAAAGAGGCTGATCCGGTCGCTCAGGCGCCCGGCCGGCGGTTCCTGAAGCGGCTCCGGCCAGATCGTGCTCAGCCGGGTCAGCCGCCGCGATCCGGCTTCTTCCTTTTCGAGGCGGTAGCGTACCTTTCGCAGCCCTCCGTCCCGTCCTTCGCCGGCCAGGGTGAGCAGAGCCAGGTACGGACGGCCGCGATCGTCCCGGCCGCCGGCCAGCAGGGATGATTCCGCCGGCTCACGGGTCGGCAGGCTGAGCAGTTCGCGCTCGATCCGGTCGAAGATCACCCGCGCCAGATGATAGCCCCCGGCACGGCTGGCGATCCGCCGCCGGCTGCTTTCGGCGGTGGCGAAGACGCCGTAGACCGTCAGCAACAGGATGGCGACGATGCTGATCGCCAGCAGGATCTCCAGCAGAGTGAAACCGCGCCGGCCGGTCATGGTAGCTGCGCCTCCCGGACGAAGGAGACCATGCGCACCGCCTCGTTGCGGGTCTCGTCTCCCCAGGCGACCGTCAGTTCGAGCTGGCGGACGCCGGGAACCGGCGCCGGTTGCAGGGCGATCTTCCAGCGGTAGCCGCTGTCGGGGGCGTCGAAGGGGCCTTCCAGCCGGTCGATGCTGTCGATTCCCGCCTCGATGCGGGCCAGCTTTTCTTCTGCCAGCAGCGTCGCCCTGGTGATCCGCTGCGCCTGGTCGCTGGCCAGGATGCTGCGTTGCATCAGGCCGAGCAGACTGACCAGGGCGATGGCGACAATGGCCAGGGCGATCATGATTTCGAGCAGGGTGAAGCCGTCTTTTGCCATATTGCAGCGGATCTCCGTGCGGCATGGACCGGCGGCGTCCGGTCTTTATCCTGAATCAGTGAGTTCGTGCCGGATGGAGAGTGCAAGTACTTGCCTGAATGAGGTTTCCAAAAATCGTCAGGCGCATCCACAGGTTCGTCGGCGATTTTGGGGAAACTCAGGCAGGTCAATGACTTGTGCTATTTGCCGGTGACGAGTTCACTGATTCAGGATTATTCCTCCACCTCCACCATGCCGGTCAGCGGCGCCAGTCGCAGATGCATCTCCCGTTCGCCGTCGCTCAGGGTCAGAAGGGTCTCCTCCAGCCAGCCGCCCGGCAGCAGGGCGGTGACCACCTCGCCGCTGCTGAACTGTCCGCGCCCGGGCTGTTCGATGCGGACGATGCGGACTTTGCCGAACAGGCGGCCTTGCCGACCGGTGCCGGACAGAGGCCGCAGCCGGCCGTCCTCGTCGAGAACCAGGCCGCGATAACTGCCGTCCTCCAGGTCGAAGAGCAGCCGGTGCTCCCGGCCGGTCAGCGCCGCCTCGTTGTAGAGATAGCGGACGGTGCCGGCCAGCCGTCGGACCGAGCGTTCGAGATCGTTCTCTCCGAACCTGATCATCCGCGGCAGGGCGATGCCGGCGAACAGTCCGAGAATCAGTACCACCACCAGCAGCTCGATCAGGGTGAAGCCGTACTGGTTGCCGGTGATCGTCCGCTGGTCCGGACGCTCCATCCCTTCTGTCACCTGTCGCTTGTCTCCGCCTCTATTCCAGCTCCCAGCTGTTGATGTCGGCGTCGTCTCCCTCGCCCCCGGCCTGGCCGTCGGGCCCGTAGGAGATGATGTCGAAATCACCGTGGATGCCGGGGGAGAGGTAGACGTAGTCATTGCCCCAGGGGTCCTTGGGGACCTTCTTGATGTAGCCGCCAGCGCGCCAGCGGGGCGGAATGCGGCCGCTGGCCGGTTTTTCGACCAGGGCCTGCAGTCCCTGCTCGGTGCTGGGGTAGAAGCCGTTGTCGAGCTTGAACAGGGACACGGCTTCTTCCAGGCCGCGGATCTGTACGGCGGCCTTGGTACGGCGCGCCTCTTCCGGCTTGTCGAGCAGTCGGGGGACGATGATGCCGGCCAGGATGCCGAGAATGAGAACGACGACCAGGATTTCGATCAGGGTGAAGCCGCGCTGGCTTCTGACGAGTTGTTGCGCTGTCCGTTTCATCTGATTCCTCGAAAGTCGGGTCTGGGGCCATGGCCCCGTGACATTTATCCCTCTTCGCTTACTTAGTTTACACCTGTTTTTGCCCGTGGCCTGCGGCTTTTTCACCCCAGCCCCTGGCTGGCCTGAAAGATTGGCAGCAGAATGGCCAGGACGATGAAGCCGACCGCCAGTGCCATCAGCAGGATCATTGCCGGTTCCAGCAGGGCGAGCAGGCGGTCGATGGTCATTTCGACCTGCCGTTCATAACTGTCGGCCACCCGGAAGAGCATGTTTTCCAGCTCGCCGCTGCGTTCGCCGATGGCAATCATCTGCGGCAGCATGTCGGGAAAGACGTCTTCGCGTCGCAGGGCCTCGGCCAGGCTTTCCCCCTCGCGGACCCGGTCGGCGGCCGCCGCCACCGCCGACGCCAGCAGCCGGTTGCCGATCAGTCGTCCGCCCAGTTCGAGGCAGCGCAGCAGCGGCAGTCCGCTCTGCAGCAGGGTCGCCGTCGTGCGGCTGAAGCGTGCCGTCGCCAGCAGCAGGTTGAGGCGGCCGAACAGCGGCAGGCGCAACAGCAGTCGGTCGAGTCGCAGCCGGCCGCCTTCGGTGCGGCCGTAGCGGCGCAGCAGAATCAGGCCGCCGAACAGGAGCGGCAGCACCAGCCAGCCGAAGTCGTGGAAGAAGCCGCTGGTCCGGATGAGCAGGCGGGTGGCCAGCGGCAGGGGGATGTCGAGCTCGGTCAGCATGCGGGTGATGTTCGGCAGCACGTAGCTGACGAGAAAGAAGAGGACACCGCAGCCGACCAGCAGCATCAGCAGCGGATAGGCGAGGGCCGAGGTCAGCCTGGCCTGCAGCCGGGCCCGGTCCTCGAGATAGTCGGCGAGGCGGCCGAGTACCCGGTCGAGGTCGCCGCTGTTTTCGCCGACCTCGACCATGCTGATGTAGACATCGGGGAAAAGTCTCCGTTGCGCCGCCAGGGCGCGGTACAGCGCGTCCCCCTGGACCACTTTTTCGCGGGTCTGGGCCAGGGCGGCTTTCAGTCGCGGGTTGGTCTGCTGCCCGGCGACGGTGCCCAGGGCCTCGTCGAGGGAGAGCCCGGCGCCGAGCAGGGTGGCGAACTGCCGGGTCGCCATGGCCAGATCCTCGGCGGACACGCCGCGCCGGAAGGCGAGGATGCCGCGCCTTCCCTGACGTACTCCCTGTTCCCGCAGCTCGGTGGGGAAGGTCCCCTGCTGCCGGAGCTGGGCGATGGCGGCCCGCCGGCCGGCCGCTTCGAGGCTGCCGCTGACCTTTTTTCCCTGGCTGTCGAAACCGCTGTAGTCGAAGATCGGCATGACGGGTCCGGATCAGTTCTCCTCGCTGGTGACGCGCAGCACTTCCTCGATCGAGGTCTCGCCGGCGAGGGCCTTGCGCAGGCCGTCGTTCCGCAGGCTGCGCATCCCCCTGCGCAGGGCGGCGGCAGCGATGCTGTTGGCGTCCTTGCCCTGCATCAGCAACTCGCGCAGCGTATCGTCCATCGGCATCAGCTCGTAAATGCCGGTGCGGCCGTGATAGCCGATCTGCAGGCAGTCGTCGCAACCGGCGGGGCGGTAGAAGACGGCGTCGGCGGGCAGCTCGCCGGCGCCTAGGCTGCGCAGCAGCTCGTCGTCGGGCGTGAAGGGCTGCCGGCAGCGCGGACAGAGCCTGCGCACCAGACGTTGGGCCATGACGGCGACGATGGAACTGGCGGCGAGAAAGGGCTCGATGCCCATCTCCACCAGCCGGGTCAGGGCGCCGGCGGCGTCGTTGGTGTGCAGGGTGGAAAAGACCATGTGGCCGGTCAGCGCCGCCTGTACGGCGATTTCGGCGGTTTCGACGTCGCGGATTTCGCCAACCATGATGATGTCCGGATCCTGGCGCAGGATCGAACGCAGGCCGGCGGCGAAGGTGAGATCGATCTTGGGATTGACCTGGATCTGTCCCACTCCGGCCAGCTGGTATTCGATGGGGTCCTCGACGGTGATGATGTTCTTCTCCTGCGAGTTGAGCCGGGTCAGGGCGGCGTAGAGGGTGGTCGTCTTGCCGGAGCCGGTGGGGCCGGTCACCAGGAAGATGCCGTGCGGCTGGTGGATCAGCCGGTCGACCTGCAGCATCAGTTCGCGGTTCAGGCCGAGATCGGCCAGGCTGAGAACGCCAGAGGTTTTCTCCAGCAGACGCAGCACCAGGCGTTCACCAAAAGCTGTGGGCAGGGAGGAGACACGGACGTCGACGTCCCGGCCGGCAATGCGCACGCGAAAGCGTCCGTCCTGGGGCAGGCGCTTTTCGGCGATGTCCAGTCCGGCCATGATCTTCAGCCGCGAGACGATGGCGGCGTGCGCCCGTCGTGGCGGACGCAGGATTTCGTAGAGGATGCCGTCGATGCGGAACCGGACCACCAGTTCGGTTTCGAAAGGCTCGATGTGGATGTCGCTGGCCCGTTCCCGGCAGGCCTTGGTGAGCAGGCCGTTGACGAAGCGGATGACCGGAGCCTCGTCCGAGGTGTCGAGCAGATCGGCCGGTTCCAGCTCCGGCGATTCGTCGCCGCCGATATCGGGCCCGAGGGCCTGGGTTTCGTTGTCGTGCCGCTCGTAGGCCCGGTTGATGGCCTGCAGAATCTCCTCGTCCGGTGCCAGGCAGATTTCCACCTGGTCTCCGGTCAGGGCGACCAGATCGTTGACCGGGGCTCCCTCGTTCGGGTTTGCCATGGCCAGCAGCAGTCTGCCGCCGGCCCGCTCCAGGGGGAAGACGCGGTTTTCCCGCAGGTAGCCCATGGACAGGCGGCCGAGCAGATCTTCGGTGCCTTTCGGTTCGGGCAGGGTTTCGAACCAGGGCAGGTCGAGCTGTCTGGCCAGGGCCGCCCGCAGCACCGACTTGTCGACCTCTCCATCCTCGAGCAGAATGGCGTCGAGCCGGCGACCGTCCTCGGCCTGACGCTGCAGCGCCCGGTCGATGACCTCGGCCGGAACGCCGAACTGCTGCCGCAGAATCTCGCCGAAACTGGTCTGCTCGTTCATGGGTTCTCGTCTTCGGCCGGAGGTGGCAGTTCGGTCATCAGGGAGTCGGGGGGGATGGAGCGGCGCAGGGCCTCGGTCTGCATGCTGCTGCCGGTAAGGCGGCTTTTGCGGGTGATTTCGGCCAGGTCGGCGCTGTCGCGGATGATGTGCGGGGTGATGAAGACCAGCAGGTTGGTCTTCTGTTCCGTGGTGCCGCTGGAACGGAAAAGCCGGCCGAGCAGGGGGATGTCGCCCAGCAGGGGGACCTTGCTCTCGGTCGACTTGATGTTGGTGCCGATCAGGCCGCCGAGGACGATGGTCTGGCCGTTGCGGGCCAGGACCGTGTTGCGCAGCTGCCGCTTGGTGAAGGTCGGTCCGACTTCGTTGATGTTGCCGACGCTGTTGTCGGCGATGTCGGTGATTTCCTGGAAGACGTTCAGCCGCACCAGGTCGCCTTCGGTGATCTGGGGGGTGAAGCGCAGGGTGAGGGCGACATCCTGACGCTCGACAGCTACCGACTGGGCCAGGCCGGTGCCGCCGGTATCGGTCAGGCGACTGGTGATGACCGGAACGTTTGAGCCGACGATGATCTCCGCCTCCTCGTTGTCCGAAGTCAGCAGCCGCGGCGCCGACAGGATGTTGACGTCGGAGGTCTTTTCCGACAGCTGGATCAGGGCCGAGAAAGCGGGGATGGTGATCAGGCTGCCGTCCGGCCCCTTGGTGGTGATCGGACTGAACAGGCCGCCGAGCAGCAGGCCGTTGATGGTCTGCGACAGCAGGCTCGGCAGCTGGCCGTTGCCGACATTCGGATCGGGGGCCAGGCTGGTGAGGCCGGTGGAGGTACTGTTGAGATTGCTGGTGCCGAAAACGGCGCTGTGGCCGTGGATGTCGACGGCTCCCTGCAGGGCGACGCCGACCTCCCTGGTGGCGTCCATCGACAGCTCGAGGATCAGGGCCTCGACGAAGACCTGCTTGCGCCGCACGTCGAGCTGCCGGATGATTCCCTTGAGCAGGGCGTAGTCCTCGGGGCTGGCGTTGATCAGCAGGGCGTTGGTCGGCTTGTCGGCGGTGATCGATACCGGCCCGCGGGTGGCCGGCGCCTTCTGTCCCGGTTTCGCCGGGGTCGAGGTCGCGGTGGCGCGCATGCCGGTCAGGATCTCGTTCAGGGTCTTGGCCAGGGTTTCGGCGTCGGCGTTTTCGAGGTAGTAGACGTTGATGTTGGAACGCTCCTGCAGCGGTTCGGCGTCGAGGCGGGCTATCAGCCCGCGCACCATCTCCATCCGTTCGCGGTCGGCGAGCACGATGAGGCTGTTGGTGCGCTTGAAGCCGATGGCGCGGCCGCCGCCGGTCTGCCCCGCCACCTTGATGTTCTGTCCGGCGCGGGCTCGGCGGCTGACGGCTCCGGTACCGCCGAGCACGCTGTTGACGACGCGCGCCACTTCCTCGGCGTCGGCGTGCCGCAGGGTGAAAATCTCCATCTGGTCCGGCCCCGACGGAACGTCCAGGACCTCGATGATCTTGACCAGGCGGTCGATGTTGCTGCCGCTGTCGGTGATGACCAGGGTGTTGGAGGGGGCATAGGCGACGATGCTGCCGGTCTTGGGTATGAGCGAGGCGAGAAGTCCGGCCAGTTCGGTGGCGTTGCCGTAGGTGAGCCTGACCATCCGGGTGACGTAGGCGGCCGAACGATCGCCGGCGCCGACGACCGGCAGGTTGTCGCGGGCGGCGTTCTTGATCTGGACAATCTTGTTGGCCTTGCCGCTCGGCACCACCGTGTAGCCCTTGACGTTGAGGACGGTGAGAAAGAGCTGGTAGGCCTCGTCCAGGCTCATGCCTCCGGGCGAGATAATCGTCACCTTGCCGCGGACGGTTTCATCGTAGATGAAGTTGCGGCCGGTCAGTTCGGCCATGGTCTCGATCAGCTCGGTCAGTTCGACATCGCGGAAATCGAGGGAGATGCTCTCTTCGCTGTCGGCGACGGCCGCCGCAGCCGGCGTCGGAGAAAGTGTGGTCAGGCAGACGGCGAGAACGAGGCTCGGAACGATTCCGCAGAATATACGATACACGGTGAGAACTCCCTTTCAGGCAGCTGGGCTGCTCAGTCGATCCGGTAGCTGTAGGTCAGCCGCTTGCCGTTGCGTTCGAGGGCCAGGTCGAGCTGGCGCGCCTGACGCAGCTGCTGCATGATCTGCAGCGCCTTTTCCGGCGAATCAAGGTTGATGCCGTTGACCTGGTGCAGGATGTCGCCGACCCGCAGCCCGAGTCGGCTCAGCAGACTGCCGGGGCGGATCATGCGGATGATAAAGCCTTCGGTGCGGCCTTCGACCAGGTTCGGTTCGACCCGCGCCTGGCGGATCAGCTGCCCGATGTTGCTGCGCGCCAGTTCGGCTTCCGCGCGGGGAATCAGCCAGCGGCCGTCGCCCAGCCTGCGGATTCCCTGGCCGATGACGTTGCCGCTGCCGGGCGCGGTTTGTGCCTTGTGATTGCGCCGGGTTCCGGTTTTTTCCGTCCCGGTGCTCTTTTCGGGCAGTTTCAGAATGATATCCCGACCGTCCGGCAGGCGCAGCCCGACTCGCGACCGTTCGATATGCACCAGCCGGCTGCCGTCCGGCAGCCGGTCGCCCAGGTGCCAGACCCGGGCTTCTCCATTGCCGCGCAGGGTGGCCAGCGGCTTCGGCCCGCCACTGACGGTGCCGATCAGCTGCCAGCTGACGGCCGCCGCCCGGTCCTGACGGCTGGTCGCCGGTGATTCGGGACCGAAAGAGAGTCCGGTTCCGTCGGGATTGAACAGGTTGCGATCGAGAATGACCTGGTAATCGCGCAGAACGGGGGGGCGCGGGACGGCGTTGCGGCTGACGGCGGCAGCCGGCTGGACGGTGGCGCCGGGCTCCAGATAGAGCCCCGCCACCGAAGCGCAGAATACGCCGAGAGACAGACCGGACAGGCCGCCGAGCAGGAGCAGGCCTCCCCGTCCGTATTTCTGTGCCAGGGTCAAAAGCATCGTGTCTTTCCGATCGGTCGGCCGGCATTCGCCGCTCGTGGCGTCGGGCGGAGAGATCGCCTCGACTTCTTCAGCCGGACCTGTATCCCATTAAGAATAGGCGTAAGATGTTGAAAATGCAAGCAGACGGCACGCCTGGAGGTGTTTTTTCGGGACTGCTGCGCGCTGGCCGCCGACTGGCGTGACCCGATCGTTTTTGCCGGTTTTGCGGTTGGAGACGGTGCCGTGATGGTTTACAGTAGTCGCGTCCGGAGCGCGTCTGCCTGCCATCCGGTACTGTTCTGTCACGTGTTGCCTGCAGGAGGATTCATGGAACGGCCCCGTCTCTTTCTGATCGACGGATCGAGTTATATCTACCGCGCCTACTATGCCATCCGGCACCTGAGCAATTCCAGAGGGATGGCCACCAATGCCATCTACGGATTTACACAGATGCTGCTCAAGGTTCTGCGCCAGTACCGGCCCGATGCCGTGGCGGTTGTCTTCGACAGCAAGGGACCGACTTTTCGCAAGGAGATCTATCCCGATTACAAGGCCAACCGCGCCGCCATGCCCGAGGATCTGGTGCCGCAGATTCCGGTGATCAAACAGGTGGTGCGCGCCTTCAACCTGCCGGCCCTCGAGCGGGAGGGCTACGAGGCGGACGACATTATCGCCACCCTGGCGCGCCGGGCCGAAGCGAGCGGCATGGACGTGACGGTGGTCACCGGCGACAAGGACCTGATGCAGATCGTCAGCGAGCATGTGCGTCTGCTCGACACCATGAAGGACCAGGTCTACGGCCCAAAGGAGGTGGCCGAGCGTTTCGGCGGCCCGGACAGGGTGATCGAGGTGCAGGCGCTGGCCGGCGACAGCTCCGACAACGTGCCGGGGGTGCCGGGGATCGGCGAGAAGACGGCGAAGCAGCTTATCGACGAGTACGGCAGCCTGGAGAATCTGCTGGCCAATCTCGATCGCATCCGGCAGCCGAAACGGCGCGCCAACCTGGAGCAGTATGCCGAGCTGGCGCGGCTGTCGCGCCGGCTGGTGGCGCTGGTCGACGATCTGGAGCTGGATGTCGATCCCGCTGAGCTTCGTCTGCCCGAACCGGACCGCGAGGCGCTGGAACAACTCTTTCTCGAGTGCGAGTTTCACCAGCTGCGGCAGGAGCTGGCCGGCGAGCGGCAACAGGAGCGGGGTGAGTACCGGGCCGTGCTCGACAAGGCGGCCCTGGACGAGCTGGTCGAACGGCTGCGGCAGGCGGAACGCTTCTGCTTCGACACCGAGACCACCGGTCTCGATCCGCTGCGCGCCGAACTGGTCGGCCTCTCCTTCGCTGTCGAGCCGGGGCGGGCCTGGTACCTGCCGCTCGGCCATGCCTATCTCGGTGCGCCAAAGCAGCTCGACCGGCGGCTCGTTCTCGACCGTCTGGCACCGCTGTTCGCCGATCCGGCCATCGGCAAGATCGCCCAGAACGCCAAATTCGACGAACTGGTGCTGCGCCGGGCCGGACTGCGGCTGGAGGGGCTGGTCTTCGATCCGATGATCGCTTCCTACCTGGCCCGGCCGGCGTCGCGTTCCCACGGCATGGATGCCATGGCGGCCGAACTGCTCGGTTACCGGCCGATCAGTTTCGAGGAGGTCTGCGGCAAGGGCAAAAGCCGGATCAGTTTCGCCGAAGTCGAGGTCGAACGGGCCACCGATTACGCCGCCGAGGACGCCGACATCACCCTGCGCCTGGCCGACAGGCTGGAGCCGATGCTGAAGGAGACCAGCCAGGAAAAGCTCTTTTACGAGGTCGAGCTGCCGCTGGAGCGGCTGCTGGCCGAAATGGAATGGACCGGCGTGCGCATCGATGCCGACTTCCTCGCAGGCCTTTCCGAGGAGTTCAGCGCCCGGCTGCGGCAGCTGGAGGACGAGATCTTCACCCTGGCCGGCACCCGGTTCAATGTCGCCTCCCCCAAGCAGCTGGGCGAGGTCCTATTCGAGCGGATGAAGCTGCCCAGGGGGAAGAAGACCAAGACCGGCTGGTCGACCGATGTCGAAGTTCTGACCCGGCTGGCCGAGGAGCATCCCGTCGCCCGGCTGGTGCTCGATCACCGGTCACTGTCCAAGCTCAAGGGAACCTACACCGACGCCCTGCCGAAGCTGGTCCATCCGGAGACCGGCCGCATTCACACCTCCTTCAACCAGACCGTCACCGCTACCGGCCGGCTGTCGTCGAGCGATCCGAATCTGCAGAACATCCCGATCCGCACCGAAGAGGGCCGGCGTATCCGGGAAAGTTTCGTCCCCGACGAGGGCTGGCTGCTGCTGTCGGCCGACTACTCGCAGATCGAGCTGCGCCTGCTGGCGCACATGGCAGACGAGACCACCCTCAAGGAGCATTTCCGCAGCGGCGAGGACATCCATCGGCGCACGGCGGCCGAAGTGTTCGGGGTCTTTCCCGAGATGGTCACCGACGAGATGCGGCGCAGCGCCAAGGCGATCAACTTCGGGGTCATCTACGGCATCAGCGCCTTCGGCCTGGCGAAACAGCTCGGTATCAGCCGCGGCGAGGCGCAGACCTACATCGACGGTTATTTTGCCCGCTATCCGAAAATCCGCGCCTTCATGGAACGCTGTATCGCCGAGGCGAAAGAACAAAAATACGTCACCACCCTGCTCGGCCGACGCTGCGCCGTGCCCGACATCGACAGCCGAAACGCCAACGTGCGCGGCTACGCCGAACGCAACGCCATCAACTATCCGGTGCAGGGATCGGCCGCCGACCTGATCAAGCTGGCCATGCTGCGGGTGCGACGGCGTCTCGCCAGCGGGAAACTGCGCTCACGCATGGTGCTTCAGGTGCACGACGAACTGGTGTTCGAAGTCCCCGAAAACGAGGTCGAAACCATGCGGCAGCTGGTGCGCGAGGAGATGGAACTGGCCATCGAACTCGATCTGCCGCTGGTGGTCGATGTCGGTGTCGGCACCAACTGGAGCCAGGCGCACTGATTTCCGCGGCCGGGCCTTCGATGCTGCGAACCGATACCCGGTGATCACCGGTGTCCGTTCCCCGGCCGTGTACGCCGTGACGACTG
The DNA here is from genome assembly GCF_008124615.1 of Geothermobacter ehrlichii. Classification (NCBI taxonomy): domain Bacteria; kingdom Pseudomonadati; phylum Thermodesulfobacteriota; class Desulfuromonadia; order Desulfuromonadales; family Geothermobacteraceae; genus Geothermobacter; species Geothermobacter ehrlichii. Next base: position 116,985 of record NZ_VNIB01000010.1, read on the forward strand.
CCGGTGCCCCCTCCTTTTTCGGTAAGCATCCTGTCCTTTTCTTTTTTAAATTATTCTCATTTTTGTCGAGGCAAAGATGTTTGGGCAATTTTTTTCATCTGCAAATCGCCCTCTGGCAGAGGCCGGTGAAGTGCGCTACACTTGCCGGCGATGAAATTTTGCCGATCCATGTTTTTCGCCATGACTTCCCCCCTGTTGCGGCAGGACGGGATCAGTCTGCTGGTGGTGCTGGTCATGCTGGCGATTCTCGGGCTTTCCCTGGGGCTGGCCGGTTCCACCTGGAAGACGGTGGTGCAGCGTTCGAAGGAAGCGGAACTTCTGTTCCGTGGAGACCAGTACCGCAAGGCCATCGAGAGTTACGCCAGCGTCAAGCATGGCGGTGCAAGCGGCATGCTGCCGGCGAAGCTGGAGGATCTGCTGCGCGACCCGCGCTTTCCCGGCGTGGTGCGGCACATCCGCAAGCTGTACAAGGATCCGATGACCGGCGGGGACTTCGAGCTGATCAAGGATCCCCGCTACGGCAACCGGATCAAGGGCGTCTACAGCAGCAGCGATGAAGCTCCTTTCAAGGCGGGCGGTTTTCCGCAGGAATATGCCACTTTCGCCAATGCCGAAAGCTACCAGGACTGGAAATTCATTTATGAACCGAAGCAGCCGCAACAGCGGCGGCCGGCCGGCAGCGGGCAACAGCCACCGGCGTCCGGACATCCGGTGTTCCAAGGTGGACAGGCCAATTGACACCCGGAAGAGGGTGGTGTTAAATTCATCCGCCTGTCCGATTCTGCCGCACACCTGTTGGCCGGCACCGGCCCATTGATGCCTTTTCGCCGATTTCTGCCGGCGGTGCGGGACGAAAATCCGCTCGAGGAGGTCTTGACATGGAACAGAAACTTCAGCGACTCCTCGAAACCACCAGGCGGCTGCTGCGCCGCGGCGCCTATTCCAACCTGACCAAGCTGCTGGGCAAGATTCACCCGGCCGATATCGCCCATCTCTTCCGCTATCTCAACGACAAGGAGCAGCCTCTGCTCTTCGGCCTGATCAGCGAGCCGGAGGTCGCCGGCTACGTGCTGGCCGAGCTCGACCATGCTGTCAGCGCCCGGCTGCTGGCCCAGCTCAACAAGCAGCAGATCCTCGAGCTGCTGCAGAACATGGCGCGGGACGACGCCGCCGATATCGTGCAGAACCTGCCCGAAGAGCTGGCCGCCGAAATCCTCGGCCTGATGAAGGATGAGGAGTCGGAGGAGATCGAGGAACTGCTGCAGTACGGGGAGGATACCGCCGGTGGCATCATGGCCACCGAAATCTTCTCCCTGCGCGAGGACCTGACCGTCCGTGAGGCGATCCAGGCCCTGCAGGATGCCGGCGACGTGGAGATGGTCTTCTACCTCTACGTCACCGACGAACACAACCACCTGGTCGGAGTTCTCTCTCTGCGCCAGCTTCTGACCGTGTCGCCCGAGACGGTGCTGCGCGACATCATGATCCGCGACGTGATCAGCGTGCGGGTCGACATGGACCAAGAAGAGGTCGCCCGCGTGGTCGAAAAGTACAACATCCTTGCCGTGCCGGTCGTCGACGAGAGCAACAAGCTGATGGGTCTGATCACCGTTGACGACGTCATCGACGTCATCCGCGAGGAGGCGACCGAGGATATCTACAAGATGGCCGGCGCCAGCGACGAGGAGCTGCTGCTTGGCTACCAGGCCTTCAAGATCGCCCGCCTGCGGCTGCCCTGGCTGTTGACCAACCTCTTCGGCGGCGTCATCACCGGCTACCTGATGTGGCGGTTCAAGGTCACCATCAGGGATGTCATCGCCCTGATTTCCTTCATTCCGGTCATTACCGGCATGGGGGGCAACGTCGGCGGCCAGTCGGCGACCATCGTTGTCCGCGGTTTTGCCACCGGCAAGATCGACATGTCGACCCTGCGCCGGGTGCTGCTCAAGGAGATGCGCGTCGGCCTGATCATGGGGATGGTCTGCGGCCTGACCGTCGGTCTGGTCGCCTGGGGTTGGCACCACAATCCCTATCTCGGCCTGGTGGTCGGCATCGCCATGACCGTGGCCATCAACGTCGCCGCCACCATGGGCGTGCTGGCCCCGACCTTTTTCAAGAGGATCGGCGTCGACCCGGCCATCGCCGCCACCCCCTTCGTCCAGACCGCCAACGACATCACCGGCATCCTGATCTATTTCACCACGGCGACTCTTTTCATCCGCTATCTGCACTGAGTAACGATCGATCTTCAGGCGGCGTCGGGAAAGCCGGTTGACGTCCCCGGTCCGACCTGTTATGGTGGGGACTGCTTAACCGCAAGCGCTGTTCCTGGAAGAGTCAACGACAAGCATTCGTGAGCCCCGGACATGCATCCGGGGCTTTTTCTTTATCCGGACCTGAAGCCGATCGCGAATCGGCGCCGGCGGCAGGTCTTTCGACACCGAACAAAGGAATTTATGAGTTTCTCGCGTTTCAACTTTCATCCCAAGGTCGCCGCCGGCATCGAGGCGGCGCAATTCGTCACTCCCACCGCGATCCAGAACGAGGCGATCCCGCAGGTTCTGGCCGGCAGGGACGTTCTTGGCCTGGCCCAGACCGGCACCGGCAAGACCGCGGCCTTCGGATTGCCGATCCTGCACCGGCTGATGAGCGGCCCGCGCGGCCGGGTCCGTGCCCTGATCATCGCCCCGACCCGGGAGCTGGCCGAGCAGATTCACGACGCCATCTCCACCCTTGGCGCCAGAACCGGTCTGCGCAGCGTCACCATCTACGGCGGGGTCAACATCAACCCGCAGATCGGCAGACTGAAGGCCGGCGCCGAGATCGTCGTCGCCTGCCCGGGACGCCTGCTCGATCATATCGGCCAGGGGACCATCGACCTGTCGAAACTCGAAGTGCTGGTGCTCGATGAGGCCGACCAGATGTTCGACATGGGCTTCTTCCCCGACATCCGCCGCATTCTCAAGGCGCTGCCGGCCAGACGCCAGACCCTGCTCTTCTCCGCCACCATGCCGGATGCGATTCGCGGCCTGGCGCATGAGGTCCTGCAGAATCCGGTTACCGTACAGGTCGCCAACAGCGCCCCTCCCGGCACCGTCAGCCACGCCCTCTACCCGGTCGGGCAGAAGCGGAAGACCGCCTTGCTGCTGGCCCTGCTGAGCCAGTCGCAGACCGGGGCGGTGCTGGTCTTCACCCGCACCAAGCATCGCGCCAGGCGGCTCGGGCAGCAGCTGGAAAAGGCCGGTTACCGGGCCGCTTCGTTGCAGGGCAACCTGTCGCAGAACCGGCGCCGGGAAGCCCTTGACGGGTTCCGCTCCGGCCGCTACCAGATCCTGGTGGCGACCGACATCGCCGCCCGCGGCATCGACGTCAGCCAGGTGTCGCACGTCATCAACTACGACATCCCGGCGACCCCGGAGGCCTACGTGCACCGCATCGGCCGCACCGGGCGGGCAGCGCGCAGCGGCGACGCCTTCACCCTGGTGAGTAGCGAAGATGCCGCCCAGATCAGGGCGATCGAAAAGGTACTCAAGACCAGGCTGGAACGTCGCACCCTGGTGGGCTTCGACTATGGTGTTGCCGAAAGCGCGCGTCAAGAATCGGCTCCTTCGCGGCGCTCTTCGCGCCCGTCGGCCACCGGACGAAGTGAAGCCGCATCCCGTTCCCGCCGCGGTGGGCGGGCGACGGCCAGGGGTGGCTGGGCCGGCGCTCCGGCCTGAGGCAGGTTGGCCGAAAATTCCAGCCGCCGATGACGCCGATGCACGCGGATTGAAAACCCGAATCGTTGATTTCTCAGGTTTTACGACTTGATCCGCGTCATCCGCGTTCATCCGCGGCTAGGAAACAAAATTCTTGTTTGTGGTTTCAACCAAAATCATGTTGGTTTCTCTGCGGCCTATGAGCAAAGGTATTTCAAAGAACGCCGTACCGCATAAGCCATTTTGTGTCCGCTATTGACGACCGCCCCCACACCTGACCTTCCCCCGAAATTGTGGACAGTCCGAAAAGCTGCTACAACAGCGTCAGGAGGACTGGCATGGTTTCGAAGAGAAGGAAGTACACTCGTGA